>NZ_JALNTK010000004.1:0-188533 GCF_023161865.1 Pseudoalteromonas sp. 2CM36K
AGACATGTTATCGAAGTGCTGAATGAGAGACATAAAAAAATCCGATATTATTTCTAATATCGGATTTTGAAGCCATGAAAAGATCAGTCAAGTGATCATAAAAATATTCTTAACTGATCTGCATTAAGCCATTTGGCTCGCTTTTTATTTTCTATTCTTGTCGGTAATCTTTGAAAAAACGCTGCATTTTCATCATTGCACTCGATAAATCATCTTTATTAGGTAAAAATACCAATCTAAAGTGATCAGGCTCTGGCCAGTTAAAGGCGCGCCCATGCACTAATAATATTTTTTCTGCTTTTAACAAATCAAACATCATTTGTTCATCGCTTTTAATATTGAATTTAGCGGTATCCACTTTAGGGAAAGCATAAAGCGCCCCTTTTGGCTTTTTACAACTAATTCCATCAATCGCATTTAAGCCGCGCCAAGCAATATCTCGCTGCACATATAAACGCCCACCGGGGTCTATTAAGCTATCAATTGATTGAACCCCTCCCAGTGCTTGCTGAATTGCATATTGTGCAGGCACATTGGCACAAAGACGCATTGAAGCAAGAATATCTAAGCCTTTAATTAAATCTGTCATTAATGCCGTGCGACCACTTAACACCATCCAGCCCATTCTCAGCCCAGCAGCACGGTATGTTTTAGCTAAGCCATTAAAGGTGATGATAGGGAGATCATCACATAATGAACCAATAGAAGTATGGGTAACGCCGTCGTATAGAATTTTCTCGTATATTTCATCGCTTAACAGCAGTAGTTTGTGCTCTCGAGCAATATTGATCAATTCTTCAAGCAAAGCGTCACTGTACACAGCCCCGGTTGGGTTGTTGGGATTAATCAGCACTAATGCTTTGGTTTTAGAAGTGATTTTACTCTTAATATCATCAATGTCAGGAAACCAATCTTGCTCTTCATCACACAAGTAGTGAACCGGATTACCACCTGCTAATCTTACCGAGGCTGTCCAAAGTGGATAATCTGGGGCAGGAATTAACACTTCATCATCATTATTCAACAGTGCTTGAGTAACCATTTGGATAAGTTCACTCACACCGTTACCAATGTAAATATTATCAACGTCTAAATTGTGTAAGCCACGCTGTTGGTAGTGCTGATAAATAGCAACACGCGCAGAATAAAGACCTTTAGAGTCACAGTACCCTTGAGCTGAATATAAATTACGGATGATATCGCGATGCATATCTTCTGGCATATCAAAACCAAATGCGGCGGGGTTACCTATATTAAGCTTTAATACCTTTTGGCCCTCATCCTCCATTTTTTTAGCTTGCACTAAAACGGGACCTCGGATGTCATAACAGACGCCGTCTAATTTATGACTCTTTTTTATTTCTGACATTGTTACCTCTAAAGAGCAAGTTAGTCATTAGACTAACGCAGTAAAGCCGTGAATTACTAGAAAAATTAAGCGCTTAAAACTGAAAAAAATTCACGTTAACACTCTTTTTTATTACTGTTAAAACACGCTTAGCGTCCAGCTAACCATGCATTTAGTTTTGCTTGTGAACCAGTAACTTGTGCCATTAATCCATGGGCTGCATTAACAGCCTGCTCGTCATTCCCGTTATTTAAATTATATTCAATTAAACGGGCAACTTCGGCTAAACTTGCCGCACCAAATTGAGCGGCGTTTGATTTAAGGCTATGAGAGTGGCGAATAGCAGCCTCTTTATCTTGCCCAATCGCAGCAATTGCTTCGTTACCCAATCGCTCAAATTCCGCACAACAAAATTCCAGCGTATCTGGAAATTGTTCTCCTAATAGCGATTCCATACTTTCTAAAGCGGATTCGTCAATATTGATCTCTGTCATATTCATGCCCTTCAATACGGTCCATCGATTTTCTTCTTATCTCTTACTCTATATCTAAGCACAAAAAAAACCAACTTTATTAGTGCAAAAATGTATAATTACGCCAAATGTACTAACGACATAGTGTATTCAATGGCACGCCCTCTTTGTAAACAGTGTAACTTTTCGCTAAGCACTTGTATTTGCAGCGCAATTACCCGTGTTAATAACCAAACTCAGGTTATTATTTTGCAGCACCCCAGTGAAGCAAAAGTTAGCAAAAATACGGCGCAGCTATTAGCTTTGGGTTTAACCCACTGTAAAATTATTAGAGGCGAAAATAATCAGGACTTCGCCAGTTTACAAGACCTGCCTATTGAATCGAGCGTATTACTCTACCCAAGCGAGAGCGCCGTAAAATTAGACCGACCGAATAGTAAAGAAAATCTACAAGAGATTACGCATTTAATTGTGATTGATGGTACATGGAATAAAGCCTTTAAAATTTTGCAATTAACCTCGTTATTACAACAGTTTAAAACGGTAAGCTTTAGCCATATCCCCACCAACCGTTATGCTATTCGTAAAGCCCCTAGAGCAGATAGTTTATCGACACTAGAAGCTGTAGCACATAGTTTATGGCTCATAGAAGCACTAAACCCTGCCCCCTTGTATGGTTTATTAGAGGAATTAATAAAAAAACAAACCCAACACATGCCCGCTCACGTAAAAGCACGTTACTTGTAATAAGCTGAAATAAAATAACCGATGCGTAATACCACATCTCGATTAAAACGCGGGTTTTCTCGCCAAGGTCCCGACTATCGTTTTGACGATCAAGTCGATTTTAGTGATATAAGAACCACATTTGGTTTTCGTTCTATGGTGGTTGGTAAATGGGTTACTAAAGAAGAGCGCTTTATTAGTGCCAACTTAATTTATGATGCGCTGGCTGATTTAGCGCAGATTTTGCATTTACCACCCACAGCCATTGGCCTGCGTGGCAAGCTTAATTTCGCTTTTGGTCACGGTGGACAAAAAGGCGTGCAAGCACATTATAATGCGTATGACCAAACCTTAGCACTGGCTAAAAATGCAGGCGGTGGCGCTTTAGCCCATGAATGGTTTCATGCTTTTGATCATCATATTAGTGAGCATTTGTTTAAATCAAAAACCCGCTTTGGTTTCGCTTCTAAGTTATGGTTATCAAACTCACCCGACTTAAGCCATCCACTTAATGATGCACTTAATCAATTTTATAAACAGGTGTTTTTAGAGCAAAGCGGTGAACATGCCAATGAATTTGTAAATAAATGCATTGCGTTTGATAAAGCGCATAATCAGCTGTATATGAGTATGCCAGAGGAGCTTGCTGCTCGGTGTTTTGAAGCCTGTATCAACGAGCATCAAACAATCAAAAACAGTTTTTTAGTCGGCGGTTTAAGTAATAATAACTTAATTTATCCTGAGCTAAATCACACGTTACACGCCAATGAAGCGCTTAACCATTATTTTCAACTATTAGGTTATGCGCTTCATCAACTAGAAAAATAAGCCATTGTTTAGCTCAGTTATTTATCGTCACTGATACGACTTGCTACCGCACTATTCTGATCTTTATATTTTGCATCAATGCGGGTGTTATAAGGGCTTTCACACGGACCGGTAAGTGTTTCAAAACTCATTGCGCCAATTTTCATCATAGGTCTGAGTGCAAGCGGCAGCTTACCAGAGTTATAAAACTCTAAAACAATATTACCACTCCAACCAGGATCGATTCTGTGTGCTGTAACATGCACCATTAAACCCAAACGTGCCAGCGATGAACGCCCGTCTAACCAACCAACAATGTCTGCAGGTAGGGTTACTTTTTCATAGGTTATTGCCAACGCAAGCTCGCCAGGATGTAGAAAAAACGCTTCGCCTTCAGCTAATACAATTTCGTCGCTCATGATTGATTCTAACGCTTTATTAAGCTGATCTTTTGGACCACTTAAATCAACATAAGCGGCATTATGGGCATGAAATGTTCTAAACTTATTACCTAAGCGAAGATCAGCGGTAACCCCTGAAATCATTTCACTCGTTGGCGCGGGCTCGATAACAATGCGCCCATCGTTTAAGTATTCTTTAATATGTGTATCTGAAAGTCTCATTTTTAATCTTCCGTAATCACAACGTCAATCGCGTTGTGATGTTGTTGATAGTAAAGCGTGCTGGCAACCAATCGCGCGGCCGCGCTGTAAGTTTTGCTAATAACCGCATCTGTATCATCGGCAATCAACTTACCTTGCTCAGAGGATTCTCTGATATCAATCGCAAGCGGAATATGCGAAAGCACAGGCACACCATGTTTAAGGGCTAATTTTTGCGCACCGTCTTTACCAAATACATGGTTGGCCTCGCCGCAATGCTCACAAATGTAATGGCTCATATTTTCAATCAAACCGAGCACTGGCACATTTACTTTATTAAACATAGCAATACCCTTTTGCGCATCAGCAAGCGCTAAGTCTTGTGGCGTCGTGACAATCACGGTGCCACTGGCTGGCACTTTTTGGCTCATGGTTAATTGAATATCACCGGTACCTGGCGGCATATCTACAATTAAATAATCAAGTTCACCCCAATCGGTTTCATTTAAAAGCTGACTAAGCGCCCCTGAGGCCATTGGACCGCGCCATACGGTGGCATCATCGCTGGGGACTAAAAAACCGATAGATTGCGCTTTAATACCATTGGCATCAAACGGTTGTAATTGTTTATTGTCTTTTGTAACCGGCTCACTGCCAACTAATCCTAACAACATAGGAATTGACGGACCGTAAATGTCGGCATCTAGTATGCCTACTTTTGCGCCTTCATTTTTAAGCGAGCCCGCAAGATTTACAGCCGTAGTAGATTTACCCACCCCACCTTTTCCTGAGGCGACTAAAACAATATGTTTAATGGCTTTAAATTTCGCAGCCTCTTTAAGGTGAACACTAGCCGTTACGTTTACATCAATCTTTAAACGCTCAGTCAAAAATTGAGCCACATGCGGCATTTCAGATTGCGCCGCAAAAGGGAGATTGAGTTTAACCGTAATTGATTTATCAGTGTTTTGAGTGATATCAGCAATGAAATCTTGCTCAATACCCACAGCGAAAGCGGCACTGCGATAGGCCGCTAGAGCAGAAATAATCGGTTGTTTTTGCACCGATTTTGCAGAGAATAGTTTCGACAGTCCAAACATAGCAATAAAATAGCGTTTCTTTGATGAAAAGTGCCACGGAATTATGTAACATTCAGGGCATTAACACCAGTCAATTAGTAAATATCGATAAGCAGTGTGCTTTGTTATCACTTTGCTTATCGATAATGTAATAATTTTCATCTGTTCCTGACTAGGAACGCTTAATTCGGAATGATTATGGCACAGCGAAAGATCCTGATTACTAGCGCATTACCTTATGCCAATGGCCCTACCCATTTAGGGCATTTATTAGAGTATATTCAAACTGATATTTGGTCGCGTTTTCAAAAACTACAAGGCCACGAAGCGTACTATGTGTGCGCCGATGATGCTCATGGCACACCTATTATGCTTAATGCGCAAAAACAAGGGATCACGCCTGAGGAAATGGTAAAAAACGTTAGTATCGAGCGCCAACGCGACTTTGCTGACTTTAATATCAAATTTGATAATTACCACAGTACCCATAGCCAAGAGAATAAAGAATTTAGTGAGCTTATTTATAATCGCCTTAACGATGCCGGTCATATTAAAAAGCACACTATTTCACAGTTATTCGATCCAGAAAAAGGCATTTTTCTGCCAGATCGCTTTGTCACTGGCACGTGTCCTACATGTAAATCAGAAGATCAGAACGGGGATAGCTGTGATGCCTGTGGCGCAACCTACAGCCCAACCGAGCTGATTAACCCACGCTCTGTTATGTCGGGTGCTGAGCCTATCTTAAAAGATTCTGAGCATTACTTTTTTGATTTACCCGCCTTTGAAGACATGCTTAAAGAGTGGCTACATTCAGGCACAATTCAACAAGAAATGGCTAACAAGTTAGATGAGTGGTTTGCCGATGGTCTCCAGCAATGGGACATTAGCCGTGATGCACCTTATTTTGGTTTTGAAATTCCAAACGCACCAGGTAAATACTTTTACGTATGGCTAGATGCGCCTATTGGTTATATGGCGAGCTTTAAAAACTTATGTGATAAACAGGGCATCGACTTTGATGCATTTTGGCAAGAAGGTTCAGACGCTGAGCTTTATCACTTTATTGGTAAAGACATCATCTATTTCCACAGTCTATTTTGGCCTGCCATGTTAGAAGGCGCTCAATTTAGAAAGCCAACTAACGTATTCGCCCATGGTTTTGTTACGGTCAATGGCGCAAAAATGTCTAAATCAAAAGGTACGTTTATTAAAGCGCGTACTTATTTAGATAACCTAGACCCAGAATTTTTACGTTACTACTACGCAGCTAAACTTAATAGTGGCATTACCGATTTAGATTTAAACCTTGAAGATTTTGCACAACGTGTAAACTCAGACTTAGTAGGTAAAGTAGTGAATATTGCCAGTCGTTGTGCTGGTTTTATTACTAAAAAGTTCGACGGTAAGCTGAGCAATACAGTTATGCAACCTCAACTGCTTGCAGAATTCCAGAACGCATCAGCGACAATCACCGAATATTACGAGAACCGTGAATACAGCCGTGCAATTCGTGAAATCATGGCACTTGCTGATAAAGCAAACCAGTTTATTGATAATGCCGCGCCTTGGGTGCTTATTAAAGATGAGTCAAAGCAAGAAGAAGCGCATCAGGTTTGCTCACTAGGACTTAACCTATTTCGCGTGTTGATCACTTACTTAAAACCAGTGCTACCTGGCATGGCAAGTAATGTTGAAGCCTTTTTAAATGATGAATTATCTTGGCAGGGTGCCCAAACAGCGCTAGTAAACCACCCTATCAATAAATTTAAGCCGTTAATGCAACGTGTAGAAATGGATAAAGTGAATAAAATGGTTGAAGAATCAAAAGAAAGCTTAGTTGCTGAAAAAGACAAAATCGATCCTAATAGCCCACTTGCAAAAGAGCCTATTAGCGAAGAGATTGAGTTTGATGACTTTGCAAAGGTAGACCTGCGTGTTGCTAAAATTGCCAAAGCAGAGCACGTAGAAGGCGCTGACAAGCTGCTTAAATTAACCCTTGATTTAGGCGGTGAAACTCGCCAAGTGTTTGCTGGAATTAAATCGGCTTACGCACCAGAAGACATTGAAGGTAAACTAACGGTAATGGTTGCTAACCTCAAACCACGTAAAATGCGTTTTGGAATGTCTGAAGGCATGGTACTTGCGGCAGGCCCTGGTGGTAAAGAAATTTACATTCTTAACCCAGACGACGGCTCTGAGCCGGGTATGCGCGTAATGTAATTATTATCGCTTAAAGCCGCTAATATTTAGCGGCTTTTTTTTCATCTGTTATTTAGCTATTCTAATGAGAATTTTTAACACTGCTATTCTCTGGTTTGCTCCCTGAAAATGATTAAGCATTATTGCGATTTGGTACTACTGCAACAACTTTTGCTAAGTGAATCACCAAGCTTTGCGAGCTAATATACACAAACCAGTTTATATAGCGCACTTGAGGGTAAAAGCCTTGCCCCTGATTACCATAAATCCAAAAAGCACCAATAATAGCATCAGCCAATGCAGCAAGGAAAAGTCCTAAGCTCACCCACACTATTGATTTGGGTGCGTTAATCCCACCATAGGCAACAACTAATACCAGACCCATAAGCCCAACAGCCGTTATCACTAAGCTATAAACCCCAGTCATAGCTAAAATAGTATCTCCTGCCCCCTCAAGATACATAGTAGAGAACGACGCACTAGTTAGCACCAACACAACAACAAAAAAAAGTGCACTTTTTATAAGCGACACCCGGCGTTTTAGATTAAAAGCTAACACACAGGCTATAAATAAAAGGCTGTAACCAGGTGCAAAAAATAAGATTGAATCCACTAAGTAATCATGTTTTATCAAGGTACTATAGCGATAATAGTGTTGGGGTAAATTAAAATTAACCACATCACCCGCGATACATAACAGAAAAGCGCCACAGCCTAAAAGAGCAATAAAGCGTAATTGTTGGTCTTTAAAACGTTTAAATACCCAAGCTGACATCGTTACACTATTAAACATAAGTAAGCAGAGCGAACTCAGAGTCAACAGCATTAAAACACGTTTATTTTCAGGCGCAAGTAGCCCTATTAACATCACAGCTAAAGCGCACAGCCAAGCTATAAAAGTAATAATTTGATGCGGATGTTTTATAGATAACGGATTAATTGCACTATCCAACCTTTAAAATTAATAACGTTAACTTAGCAAGTTTTTATCGCCCAAGGCTATTTTTTGTTTTGCATGTGTTGCATTTCTTTTTGTATTTTTAGCCGACATTGCGCTAACTGTTCGAGTCGAATTGCTTTAATAGCGGCTAATGGATCTTGTGCATTAAGTCCACCAGCATCATGGTTATTTTGTTGGTTTTTTATTTTACTCTCACCGTGCTTATTGTGCATATCTTTTCTCTTGAAACTGTTTATCGATTTTAGGCGCGGTGCCTTAAGTAAAAAAGTGCTTAAACGCTAAACGATTTACTTGAAAAACACCTGATACCCTGTATATTAGAATATTCTAATATTTAAAGGTGTATTATGCGCATTATTTTGCTTTTTTCCAGTTTATTTCTTTCATCCGCTGCTTTTGCTAACGATACCGACGAGGCACGACAAACCATTAAGGCATTTTCAAGTGATTTAAAACAGGTACTGGTTAGTACTATGAAACAAAGCGGCCCACTAGCGGCAATAAGTGTATGTAATACAGCTGCACCCGCTATCGCTTCACAACATAGCAATAGTCCTTGGCAAATTAGCCGTAGTGCTTTGAAAACTCGTAACTCAGATAATCAACCCGATGCATGGCTCAAAAATATTTTATTAAACTTTGAACAACGTAAGCTCAATGGCGAGCCGGTAGCAAGCATAGAATATCAAGAGCAAAGACCGGATGGCTGGTATTTTGTAAAAGCGATTCCTACTCAAAAAGCGTGTTTAGCGTGTCATGGCAGTCAGATTGACCCCACAGTTTCTAAAAAAATAACGACTTTATACCCTAATGATCAGGCAACTGATTTTAAACTGGGTGACATTCGTGGCGCATTTGTTGTTAAAAGGGCCAGTGAAAATTACCAATGATAATTCATTGACGATCAGCTATTAAATTTTACCGCATCGGATGCAATACGCTTTTTACGCCTAACATATAAAGCATGTGGCAGCATAAGTAATTGATTTAATAAAATAGCTAATACCAATGCAAACAACACTGCACTCGCGGTTAAAGGGATACCTAACTTAAAGTTATCAAGTGTATTTTGTAATCTGTCAACGCGCTCAGGGGAGAACATATACAGCATTTTTTGCACTAAATTACCTTGTTCAAAAATAGCCATCCCTTTTTTTAAATCGGCAAATTGCAGTAATGTTTGCTGTTTTTGATTTGCATCGGCTCTGACACTCGGTTCAGTGTTTGCTAAATGGCGGTTTATCATCGCTTGCGTGCTAGAAAAGTTATATTGCTTGGCCGTTTTTGCATAGCCATCAACTTGCCACTTGGTCGCATGATACAAACCCGCTAAATGTTGTTGGTAATGATCACTCAGCTGCGGTAGTTGCAATGAAACAATAAAAGCGCAAGCAAATAGTAGTTTATCAAACATCTTAATAATCATAGTTATGCCTTTTGCAGCTCTGATTTAAAAATGAGTACAGGTAACTATAACATACACTCATTATTTGCTAATTGAATTATAAAAGGACAGCTCGCTGCTTTTTTAGTTACCTTGCTTGGTGAAATTGGCGGTGCAAAGCATGAACTTGCTCTGCAAGTGCCGGTACTGGACCATAAACCGCCGCATTGGGAGAAATAGCCTCAATAGGCAAAGGATTGACCGGTGCTGTAGCAACGTGCATTTCACTTAGCCACGTGTTAACTGTGCAGTAGAACTCACATACATAATTCGCCCTAAGCCAACCCAAGCATGTGCCGCAGCACACATAGGACAGTCTTGCTTAGCCATTATAATAGTAAGTTTTTTATTCTAAACGCTTCAAAAATCGGTCACTTTTTGGCAAGTAGTAATCATCATAATCAAGCGAGACAATCACACGCTCTGCCCGACCAAGCAACTCATCACGTGGAATTAATCCAATAACCCGTGAGTCCGCACTGTTATCGCGGTTATCACCCATAACAAGATAATGATCTGCTGCTATCGATGTTGCCGAAAACTGCACTAAGCTTGCTGCCGATTTGGTAAGCCGTATGGTATGAGCATGCCCCTTTAAGTGCTCAGTTTTATCTAGCCACTGAATGCTCTTGTTTAAAGTGCTATAACTTACTTTCTCACCATTAATGGTCAATTCGTTGTTTTGAAATGAAATTGTATCACCTGGTGTGCCAATAACGCGTTTTATTAAACGGTTACCCGCCACCTTAGAATCAAATACAATAATATCGCCGGTTTTTGGTTCTGCCAGTCTTAACAGGGATACATGCGTAAATGGTATACGTAAATCATACACCATTTTATCGGTAAGGATTCGGTCGCCTTCTTCAATAGTCGGTTTCATTGAACCTGTTGGTACTTCGTACCAATCGGCGACGGCACTACGAAACACGCTCATTAAAATAATAAAAACAATAGGGCCTGTTGACCTTTGCGGATTGGAATTTGTTCAAACAAGGGGCGATTTAATCGCGGCGCGAGGTTTGTAACCTAGTGGGCTAAGTAAAAACCGAGTAACAAAGAGTTAATCGCCCCTTGGAAGAACCCTTTGGGCAATGCCTGTTTGGCATTGATGCTACGTTATCGCCTATTTATGGGGAATAACCACACCACATAGGCTCTGCCTTGCTTAAATACCAAACAGACTACTGCAAATTCAACCTTGAAAGGTTAACAGGCCCTTAAGAACGGTTATTTTTCCAAAATTTATAAAGTCGCTTCATGTTTTGTCTCTGCTATAGGTTAAGTATTTATTTAATTGTATAAATGCAGAGCCGTTCAAATGAGTGTGTAACAAAACATGTTTAGGGATAGAGACAAGCATAAAACATGCCTCTAAAGATAGTTTACTGCTGGTTTAACTTGTCTTTCGCTTCTTGTACTTTTGCAAAATCTAAACCTAATTCATCCGTTGCTTCTTTAATTAAATGAGGTTGGGTCATTACTACCGCCATCAATTGCTGCAGTTTTTCAGGTGGTATGCCCAGCTCTTGTACTAAAGCCATAGCCATCATTGGGTTTTGGGTAAATGCTTCAAATAATGCAGCTACTTTTTCATCGCTGACATTGTGCTCTTTTAATATTGCAATAATTGGATTCATTATTAACCTTAAAATCGAAATAGTTTGTTAAAGTATATGGCCTCATACAGGGATTAACAATATTAATCCCTGTGGCATTACTTGTTTCACTCTACCAACAATACAACTTTACCTGAGTTTTCATTACCCTCTAAAATGGCATGTGCCTCACTAGCTTGTTGCCATGGCATGGTTTTATAAATATTAAAGTCATACTTTTGATTGGCAATATCATCATAAAAGCGCGCTACAAATGCATCTTTTAACGCGCGTTTAAACGCAATACTGCGATTACGCAATGTGGAGGCATGAAACGAAATGCGCTTTTGTAATAAGCGTGCAAAATCGACTTCGGCAAAGCGACTATCTAAAAATGCGAGCATCACAATCTGACAATCCATTGCGGCCACTTTGGCATTTTTATTCAAATAGCGGCCAGAAACCGGATCGACTATGGCGTTTGCACTTAAGTTATGTGCCTTCATATATTCAACAAAATCAGTGGTTTTATAATTAATCACATGGTCAGCACCCAAGCCTTTAGCGTGTTCACATTTTTCATCAGACCCTGCTGTTATTACCACCTGTGCACCGGCACTTTTTGCCATTTGAATAGCCGCTCCGCCTACGCCACTGGCACCGGCATGAATAAGCGCCGTTTGCCCTGATTGTAGTTTTCCTAACTCAAAGAGTGCGCCAAAGGCAGTTAAATACACTTCACTAATAGCAGCACCTTGTGCCATAGAAATATTATCTGGCAATTCCATTAATTGCTGCGCATCTACCGCGACATATTCACTGTACGCACCACCGGCACATAGAGTAAAAATACGCTTATCTTGCCATTTAGGGTCTACCTCACTGCCAAGCTCACA
Source organism: Pseudoalteromonas sp. 2CM36K (assembly GCF_023161865.1). Taxonomy (NCBI): domain Bacteria; kingdom Pseudomonadati; phylum Pseudomonadota; class Gammaproteobacteria; order Alteromonadales; family Pseudoalteromonadaceae; genus Pseudoalteromonas; species Pseudoalteromonas sp. 2CM36K. Next base: position 12,137 of record NZ_JALNTK010000004.1, read on the forward strand.
CACGGTACCTGCACATTCGAGTCCTAGTATAGGGCTATCCCCTTCAGGAGCAGGATACTTACCTTGGCGCTGCATACAATCGGCGCGGTTAACGCCAATCGCTGCTACTTTTACCAATACTTCATTACTGCTAATCTTCGGCTTGTCGGTTTGTTCAAACGCTAACTGCTGATCTTGATGTGAAATGTACTGCATAAATCTCCTCGTATTTTATTCTATTTGATTTTCGCCATACTTCGGCTTCAACTAACTCGTTATTTTCTGTGTAATATAATTAAAGTGTGTAGCGGTTAGTAATTTTATTGATGTAACCTCGGGGTTTTGGCACTGGCAAACACAAAGCCTGACAAAAAAAGCGAAGCCAACTAATATAAACCTCATAATACTCCTTTTGGAGTTAACAGCGCCTTAAGTACAAAAATTTAGCGCTGATTTAATCAGTTTATTGGCCTTTGTGGACTAAACTTTTTTCAATTTAGGCCGAACTCGTTGGGCAGTGCATGTTCTGCATTTATGCTGCGTTATCAGCAATTGCAGGGGAAGCCTTGCCTAAAAACACAACTTCGAATTTAACTATGAAAGATAAACAAAACTATAAATTATTAAAGCGCCAGCTTTGTTTATAAGGATATACATCAGGAAGCTGACCTTGCTCAATACCTTGCTGAGTCATTTGCCAGTACTTTGCCGTAAATAAGTCACTATGATAATGATTAAAATGGCTAAAGGCACTGCTGCTGGCACTAAAAAACACCTTAAATTGACTCGGGAATATATCATTTTGGTCTATATCAAAATAAGAATGTGAGCTTAATTCCTCTAACGCGTTGTCAGTATTTGGCACTTCTCTAAAATTACAATCAGTAAGAGGGCAAATTTCATCGTAATCATAAAATACCACTCGCCCCCAACGTGTCACGCCAAAGTTTTTCATTAGCATGTCACCGGCAAAAATATTTGCACTGGCAAGCTCTTTTATCGCTTTACCATAGTCAACCATCACCTGCTGCAGTGATTTACTGGTACATTGACCGATATATAAATTAAGCGGTGTCATTTTTCGCTCAACATAGACATGTTTGAGTATTAACGCTTTGCCCGAAATAATTAAGCTATTACCAATGTGTTTTTTCATTTCAGTAAGCAGTTCATCACTAAAACGACTTAAATCAAAGGCTAGGTATCTAAATTCATGAGTATCAACTAATCGCCCTACTCTATCAGCCTGTTTTACAAAGTTATACTTATCTTTTACCTGCTGTTTTGTCGCCGTTTTTGGTGCACTAAACTTATCTTTTATTACTTTGTACACATAGTCTAGGCCATCAATTGTAAAAACAAGCATCACCATACCTGGTGTACCTGGTGCTAAATGATATTTATATTGCTCGGGGCTACTTTTAGTCGTGTCCACCTTATAGCGATAAAATTCTGTTTTCGCATGTTTAATAAAACCAATCGCATTAAACAATTCAAACCGTTGTTTGTGAGGCATTAACACACTTAAGTAATCTACATACCGTGCAGGTTGGTCGGTATCTACCATAAAGTACGTGCGCGCAAAGCCAAATAACAAGCTCAGCTGATCAGCGCCCATCATTACAGCATCAATTGTAAGCCCGTCTGGGGTATTTAAAATGGCAATTGCAAAGGGCATATTATCGCCATTTTTAGCAATACATCGTCCTATTACATAACACGCTTTATTTCGGTAAAAGTGTGAGTTAGCGTACTCAATATAGCCGTCATTTAAACTTATTAGCTCATACACTTGTCGGCATTGTTGCTGCGCCCCTTGGGTTAACGTTGCTTGTAGTTTAGCTAAGTCCTCGTTTAAACTTTTAAATGGCACTCTAAACACTTGTTCATCAACTAAGGTTTTAACTGCGCTATCAAACCCTTCTTTTAAGGAAATACGACTCACAAGCCCTTCATAAGAACGTGGTTGCCCCCGGTACTTTGCTTTTAAGACAAATAAATGCACCGTACGAATTTTTTTATCATCCCAAATAGCGCCAAAAGTAGAATTAAAAAACGTATGTGCAATTGGCTGGTTTTCATGCTCTTTAACCATTTCGCCATAAATATTTTTTGCACGTTGCCATGTTTGCGGACAGTTTAGTTCATCATAGGCAATCACTTTAACGGCCTCACTCACCTGCTTTACTTGACGCTCATATACTTGCAAGCGCGCTCGCATTGCCGCTTGCACCTCATGATATTGGCGTTGTTCAAAGCGACTTTGTGCCCCTAAGGTAATATTTAAAAACTGTGCAAACATAGCTTCAAAGCCAGCAAATACAGCGCGTGCTAACTTAGTGGCTATGAGTTCTTGTATAGGATTGTGGGTAGACGTTAACGACGTGCTAGGCATAGTATAGGCGCTTCTATTTTTAGCAATTATGCTGATTATTTTTTATTAGAGGTTTACACCTTAGCAAGCACGCTTTAATTTAGATAATTAATACAGCAAATAAATAAAATTGATCATATGAATATAAGAAATGTCGATCTCAACCTACTCGTCTATTTAAATGTATTAATTGATGAAAAAAGTGTGTCTAAAGCGGCCAATAAACTCGCATTAACACAACCAGCTATGAGCAATGCGTTAAAACGCCTAAGAGATTTATTTGACGATCCTTTGCTGGTACGAGCTGCGGGCTCCATGACTCCAACAGCTAAAGCCCTTGCCCTTAAGCCCGAAATTGAAGCGCTGTTAAAAATGGCAGAAGAGATCACGCAACCAAGTGAGCAGTTTAATCCGGCTACCGCCCACGTGACGTTTCGTATTATGGCAAACGATTATTTAGAATCGACGCTAATTGCCCCCTTTATTTGCGAGCAGCTAGCTAAAAATCCGGGCATTGACTTCGATGTACTTAGCCCCAGCGACGTGAACCTACAGGATATGGAAAAAGGCACTATCGATTTGGCAATAAACCGTTTTAATGGTCTGCCGCGCTCTTTTCATCAAGCTACTGTATGGCGAGATAACTACTGTTGTTTAACCCATCCACATAATCCATTTTTAAACGATGCAAACTTAGACCAATACTTAAAAAGTGAACATATTTGGGTTAATCGAGCCGGCTGGGGCCCCGAACCCGCTGTAACCAATAAATCAGGTAAACAAAAATTAGGCTGGGTCGATGAGGCATTATGGCAATTAGAACAAACACGTAAAATAAGAGTGTTTACTCGTCATTACATGATTGCCAGTTTACTGTGTCAATCTGAGCAACTCATTGCAACCCTTCCGCGCCGTCAAGCAAAGCTTTTAACTAGCCATACTAATTTAGTGATTAGCCCTGTGCCATTTCAAATCGTCCCCATAGAAGTAAAAATGATATGGAGCCCGTTGTTACACCATACACCAGCGCACCAATGGCTTAGACGCGAGTTGTTGGCGTTTGCAAATACAGTGATTGATAGGTAAAGAATTAAAATATTGATAAAATCAATATCAGTTATTGAAAACAACAATTTCATTAATATTACACTTAGCGCTACAGTGAAATTAAGCCAACAAACTAAGAGTAATAATTATGCAAACATCAGCGAGCTTCACACAACAAGACGGATTATTCATTGATGCAAATTTACATCAATTCATTGAACAACAATTGTGTCGTAAAACAACACTTCAAACGCAACACGTTTACCAAGCGTTAGCCACGTTAGTTGATGAGTTTGGGTGTACATGTCGTAAAACAAAACACCAAGAAAACGACATTCTCGACGTGAATACTTTATTAAATGCATATCAACGTAAAAGTCATCCACATTGTCATGTAGATGCACAAACAACCGCAGCGGTTCTAGATGAATACTGTTGCCAAGTGCCTGCAATTATTGTGGTTGCTTTAATGGATACGCTTAGTGGCACACTCTGTGATGAGCCAAGCGCCCATAAACTTTACCACAGAGCTGCAGAGCTGACAGAGCGTCCATGCGTTCATCGCAAGCAAACAGCTAACGCCTCTGCAGCGTAAAATGCTGCCCTTTAAAAGTGCTCGATAACCTTGTTGGCAAATTGTTTGCAACTTAAGGTTGTCGAGTTATGATTTGATTGAGCTAAATCAAATGTAACCTGTCCACTGGCAAATGTGCTTTCAAGCGCGTTTTCAATTAAACAAGCAGCCTCACTCCATCCCATAAACTTAAGCATTAACACCGCACTCAATAAGCTACTGCTCGGATTTGCCTTATCTTGCCCTGCTATGCGCTCAAATGTACCATGTGTGGGTTCAAAAAACGCAACTTCGGTATTTAAGTTTGCCGCCGGCATAATCCCTACTCCACCGACTTGTGCACTGAGCATATCGGCCAAAAAGTCTCCGTTTTGATTAGTGGTGGCCACCACATCAAATTGAGCAGGATTCATTAAACACTGCTGAAGCATATTATCGGCAATTACTTCTTTAATAACCAGCGGCGGTAAATCAGCACGTTGTATTTCAAGCCAGCGCCCGTTTTGATGCTCAACGGCAGCATATTCACGTTTGGCCAGTGCAAATCCCCAACGCTTAAATGCGCCATCGGTAAACTTAAGTACATTACCTTTGTGAACTAAAGTGAGTGATTCACTATTATTTTTTAGGGCATAATTAATTGCATAGCGTATTAATCGCTCTGATCCCTCTTTAGAGATATTTTTAATACCTAAACCACATTCTTGGGTAAAACGAAGCCGTGTTACGCCCATTTCTTCACATAAAAAATCGAGCATTTTTTCACTTTCAACACTGCCCGCTTGCCACTCAATTCCTGAGTACACATCTTCACTGCTATCACGCAGCACAGTAATATGCGTGGTAAATGGGTTTTTTAAGGGTGACGGTAATGCACTAAATCCTTTAATGGTTCGCATATTTACATACAAATCCATTTCATGACGAAGCGCGACATTGAGCGAGCGAAACCCGCCTCCAAGCGGTGTGGTTAAAGGGCCTTTAATCGCGATTTTACACTCTCGTACTGCATTAATCGTTTCTTGAGGGAACCAATCACCGTCATAAAGCTTGGCAGCTTGCTCACCATTGTAAACTTGCATCCAATGAATTTTGCGTCTTGCGCCATAACTATGCTCTATGGCGGCATCCACTACTTTTCGCATCACTGGCATCACGTCCAGCCCAACGCCATCACCATCAATATAAGCAATAATAGGGTGTTCGGGTATATGCCACTGTCCTTGTTCATCAATAAGTATATTTTCACCATATTCTGGCACAGTAATATGTTGATATTGCATTGTTAACACCTAGAAAAACATCCTCTTTCCATTAAAGCATGTTAGTTAATAGGTGTCTGTAATTGCATTTTTATAATTGATATCACCGCAGCGAATAACTGCACGGTATTCACTATTAGTAAAAATGAGGGAACGATTTTTTAATCAAGATGGCATCAGACATTTTATTTAACACCCGACCAAATAGAACATTACTGAGTAGAGCATAAGTGCAGATTAATTTTAACCACCGGATAATTATAAAATTAACCTGCTAAATGAGATTATTTGTAATAGGCAAATAAGTATTTATTAAAACTATATTGGCTTTGTATAACCGCAATAACAAATCCAAGTCAGCAATTTGTTGATGTACATGGCGTAATAAAGACTGATCACGAGATTTTTTTGTGCTCAGTTTTATATTTTTATTGGCTTTTTTTGCGGCTAATTGTAAATCCAGTATCCACTTTTTTAGCCAAGCTAGGGTCATTTTGATAAAGTCCCATGGCGTAATATCTAAACTACCCTCCGCAGGATTTCCAGGTAATAAGAGGAAATCTATTGGCCATGTTTGCTATTGATCATTAATATATTCTTCTAGTGCTATAAAACTATGCGGCTTTAATGCTTTTTGCCATGTAGATAAAGGTGAATCGACTGGGCGTTGTAACTTAGTGTAAACCGTTTCTATTGTTTTAAAACTATTTACATAAGCACCAAACCAAACATGTAAGCCATGCTCTTCAATACGCTGCCCACGAGCCGCATTACGACCACTTGCGCCTTTACCACCTAAACGCCAACCTTGTTGGTATACAGTAATAGTTCGATGCTGTTGCCAATCACGCTGCTCAGTTAAATACAGTGCAGCAGTCATAGCCAATACACCACCAATTATCACAATTTTTTCTTGGCCCATGATAAATCCTTCTAAGCAATTTAAATTTTAGTTGTGGCTAACTGGTCAAAATCCATTTGAACATAAAATGGTAAGTGCAGCGTTTGACTACCTAACTTCAGACCAAACATATCGGCAAGGGGGAAACTATCTAATTTATTAAGATGTGAAGTAAACTCAGGTTTCAAAAATTTAAAATGATGTATTTTTTTAATCATAGAGGGTGAGTGCATTACGCTTTGGTATACCGCTGAATCACTACTGCCATCGAGAAATTGCTTAAACAATATTTGATCCATTTGTGGATTAACAAACCCACTCAATAGCTGCTTTAATAATGACAAATCAATGCCTAACTGTTTACGAGAAAACAAATTTGCTACTTGCTCACCAAAATCATCTAGGACAGAGAAAAAATCATTTTCGTGCCCCTGAGAATTTATTGTAATTGTAAATAGCTCATGCATTTGTAGCTTTGATTCAGTCGAAAAATGATCAATGCATTCTAAAGATAGTGAAAAATTCGAAAGCTCAGTTACACACTCGGGCATAATGTAATCACATAAGTATTTAATTATAGCCCCACGTTTCGCGACCATTAATGAGTGCATAAATGTTATTAACGCAGATAAATGCAGGATACAAATATAGGTAGGTTATATCCTCATCTTCAACTTTAGCGATAGGCAACCAAATGATAATATCTGTTTCTTGCATCCAACAATGCTGTTCGAAAGGCGGTGTCATTGAGACTATTTTTTCAATATCTGTAAATGTAATAAGTGCAAACTCGCCAAGTATTTTAAAACGAATATTCCCTTTAACGCCTACGTTTAGCGTTGAATCAATATATCTTTGTGATTTAGCTAATTCTATCTCAGCAAAAAAACCATACATAGTCGCAATGTGCATACGACAAGGCGGCTTTGCTATTGGATTAGATAAAAAATGTTGATATGGCGTAGATAGTGAGCTCATTTGACCCCCTCAGTTAAAAACTGAGTATAGTCAGATATATTCTGGTCTGTTGACCTTTGCAAATTAATATTTATGGCTATATGCGAATTCCACTCGATTCAAAGTATTTTAATAAATTGCTTGCAAAGTAAAATATTGTGAAGTAACATCGCTGCTTGGCTATAAAAAGCCCTAGCGGTTAACCTCTTTACCCTGATCCAGTAAGCCCCGCAAAACGTATATTCAAAAGCTAAGTTATTGTACGGCGAGAACCCCTATTAATACCTTGATGATTTATTTTTAATATCATCGTAAAAGTGTCATAAAGATCGTCAACACTGTAATGAAGCTAAACACAATGTGATTATTTATCATCTGTAATGTGCTTTAAGAAAAAGCCCAGAATAAATAACAAAAATAAAGTGAGTTTTATTATGTCATACAAATATAACGGATCTATGATCCAAATAGCACATCCAGTGCAATCAATTTCGGTTAACAAACATCGTGTAATCTTTAGCGATACACAAGGTTTGAAAAATGCATTGTTTCAAAAAGCAAGTGATGCACGTCAATTTGTAAAGTGGCTCAAAGCCAGCTAATTATCATTGATAAGTTAAACACTTATAAATAAATCTAAATGCCAGCGTGAAGCTGGCATTTTACTTTTTGGTGTATTATTGACTACACTTAAATCCTTGTTTATTTATTCGTTGTAGTGCCAATGCGGTTTTCGTGGTTAATACTGTTAGTCTGTGTATTTTTAAGCACAAAGTGTAATGCCAGAACAATAAAATGGTTAACACATGATTTTGCGCCCTACTACATTATAAGCGGGCCCAACAAATCCCAAGGTCGTGACGAAAGTATTATTTCGCTTTTAGAACAACAGCTGCCGCATATTACCTTTGAAAAAGTGATCATCCCCTCAGGTAAAGTGATTCAGGAACTCGCAAACCTGCAGTCTAATGCCTGTGCTTTGTCGCTCTATAAGAATAAATACCGCGAAGAGCGTGTTTATTTCACACATCAAAGCTCTACAGCAGGGCTTTCGCCATCGATTGCCATGCATACCAAGCTAAGTAGTGCGCTTGAGATTGAAGACGCAAAACCGGTGTCATTAACCAATTTATTAGTTAATAAAAAGCTTACCTTAGGTGTACCTATGAATCGCTCCTATGGCAGTGAAATTGATAAAATAATCAACACCACACCCGGTATAAATCTGGTCATTCGGCCAACCCGCGATACCCTCAGTACGTTAACATATATGCTTAACCTTAAAAGAATTGATATTTTATTAGGTTACCCAAGTGAACATTATTATTTAGCAAAAACAATGGGCTTTACTGATAATTTAACCCAGCGGGTGCTCACTGAAGCACCAGAAATAAGTTATGGTTACATTGGCTGTACTAAAAACGAGCAAGGTGCAGAGGATATTGCTACGCTTAATCAACAACTCAAACTGATTAAGCAGACTGAAGACTATAAACAGATATTAACTCGGTGGTTACCAAGTCATTTCAAACCCAAATTAGAAGCGCATTTACAATAATAAAAAGCTAAGCGTGTTACTAATTAGCGCTTAGCTTTTTTAAAATAGTCTTACTGGCGAATACCTTCAATAAATAAACCAATATCAACATGGGTAGATGCTGGGCCTAAGTTATAGTCAATACCGTAGTCGGCCAGTTTTAAGCTAGTTTCTCCTTCAAAACCAACACGGTAACCACCCCATGGATCTTTACCTTCACCAATTTTATCTATTTCAAAGGTAATTGTCTTCGTAACACCGTGTAGAGTAAAGTCACCGGTTACTGTGGCTTCTTCACCGTCTTCGTCAAACTTAATCGCTGTACTCTTAAAGCTTGCCTGTGGGTATTTGCTTACATTTAAAAAGTCACTACCACGTAAATGTTTATCACGTTCTGCGTGATTTGAATCTAGGCTTGCCGTATCAATATTTACACTAATTTGAGACGCATTTGGATTTTTAGCATCGTAGTTAAATTTGCCGTCAAAGGAATTAAAACGCCCGTGCAGCCAGCTATAGCCTAAATGTTTAATCTTAAAGTTTACAAAAGCATGCGCACCTTTTGTGTCAATAACATAATCTGCGGCATTCGCAGTGGTCGCTGTCATAAACATCGCTGCTGATAACGCTGAAGTTAAAAATAATTTTTTCATTTTAATCATCCTTTTGTAATGTGATCATTCTAATTAATGTTTTATCTTTATCGATAAAGTGATGTTTTAGCGCACCTAACACGTGCAATACTACAAATCCAATTAATAAGCATGCGCTATAGAAATGGATTTGCCCAGCTATATCAGCCTGAGAATCAAACGCAAAGTCGATAGCTTTTACATAAAAAAAGCCAAATACTTCTATGGGTCGTCCATCAGCCGTCGAAATTAAATACCCTGACACCATAATGATCAGTAAAAACAGATACATTAAAATATGTGCTGTTTGGGCTAATTGATTTAACTGCTTGTTACTGCCAATCGGACTTGGTTTAACACTAAAGTGTCGCCATAACAGCCTAAAAACAAAAACCGCTGCCAAGCTAAGGCCAATGCTTTTGTGTAGGTCTAATGATCCTTTATACCAACTATCATAATAAGTCAGCTCAACCATATATAAACCTAAACCAAACAGACCAAACACGGTCAGCGCCATTAGCCAGTGTAAAAATATAGCCACCACGCCATAGCTGGTTTTTGAGTTTTTAAACATTCCCTACTGCCAATCTCTTATTTAGTAATAACACTACGATATAATGATTTAGTGGTGATTAAAATAGCATATGTAAACACTTATCGTGCGTATACGCACAGTAAATGGTATAAGGTTAGTATAATTGCAAATAACGTTGAGAAGGAATTAGCTAGCAGCTGACTCGTTAAGAGACACGTATATTTGGCTATCAGGTTCAACCTGTAAGCAGGCAATCAGGCCCTCTTTTATTAGTTCTAACATAGCGATAAAACTAACAACAACCCCACTGCGTCCCTCTTCAAAGGTAAATAGTTGAGTAAACGCAACCGGCGCTTTTGATTGGGATAAGGTATTTAAAATCAAGCTCATGCGCTCACGCGTTGAAAGGCTTTCAGCGCTAATTAAATGATGCTCGAATGTTTTTGCACGCGCCATCACATCACTTAAAGCCAACAATAAGTCTTTAATGGCAAGGTCAGGTAATGGCTGGTTTTTTTCTGCTAGCTCTGGCACGCTTGCCTGCGCTATAAAGATATCGCGGCCAACACGAGGTAGGCTGTCTATATTTTCGGCCGCTTTTTTAAATTGTTCGTACTCTTGTAAGCGTTTTATAAGTTCGGCGCGGGGATCGTCTTCTTCTTCTAACTCTTCATGAACAGGCAGTAACAGCCTAGATTTAATTTGGGCCAGCAATGCCGCCATTACTAAATATTCACCCGCGAGTTCTAGCTGGAACTCGCTCATCATTTCTACATATTTTACATACTGCTCAGTAATGCTAAAAATAGACAACTCAAGAACATCTAGCTTATGCTTTTTAATTAGATAAAGCAGCAGATCCAAAGGCCCTTCAAAGGTTTCTAAAATAACTTCAAGCGCATCAGGCGGGATATATAAATCTTCGGGTTTATCAACAACGGCTTTACCATGTAAAAAAGCCAGAGGGAGCTTTTGCTGCACTGGCATATCAGGTGTTGGCGTTGATGATAGCGTCTCAGACTGTTTCATTGTTATTCAAATGGCGTTGTATCACCGCAACCAACACGAAGAATTTGAATATCATCTTCTGATAAATCAATCACTGTGGTCGCCTGCTCAGGTAAATACCCACCATGAATAATTAAGTCCACATGTTTATCAAGGCGCTCTAAAATGTCATCGGGATCAGCTTGAGTAAACTCTTCGCCTGGTAAAATAAGTGAGCACGACATTAAGGGCTCACCCAGCTCAGCTAATAAAGCACACGCTATTGGGTGCTCTATAACACGTATGCCTATGGTTTTTTTCTTGTCGTTTAATAACCGCTTAGGCACTTCTTTTGTACCTTTAAAAATAAACGTGTAAGGCCCTGGGGTATTATTTTTAATAAGCCTAAACATTTGGTTATCAACACGCGCATAAGTAGACAGCTCAGATAAATCACGGCATACCAAAGTAAAATTGTGATGTTTTTCAATACCACGAATACGTTCAATGCGCTCTTTAGCTTGCTTATTACCTAAATTACAGCCTATCGCGTATCCTGAATCTGTAGGATACACAACTACGCCGCCTTGTTTAATAATATCAACAGCTTGAGAAATTAATCTAGGCTGTGGATTATCTGGATGTATATGAAATAATTGACTCATAATGCAACTCCTTCGTGCTTTTCCCATGTTTGCCAAACCCCTTGGCAATCTTTAGGTAAGTATAAATTTTTTCCAAGTTCTAAATAGCTAGTCGGAAAATGAAAATCAGAGCCTTGTGAGCAAAGTAGCTCGTATTCTTGGCTCAATAGCCCTAAAAACTGACGTTCACTTGGCGCCTGCTGCGGCTGCGCAACTTCCATTGCATCTCCGCCTACTGATTTAAATTCCACTAACAATTTACGTAGCCACTTGTTCGACATTTTATAGCTACTTGGGTGCGCTAAAACGGCCACCCCACCTGCGGCATGAATCGCCGCAATAGCTGTTTGCATATTACACCAATTACTTGGCACGTAACCGGTTTTACCTCGCCCTAAATACTTTTTAAATACCCCAGGAAAGTTTTTAGCTACACCACGCTCAATCAATGCTCTGGCAAAGTGAGCACGGGTAATTTGTGCATTTTCGGCCAGCTCGCGAGCTTGTTGGTAAATACCATCGAATCCGTTTTTATTTAGTCGATGGCCAATCTCTATTGCGCGGGTTTCGCGTTTTTGCTGCTGCTCGCTCAGTAATGTATGCAAGGTACTATCGTTGGTATCAATATTTAGTCCAACAATATGAATTTCAAAACTTTCCCACTTGGTTGATATTTCAACCCCGTTAATAAGTTTAAGCGGCAAGTTTTCACGTTTGATAAAAGCCTGTGCAGGTTCAATAGCAGCCACCGTATCGTGATCGGTAATAGCAAATACATCAATATTTTTGTCGACTGCTCGCGCTAATAATTCCTCAACGGTTAAATGGCCGTCTGAGTGCGTGGTGTGGCTATGTAGGTCGTATTTTATCAAATGAAAACTACTTAAATTTAGGGTTTAACGGTGTTTTACTCAGTATAACAAGTTTTTTAACTAAATTGTTTTAAATAAACACTTGACACAAAAGCAGTTGATACGTTTTACTGTAGCCACTTTTAGACATTAATGAATTAACAACAATGAAAAATACAATTCACAACATCATTTGGTGGTGGCACTCTTAAAATCAAGGGTGATGAATTGTCGTGTCTAATCAAAAAATTCTAACCCGCTACCATGCGGGTTTTTTTATCACTAAATTTTGCAATACAAGATTAACAGGAATTAAAAACATGAATAACGTAAACACTCTTACACATCATTGGTGGTGGCGCCTGGCATAGCGGGACGGTAATGGTCTATCTATAATTTAGACATCGTTATTCAAACCCCGCACTGCTTAGCATTGCGGGGTTTTATTTTTTAGGGGATGAGGTTTGATTTTTAGTCATATAACAACAACACCAGGTGAAGTGACCAGCATAACGCAAGTACGAGACTACATAAGTAGCCCACTTGCATTGTATGCCACACTTGATAAACCTAACTCACTATTACTTGAATCTGCAGAGATAGATTCTAAAGATAGCGTAAAAAGCTTAATACTCGTTGATTGTGCACTGCGTATTGTCTGCCAAGGCAATCAAGTGAGCGTAACAGCACAATCAAATAACGGGCAGCAGTTACTCAGTTATTTACAAGCTAATGTAAAAAACTGCGCATCACAGTTATCCGATACCACACTAACACTGGCGTATCACCCAACAGATGACACAATAGACCAAGCCAGTAAGCTGATTGCAGATAACGCTTTTAGCGCATTACGCACCTGTTTAAACAGCATTAAAAGTACCACTAACAATCCATTCTCGGTGTTTTTAGGCGGTGTATTTGCCTACGACATGGTGGCTAATTTTGAACAGCTAACCGATGTACCCGACGGGGAAAACACCTGTCCAGACTATGTTTTTTATTTAGCAGAAACTCTGGTTGTTATTGATCATCAAAAACAAACAACGGAATTAATTGGTAACGTATTTAATGGCCCTGATGTACATGCAAACTGCTTTGAAGTAGGCAAACAATTAGAGCGCTTGAATACATTATGCGACCATGCTGCTGATTTCAGCGCACCAAGCCAAACTGGCGACTGCCCAGTGAGTGTTGATATTAGTGATGAGCAATACTGCCAGCAAGTAATTAAGCTCAAGCAACACATAGTCGATGGCGATATTTTTCAAGTGGTGCCCTCTCGTACCTTCTCACTACCCTGTCCTGACTCTTTACATGCCTACAGCCAGCTAAAAAAACAAAACCCTAGTCCGTACATGTTTTATATGCGCGATGAAGATTTCTCATTATTTGGCGCATCTCCTGAGTCCGCGCTTAAATACGAAGTTAAATCCCAACAGGTCGAGGTTTATCCGATTGCCGGCACACGCCCTCGCGGCAAATTTGCTAATGGACAAATCAACCCTGATTTAGATAGCCGTATTGAGCTTGAGCTTAGAAACGATCAAAAAGAACGTGCAGAGCATTTAATGCTGGTTGATTTAGCGCGTAATGATGTGGCGCGCATTAGCATGCCGGGTACGCGCCATGCCAAAGAGCTATTAAAAGTAGACCGTTACTCACAAGTAATGCACTTAGTGTCGCGCGTGGTGGGGAAATTAAAACCCGAACTAGATGCCCTACATGCTTATCAAGCCTGTATGAACATGGGCACATTAGTGGGCGCGCCAAAGGTAAGAGCTGCAGAGCTTGTGCGCCAAACCGAAGGAAAGCGCCGCGGCAGTTATGGCGGCGCAGTTGGCTATTTAACTGGTGATGGTGCAATGGACAGCTGTATTGTTATTCGTGCAGCCTTTGTTAAAAATAATATTGCTTATGTGCAAGCTGGCGCTGGGGTTGTGTTTGATTCAGACCCAATGTCAGAGGCTAACGAAACCCGCGCTAAAGCACAGGCAGTGATCACCGCGATTAAATCGACATATGAGGCTGTATAAAATGAGTGAAGCACACCCTATTAAAATTTACTTTTTAGATAACTTTGACTCATTTAGCTATAACCTTGTTGATGAACTAACAATGCTAGGTGCTGAGTTAGTTGTTTACAGAAATAACATTAGCGCTGAAGTAATATTCAACAAAATGCAGGCAGAGCACAAGCAGGTATTACTGGTTTTATCGCCAGGTCCAGGGGCACCCAGTGATGCGGGCTGCCTAATGGAATTAATTAGCTTGTGCAAAGGTAAATTTCCAATGCTAGGCATTTGTTTAGGCCAACAAGCACTAACACAAAGTTATGGCGGAGTAATCGGTCATGCTGGTGAAACCGTACATGGTAAATCATCAATTATTGAGTTAGACGATCACCCGGTGTTTAACGGAATGGGCAGCACTATGCCAGTGGCGCGTTATCACTCATTAATGGCCACAAAAGTACCTGATAACTTAGCGGTTATTGCAAAGTATCAAGATATTCCAATGGCTATTTATCATCATCAAGACACTGCGCTGGGTTATCAATTCCACCCAGAATCTATTTTAACGCCCAATGGCGCTATGCTGCTGCAGCAAAGCGTTGCCTATTTAACGCGTGCCAAATAAAGGGAACATTATGACTACACAATTACAAAACTCGCTTAATGTTCAACAGGCTATTGAGCACGTTATTGCCAAGCAATCATTGAGCTATGCACAAGCAAAAACACTTTTTGATCAAATAATGCAAGGGAATATGAGCGATATTGAGCTCTCTGCACTGTTAATTAGCCTTAAAATGAAAGGTGAAATAAGCGATGAAATCGCCGGTGCCGCGGCCTCAATGCGTGAAAACGCCGTGGCATTTATAACCAATAAAACTCAACTTGCCGATAGCTGTGGTACCGGTGGCGATGGTTCGAACACTATTAATATCAGTACAACCGCGGCAATTGTGGCAGCCGCTGCCGGTGTTAATATGGTAAAACATGGCAATCGCAGTGTATCGAGTAACTCAGGGTCTGCTGATTTACTCAAAGCCTTGGGGATCAATATTGATATGACTCCCACGCAAGCGGCTAAATGCCTTGAACATACAAATTTTACCTTTTTATTTGCACCGCACTATCACAGCGGCGTGCGCCATGCGATGAATGTACGAACCACCTTAAAAACTCGTACTATTTTTAATATTCTTGGGCCGCTAGCTAATCCCGCGGCCCCAGATGTTCAATTACTGGGGGTATACGATGAATCTTTGTGCCTACCTATGGCGCAAACTCTTCATACTCTGGGCACTAAGCGCGCTATGATAGTTCACGGCTCTGGCACCGACGAAATCGCCTTGCATGGCCCAACACAGGTTGTTGAGCTGGATAACGGCAAAATCACCCAATACACACTCAATCCTAGTGATTTTGACCTTGCAAACTATTCACTTGAACAATTAGCCGGTGAAGGCCCACAATACAATGCAAACGCCAGCCTTGCCATTTTACAGGGCAAAGGTAGCGAGGCACATAACGCCGCTATTATTGTTAACGTTGCTGCATTGCTGTACTTAACTGGCCAAGCACAATCGTTAAAACAAGGTGCACAAATAACACACTCATTATTACGTTCAGGCAAGGCCATGGACACACTAAATGCAATTATTGAGGTAAGTCATGGCTAATGTATTAGACAAAATTATTGCCGATAAAAAAATAGAACTCATTGAACGCAAAGCAGCGCGCCCACTTGAGAGCTTTAAGCATCAAGCTAAACCCACCACACGTAGCTTTTATCAAGCGTTAGCGGCACCTGGCACGCAGTTTATTTTAGAGTGCAAAAAGGCATCGCCTTCTAAAGGGTTAATTCGTCAGCCGTTTGATTTAACAGAAATCACCCAAGCGTATAAGCAGTATGCCACTTGTATGAGTGTATTAACTGACGAAAAG
This sequence comes from Pseudoalteromonas sp. 2CM36K, assembly GCF_023161865.1. Taxonomy (NCBI): domain Bacteria; kingdom Pseudomonadati; phylum Pseudomonadota; class Gammaproteobacteria; order Alteromonadales; family Pseudoalteromonadaceae; genus Pseudoalteromonas; species Pseudoalteromonas sp. 2CM36K. The sequence goes on from NZ_JALNTK010000004.1 coordinate 28,367, forward strand.
TACTTTCAGGGTAGCTTTGATTACCTTGAGTTTGTGCGCAGCCAAGTAGAGCAGCCACTTATTTGTAAAGACTTTTTTATTGATGAATACCAAGTCTATATGGCACGTATTTATGGTGGTGATGCTATTTTACTGATGCTATCAGTGCTTGACGATAAGCAGTATAAAGCACTGCATGCCGTCGCCGATTCGTTAAATATGTCGGTACTAACTGAGGTGAGTAACGAAGAAGAAGTGCATCGTGCACTGGCACTCAATGCACAAATAATAGGTATTAATAATCGTGACTTGCGCGATTTAAGCACCGACTTAGCCACAACCGAACGACTACGTAAACTTATTCCTAACGATAAAGTGGTTATTTCAGAGTCAGGTATTTATACCCATCAAGATGTAAAACGTTTAGCGCCTTTATGTAATGGATTCTTAATTGGCAGCTCATTAATGGCTGAGGCTGATTTATTACAAGCGTGCCGCCGCGTAATCCTAGGCGAAAACAAAGTCTGTGGATTAACCCGTAATCAAGATGCCATTGCGGCTTACGACAACGGTGCCCTTTATGGCGGATTAATTTTTTATCCAAAATCACCGCGCTTTGTCGATTTAGATTGCGCCAAAGAAATCAGCCAAAGTGCCCCTTTAAAATTTGTTGGGGTGTTTGTTAATGCCGCCATAGCAGAGGTTGCTGAGCACGCTAAACAACTAAAACTGTCTGCTGTTCAATTACATGGCCAAGAAGATGAACATTACATTGCATCCTTACGTAATGAACTACCACGTCATTGTGAAATATGGAAAGCACAGGCCATCAAAGATGCTTTACCACAACCGATTACAGGAGCCGATCGCCATTTATACGACACCCACAGTGATTCACAGGCTGGCGGCACAGGCAAAACATTTGATTGGTCGGTACTTCGCGATGCCACGACCCCATTTATGCTTGCTGGCGGCTTAAACCCAGACAATATTAGCGATGCACTTTTTCAAGGTGCTCTTGGGCTTGATTTAAATTCAGGTGTTGAAGAGTCTCCAGGTAAAAAGTGTGCAAACAAACTACATCATGCTTTTACAAGTATCAGAAATTATTGAGGTTAAAATGCAAAATCCAGCTTATTTTGGCGAGTTTGGCGGTATGTTTGTACCCCAACTGCTTGTCCCTGCGCTTAAGCAGTTAGAAAACGAATTTAATAAAGCACAAAAAGATCCTGAATTTCAGGCAGAGCTAAGTAAATTACTCAACGAGTATGCGGGTCGTCCTACCCCGCTTACTTTAACGCGTAACTTAGTTAAAAACCCAAAAGTAAAACTGTACTTAAAGCGTGAAGATTTACTCCACGGTGGTGCGCACAAAACAAACCAAGTTTTAGGCCAAGCACTACTTACCAAACGTATGGGTAAAAAAGAAGTGATTGCTGAAACAGGCGCCGGCCAGCACGGCGTTGCAACGGCACTTGCCTGTGCGTTACTTGGACTAAAATGCCGCATTTATATGGGTGCAAAAGATGTTGAACGCCAACAACCAAATGTATTTAGAATGAAGCTAATGGGCGCTGAAGTTATTCCGGTAACCGCAGGCTCGGGTACATTAAAAGATGCGGTTAACGAGGCACTGCGTGATTGGTCTGCCAATTATCAAGAGGCTCATTACCTTTTAGGTACTGCAGCGGGTCCTCACCCATTCCCGACTATTGTACGTGAATATCAAAAAATTATTGGTGAAGAAGCAAAACAACAAGTACTTAAAGCCGAAGGCCGTTTGCCTGATGCGGTTATTGCGTGTGTAGGTGGTGGGTCTAACGCAATTGGTATGTTTAGCGATTTTATTGATGAGCCAAGCGTTAAACTCATTGGCGTTGAACCTGCAGGTAAAGGGTTAGACACGCACGAACATGGCGCAACTATCTGTAAAGGAACAAAAGGTATTTTGCACGGTACTTACACTTATATTATGCAAAATACAGATGGCCAAATTGAAGAGTCTTACTCTGTATCGGCGGGACTAGATTACCCCGCAGTTGGCCCTCAACATGCCTTTTTGCACGAAACTGGCCGTGCTCAATATGTCGGTATTACCGACACCAAAGCACTTGATGCCTTTCAAGCATTAGCTAAACACGAAGGGATTATTCCTGCGCTTGAATCAAGTCATGCGCTAGCCTATGCCCTCGAATATGCAGAAGAGCAAACGCAAGACAGTATCATTGTTATTAATTTAAGTGGTCGTGGCGACAAAGACTTAGCCCACGTACACAAGGTATTATCAGAGGAAGGTCAACTATGAGCCACGTAAAAACTGACCGTTATGGACAAATGTTTGCCGCGCTTAAAGAGCAAAACCAGGGTGCTTTTGTACCGTTTGTGACCATTGGCGATCCAGGTAAAGCGCAAAGCATCGAAATTATTAAAAGCTTAATTGACGGCGGTGCTGACGGGCTTGAATTAGGTATTCCTTTTTCCGACCCGATTGCCGATGGCCCTGTCATTCAAAAAGCCAATATTCGTGCCTTAAACGTGCATATTAATACGCAAGACTGTTTTGATATTATTAAAGAGATCCGTGAATATAACGCCGACATTCCAATTGGTTTGTTATTGTATTCAAACTTAATATTTAAACGTGGCTTAGAAAAGTTTTACACCGATGCAAAAGCAGTGGGTGTTGACTCTATTTTAGTGGCTGATGTGCCATTACATGAGTCTAAAATGTTTAGAAAAGCCGCCATGGCCAATGGTATCGACCCGATTTTTATCGCTACACCGAACGCCAGTGACGATACCCTGCGTGAATGTGCATCATACGGCCGTGGCTACACCTACTTGCTTTCTCGTGCTGGGGTAACAGGTACAGACACCAAAGCACAAATGCCAGCAACCCATGTGGTTACGCGCTTACAAGAGTACCACAGTGCACCTGCATTATTAGGCTTTGGTATTTCAACGCCTGAAGATGTAAAAGCGGCACTTAAAGCCGGTGCTGCGGGGGCTATTTCGGGCTCTGCTGTGGTAAAAATTATTGAAGCAAACTTAGATGATTTAGATGCAATGACCACGCAGCTAAAAACATTTGTAAGCGATATGAAAGCCGCTACTGCACTTTAATAGCAAGCTGTGTTTTATCATTATCAATAAAAAAGGGCATGTAATATGCCCTTTTCTATTTAAAAGCCCACAGCTAATGCGCTTGGTGCTTACCTTCAAGTATTTCTTCAATAAATTTTGCATTAAATGCATCTAAATCTTCAGGGCTGCGGCTAGTGACTAAGCCGTTATCAACACACACCTCTTGATCTACCCAATGAGCTCCGGCGTTAATTAAATCGCTTTTAATACTAGGGAAAGAAGTCACTTTTTTATCTCTGAGCTTATTAATTTCAGCTAATAACCACGGCGCGTGGCAAATAGCGGCCACGGGTTTGTTTCTCTTAGCTCCAAAAAAGCCATCAACAAACGCTTTGGCATCTTTATTTTGACGTAAGCTATCGGGATTAAACAAACCACCTGGCAATAAAAGTGCATCATAGTCAGCGGCATTGGCATCTGATGCTAATTTATCAACGGTTACTTTTTCACCCCAATTATCTTTATTCCAACCAGTGATCTGCCCTTCTTTAATAGACACCACCTCTATATCGGCGCCCGCCTTTAGTAATGCGCTTTGCGGCGAAAGTAGCTCGCTTTGTTCAAATCCATCGGTGGCTAAAATGGCAATTTTTTTACCTTGTAAACGGGTGCTGCTATGTAAATTACTCATTAAATACTCCTTATCTTATTTTTGATACACAGAGCAGTTTGCATACCACATACCAAAAATAACATACTGATAATATTGGCGTTTTATATAAGGAGATTAGAGTGCTATGTAAATTATTTACAGTGGTTGCAGATACTACACGACCACTTAGGAATAATAAAAATAGCCTGCAAGGTACATGCTTTGTTTGAATAACAAAACTCCCTTACAGGCATTGACAATTAAAGGCTGTCTTTTAACGCTTTGGCTGGCTTAAATACGGCTTTATTAGCCCCTTCTATTTCTATTGCTTCGCCGGTTTGTGGATTACGACCTGTACGGGCTGGGTAGTAACTTAATGCAAAAGTGCCAAAACCAGATATTTGTACCTGATCGCCTTCAGACAATGATTTGGTAATCACCTTTTGTAAGCTGGTTAACGCTGCTTGTGCGTCTTTTTTTGTTAACTCGCTCGTGTGTGCCATGGCTGTAACAAGTTCTGCCTTATTCATTTTTTGCTCCTAAATACACGCGCTGGCTTTAGCCAACTAGCGTGGCAATACAATGATGTAAAAATAAAAGCAGGCAGGCTAAGGGTTACAAGGGGGTAAGTCAACCTTAACCAAGCCCAAAGTGCATAAGGGGTAATGAGTGGCGTTAAATATAATCAGCTTGGCTGTTTTATAGTCATAAAGATGACTTAATCGCTTGCTAAAGTGAAATAAAAATCACCGTGAGCAAACGTGAACGCTAATCAATACCGCTGGTTTGAATTTACCTTTATTTTTATCATCCTGCCTTTAATTGGCTTTAATATTCGCCAGTATTTATCTAACTGGCTTATTCCAGCACTGATCATTTTAATGAGTGTGTGCTGTATGCTGCTGCTAAACGACATTCACTTTAAGCGCATTAGATTAACCAGTATGGGGCACTTTTCTGCTGTGAAGCGCCGCATGTTTAGCTTTTTCTTTATTGGCGCATTATTTTCAGGGGTGTTTTATAACCTACTCTACCAAGGACACTGGTTTACTTTACCGCGTGAAAACCTCACCGATTGGCTGATGCTATTGCTGCTCTACCCTTTGTTGTCGGTGATCCCGCAAGAGTTAATATTTAGAACGTATTTTTTTCATCGCTATAAGCGCATTATGCCCAGTAAATGGTTGCGCATTATTATTAGTGCCAGTGTATTCGCATTGGCACATATTATATACGCCAATTGGATAGCTGTTAGTTTAGCGTTTGTCGGTGGCTTACTATTTGCCTATACCTACGCGCAAAGCCGCTCAACTTTTGCCTGTGTTATTGAGCACAGCTTATGGGGTATTTGGATGTTTACCCTAGGGATTGGTGACTACTTAGATTCGGGTGCACTGAATTAACTAACCGCAACAAAAAAGCCGCGACAAGCGCGGCTTGATTAAATTAAGTTTAATTAAAAACCAAAAATACTGATATTAAAAAACTTGGTCGCAACGGTGTTTACAAAAATAAGCAGTAAAATCGCTGGAATAAACGTTTGCAGTGAAAAGTTAACGTACTTTTCCATAAAGCTATTCGCATAATTAGGCGAACCTTGTCTTAGCTCTTCACTTAAACGAACCTTCTTCCATTTATACATTACAAACAAACACACCATTAAACCATTGAGTGGTAAAATAGTGTCGTAGAACACGTCATATACAATATCAAAAAAGCTCTTGTTACCACTGCCGTAGCTAGTAAGGGTTGTGAGGCTGTCAATCATACCAAACGACATAATACACATAATGGTTAACACACCGGTTGATAAGGTAAGTATGCCTAGCGCTTTTTTACGGCTAATACCTTTACGGTCACTTAGTGTGGCAGTCGGCACTTCGACAATCGATACCAATGATGTAATTGCGGCAAAAAATACCAGCAAAAAGAAAATAAACGCCACGGCAGAGGCACCAAAGTAGCCAATATCGTGTTGTAACGCTAATAATATTTTTGGTAAGTACACAAAAATCATTGAAACTGACGAGTCAGATAACTTTGTTGGATCGGTATTTGGGTCAAAGCTAAAAATAGCCGGTAACACCATTAAGCCTGCAACAAAGGCAACTAATGAGTCGGTAATGGCAACCATTTTCGCACTACCCACAATGTCATCTTTTTTAGAAATGTAAGAGGCATACGTAATTAAAATACCCATACCTAACGACAACGAGAAAAACGCTTGGCTCAATGCGCCATTAAGAACACTGGCATTCATTTTACTAAAATCAGGAATGATATAGTACTTTACACCCGCCATTGCGTTATCAAGGGTGAGTACGTAACCCACTAATATAATAAGCATGACAAATAACGCCGGCATCAAAAATTTAGCCGCTTTTTCTATGCCATCTTTTACGCCACCGACCAATATTAAGTTAACAATCACCACAACCAGTGCCATGTAACCAAACACCGTGTAGCTATTAATAAACTCATCAAAGTGCCCAGGGTTTGCCAACTTATCCAAATTACCAAATGCGGTTTGGCTTAAGTAACCAAAAATCCACACTGTGATCACCATGTAAAAAACGGCAATCATAAATGGCGTTAACACGGCTAAAAAGCCAGCAAACTTCCATTTTTTGTCGTTATTGGCTAACGCCTTGTATGCACCAAGAGGATCTTTTTGTGCGTGGCGACCCATAGCCATTTCGGCCATCATGACGGGTAAACAAATGAATGCGACGAACAAAGCATAGACGAGCAAAAATGCACCACCGCCATTCTTAGTCGCAGAAACTGGAAAGCCTACTAAGTTACCAATGCCCACAGCAGAACCCGCCGCTGCTAATATAAATCCTAAGCGGGAGCTAAAGTGCTCTCTATTTTCACTCATGTAATAACCTTGTTATTATTTATTTTATCCAAGGGACTCTACCAGTGTTACACAACGCTTTTCAAGCAATTACCGCGTAAAAAAACATTCTTGCTGTAAACATCGCCATAAACACTTTTAATTCACCAATTATCAACGCTATGCTAGTATGCAGTTAATTAAATTTAACAAATTTTGAGAGTATTTTTATGTTGTATATGATTTATTCAACGGACGTCCAGAACAGCTTAGAGCACAGAAAAGCCGCTCGCCCTGCTCATTTAGCACGTTTACAAACGCTAGAAAACGAAGGCCGACTATTAACAGCCGGCCCCCTTCCAGCGGTTGATAGTGAAGACCCTCAAGATGCAGGCTTTACTGGCTCTTTAGTGATTGCTGAATTTAACTCTTTAGAAGATGCCAGAGAATGGGCCGCAGATGATCCTTATGTTGCGGGTGGCGTATATGAAAACTCAATCGTTAAGCCATTCAAAAAAGTGTTCCCTGCTTAATATCAATGTGGGATCCCCTGTTTAACTGCAACCAGTAATTCAGGGTTTGTTCACTCATTTTTAATTAGACTTTGTCTTATAAAATTTAAATACCCAGTAGAGTATTTAAATTTTAGTGGCTTAGTTTTTAGGCTAAGCAGGTATGTTCTAGGAGTTTCGTAATGCGTGTATTATTAACACTCAATTTAATCGCTGTTTTTTGTTTGGCTAGTTTTGCCCATGCAAATAATACTAACAGCACACCCGATAAAATTGAGATAAGCAAAAAGAAAGCAGTAATACTTGCAAAACAAACCACAGACGGTACAACATTAAAAATCTCTGAAGAAACACAATTTTATACAGTACGAATTTTAAAAGCTGACGGCCACGTCGTCGATTTGAAGATAAACAAAAAAACTGGCGAAGTGAAAAAGGATTAACCAATGCGAATTTTAGTAATAGAAGATGATCTACATTTGGCAGACAATCTGCGCAATGCATTAGAAAAAGAGCGTTACAGTGTTGATTTATGTCACGATGGCGAAGCGGGCCTTTTTCATATAACAGAATACCCTTTAGACATGGCGGTGGTTGATTTAGGTCTGCCTAAAATAGACGGCATTGAGCTTATTAACAAAGCCCGTGCCCAAGGCATCACTATCCCTATTTTAATCTTAACGGCACGCGATCGCTGGCAAGACAAAGTTGAAGGCCTAGATGCCGGCGCTGACGACTATCTTACTAAGCCATTTCATGTTGAAGAACTCATTGCTCGCTGTAATGCGCTTATTCGTCGAAGTGCAGGTAAAGCAAACCCAGAAATGACAGCCGGCCCTATTAAAATTCATACGCGTTCACAACAAGTGTGGGTAAATGACAAAGAGCTGAGCTTAACCGCATACGAGTATAAAGTACTTGAATACTTAATGGTTAACCCGCAAAAAGTAATTTCAAAGTCTGAGTTAACAGAGCATATTTATGACCAAGATTTCGATCTTGATTCAAACGTCATTGAAGTGTTTGTACTGCGTTTACGTAAAAAGCTCGACCCAGACGGTGTGCTTAACCCAGTAGAAACGCTGCGTGGGCGTGGTTACAGGCTTAAAAGCCAGTGGTAGCACCGCAGATTTCGTTAAAAATAAGGCAAGGATTTATCCTTGTCTTTGTTTTATTAGTCGCCTTACCTATTTTGTTTTACTCCATAGGTAAGGCGTATTACGCGTCACTTGTTGATGCCACCGAAAAAAACCTCGAAGCGCACCTGTACTCACTCATCTCCGAGGTTGATTTTACAGAGCGCGGTATTATCATGCCCAGCTCTATCTTAACGCCCGAACTCAACAACTTAAATTCTGATACTTATGCCATGATTTACCGTGACGATGTGCCTATTTGGCATTCTGAGTCTGCGGTTAACGTTAATTTTGTACCTCAGTATATAGAGCCCAAAGCCGGTGCCGCAGATTTTAGACGCGTGGTTTATAACAACACCGCCTATTGGCAGTTAAGCTTAACGGTCATTCTTAATAATATTGACCAATCAGAACAAGCACGATTTATTTTACTAAAACGCAACGATGCCCTACTGCGTTTAATGGACGGGTTTAAACAAACCTTAGTCGATTGGATGTTTATAATGGGGATTGCCATTGCAGGGTTAATGGCTATTGGTTTTATTTGGAGTGCAAGGCCGCTGCAGCGCCTAGATAAAGAAATAAAAGCCATTGAATCGGGTGATATTCAAGAAATTAAAGGCTTATACCCCGTTGAGCTACAAACAATAAAAGCCGACCTCAACCTATTGTTAGAGTCGCAGCAACGCCAAAAAGAGCGCTACCGCGCCTCACTCAGCGATTTAGCACATGCACTTAAAACGCCGTTGGCGGTATTAAAATCAAGCCCACTGGCCAACGATGCCGACGCACAAGAACAACTCGACAGAATTAATGTGATGATCGAGCACCAATTAAAACGTGCTGCTACTGGGGCTTCCGATACATGGAAAAAGCAAACCCCCATCAAACCGGTTATCGACTCTATCTTAAGTGCAATGGGTAAGGTTTATCGCGATAAAGACATCATATTTAATTGCAAAGTGAGTGATAAAGATTACTTTTTAGGCGATAAAACCGATTTAATGGAGTTATTAGGTAACTTAATAGATAATGCCTGCAAAGCCTGTCGATCCCAAGTAAGTATTGACGTTTCACAAGCTAAAACGCTCAGCATTAGTATTTGTGATGACGGCCCCGGTATTCAACCAGATAAACGCGAGTCATTGCTTCAACGCGGTACTCGCCTTGATACTTACGAGAGTGGCCATGGTGTTGGCATGGCGATTGTATCTGACTTGGTGAAGTCGTATCACGGGTTGTTAACTATTTCTCAGTCGCAACGTTTGGGCGGCGCAAAATTTATTCTCGAGTTTAATTACCATGAAAAAAAGTAAGTATATCCTTTGTTTTACTCTAGCCTTGTTATTTGCTTGGGCTGTTCCAAGCGTTGCAGCGCCGCAAGAATGCACACTTGAAAAGAACGCCCTACCCGAACAAATCAAAGCATATACACAATGTTTAGATGCCAAATTAAATACAGTACAGCAAGAACAAGATAGCTGGATCCAAAAGCGTACCTTTGAACTATCGGCATTAGAAAGCGAAACCGGCAACACCCAAATTTTGTCATTATTTAAACTAAGTATTAACGCAAAAGACAACTACATTCAAAGAAGCTGCCAATGGCGCTACATGCTAAAACAACCTAATGCACAACAAGCCGTTGTTACCTACAAAGAGTGTGAAATAGCAATGACCGAGCAGTTTATTCAGCAGCTTAAAATGGGGCTTTAATTAGTTTATAGGTAAGCGATGTGTGCTTAGGTTTGGTTTGATTTGGTAATTAAGTGAATAGTTTATTGGTGTTTTGGGAACTGCAGCCTTAAAGACTGCATTTTTGTAGTTATATAGTTTGCAATGTGATTACTCTGACCATACCGCAAATTCATTTCCATTAGGATCGCTGAAGTGAAATCGTCTACCACCGGGAAATGAAAATGTAGGCTTAATTACTTTGCCTCCAGCTTTTTCAATTTTATTTTGAGTCACTTCAAGGTCATTACTGTATAACACAATTAACGGGCTTCCGTTTTTTAGTAGAAACAACCAAGTCAGATTTAAAGAAACCACCATCAACCCCTTGTGCGGTAAAACTACAATATTCTGGGCCATAATCTACAAATGACCAGCCAAACACCGTTAAATTAGAACACGCTTTTAGCGAAGTGAAAAACCTCTCCAACGGCTGGCATATAAGCGCTAATTACCAAGTGAGTACGCAGCACTTTACTTGCGAACAGTTACTGTTGGCGTTACCCCCTAGTATGATCAGCCAGCATTTAACTCCGCATTTATGGGCTGATAATGTTTTAACACAGCGTTTAGCGTCGGTGCCTACGTGGATGGCAGGCCAAGCAAAGTTTGTTGCCACCTTTGAGCACGCTTTTTGGCGAGATAAAAATTTATCTGGGCAATGTTTTAGCCGTGTAGGCCCATTGGTAGAAATACATGATGCCTCAGCAAGTGATCATGCTCATCCTCCTCTATTTGGCTTTATTGGCGTGCCTTACTTACAGCGAAGTCAAGTAACTCGCGAGCAATTAAGCCAAGCCTGCCTTGATCAGCTTGGCTATTTTTATGGTGAGCAGGCTTATACTGCCACTGATTGCACGATAAAAGATTGGGCTGAGGATGAATTTGTGGCCAACAAGGATGACCAACTAGGTGTATCGCAGCATCCTGAATTTAATTTTTCAGGGCTCAGCGAGCAACTTAAACAGCTGACAGTGCATTTTGTGGGGAGTGAGTTTGCACAACAGGAGGCTGGCTATTTAGAGGGGGCTATAAACGCCGTAGATAGCGCCTTAGCTAATTTAATAAATACTTAATACCTTACAAAGGCGTGCTTAGGCACGCCTTTGTAAGGTATTAGTCTTCTGATTTAATGACGGTTTCTTCACCTGTGCCAAGCATGGTTGCTAACCAACGCCCCTCATCACTGGCTTCTAGCGCTATTTTTACAATCATGGTTAACGGCACTGATAACAACATACCCACAGAGCCTAATAACCAGCCCCAAAATATTAACGATAAAAACACCACTAACGTAGAAAGCCCTAATCCTTTACCCATGTATTTTGGCTCTACAATATTACCCATTACGGTATTTATAGTTAAATAACCCGCGCCAACGAGGCCTGCCACTAAAGGACCTTGAGTAATAAGCGCCAGTAACAGTGCTGGCACAGCCGCTATGATTGAACCAATGTTAGGAATGTAATTAAGCATAAATGCCAGTACGCCCCATAGTACAAAGTAATCAACATCGAGTATCCACAAGTAAAAACCAGCAATTACACCGGTGGCTAAACTTACTAGGGTTTTAATGGCCAAATAAGAGTTGATAGAGTCTAAAAAGCGGTCAATTTGCTTAATTTTACTGTCGGGGTCGTCTAGTGCTAAATGTATTTTTTTACCAAGTATGGGCCCTTCAAACAGCATAAAAACAACCGTTAAAATAATTAAAAACATATTGGCCATTACGCTACCTAAGCCGGTTAACATATTGGTGGCAACATCAACCATTTTACCGGGGTCGAACATAGACAAAATTTGTTCTTTATTAATTAAGATATTGTATTGCGACGCCATATCAACCAGCCATAAAAATTCTTCTTTTAACTGTGCTTTGTATTCAGGTAACTGCTTTGAAAAGTCATTAACCGACTGCCCCACTAAACCGCCTAAGCTGACACCTAAGCCCATAATAATAAGCACCACAAGCACAACCGCTATGCCTTTTGGAATACGGTAGCGAGCAAAAAAATTAATGAGTGGGCTACAAATAATGGCGATGAATGCTGCCAAAATAAACGGAATAACAATAGCACTTGCGGCTTTAATGCCCGCCAATACAATGACCAACGCCGCAAAAATAATTAAGCTTTTATTTACCCCAGTTAAACTTGCCAATACTCTTATCCTATTACTGTTATTTGGCTTTAGTGTAAGGCAAAACCCAATAGAATGAAATGTTAAAGGGTCTGTTGGCCTTTCAAGATTAGATTTGCAGCCGTCTTTTTGGTATTAAGGCAAGGCAGAGCCTATGTGGTGTGGTTGTTCCCCATAAATAGGCGATAACGCAGCATTAATGCCAAACAGGCGCTGCCCTTCGGGTTCTGTCTAGGGGCAATTTACTCTTTGTTGCTCGGTTTTGACTTAGCCCACTAGGTTACAAACCTCGCGCCGCGATTAAATCGCCCCTAGTTTGAACAAATATTAATCCGCAAAGACCAACAGACCCTAGGTGATCATAATAATGATTAGTACGTATAAATTTGCAAATCGTTGAGCTGGAGAGTATAAATTTTAAACATCCCGCTTTATTTATAATTTTGGAGTTGCAATGCATATATTTTTTACAGGCGCCACGGGCTTAATTGGTAGGCACCTTTGCCCTTTCTTGTTGCACCATCACGACATTACGGTACTAAGTAGAAACCCAACCAAAGCTAAAGTGTTGTTAGGCCACAGAGTAAATGCTATTAGCAGCTTAGACGATGTCGATTTTAATACGGTCGATATTGTCATTAATTTAGCCGGCGAACCTATCGTTAATAAACGCTGGAGTGATAAACAAAAAGCAAAAATACGCGATAGCCGAATTATTATTACCCAAGCCATAAGTGATGCAATTAGTCAATGTCATACACCGCCACATACGTTTATTTCAGGCAGTGCAATAGGCTATTATGGTCGCCAAGGTAAAACCCAAGTTGATGAAAACAACACAGAACCACACGATGAATTTAGTCACCAACTTTGTAAAGATTGGGAACTCGCTACATTAAAAGCTGAGTCTGACGATACTCGTGTTTGCTTACTTCGCACAGGTATTGTACTGGCTAAAAAAGGCGGCGCACTTGGAAAAATGTTGCCTGCATTTAAGCTTTGTTTAGGCGGGCCAATTGGCAATGGCGAGCAAGGTATGTCGTGGATCCACATTGATGACATGGTGCAGCTCATTTTATTTTTGATTCGTAATCAAGATATCTCTGGTGCTATAAATGCAACTGCCCCGCATCCGGTGAGCAATAAACAATTTAGCCAATCATTGGGTAAAGCATTGTCACGCCCTGCCTTTATGCCCATGCCTGCAGCTGTGCTCAATGTTTTAATGGGAGAAATGGCAGATCTACTTACAACAGGCCAATTTGTGGTGCCTAAAAAAGCATTAGAAAATAATTACCGTTTTCACTTTTCTGAAATCGATGCCGCATTAAAAAGTTTAGTTTAACGAGAGGTCTTAAAGGGTTAAGATTGTAGCGAGGGAGTATAAAGTTAATACTTTTTACTCCCTTGCTATTTTAGTGTTACTACCTAATAATGAGTTAAGCGTTATTTCTTATTCAGCTAAAAGAGCAACTAAAACATGCTTCATTTACCCACATTAATTAGCCTCTGTTTTATTCTTAACTTGTTTATTGCGGTGTTCTTTTTTTCTGTGTATTCATATAAAAAACAACCTAGCTTTTTATTTTTTGCTACTGCCTGCTGCTCGTTTATAACTGCAATTGCCCTAATTGGTTCAAGAGGGCTGATTGACTATCCACTTTTAACTTACTTTTTTGCTTACCTATTTATTATTTTAACCCCACTCCTGCTTATTTTAGGGTTAATACCACAAAGCACGGTACCTGCAGTAAAGCTAACGCCTTTATATTATGCCTGTGCTATATGTTGCACATTGCTACTTGCTGCGTATCTCATTGATGCGGGGCAAATTATTACCAGTATTATTACTGCCGTATTATTTAGCTACGCGGCCTATTTAACGGTCAAAACCCCCAGTGTTGCTAAAGTACAGCAACGACTACTAATTGCCTGCTTTTCACTACACAGTGTAGTAATGCTGTTGCAAGTTGTACTTCTTGTTTTACCCTACTTTAGCCAAATTAGTCAGGCGAACTTAGCCGCGGGATTACAACTATTATTGGTCTCGCATTTATTTTTAACCACAGCCAGTGCATTAATTCTGCCGTTTATTGCTTTTGCCAATGAAGAATCAAAACTAATAAACTTAGCGAATCACGATCCGCTCACACAATTATTAAACAGGCGAGGCTTTTTCCGTCTGTGTAAAAAAATAACCCACACTGCACCGCTTGACAGCAGAGTGTCGTTAATTATGCTCGATATCGATCTTTTTAAACAAGTGAACGACCAATATGGCCATGAAATTGGCGACGAAGCAATAAAGTGGATTGCACAACATATTAACGAATTGTTTTTTGAAGCAGGCATTACCGCTCGAATTGGCGGAGAAGAGTTTGCTATTTTCCTTAACCAAAAAAATCTTACTCAAGCAAGGCAGTTAGCCCAAAAGCTATGCAAAAGTATTGATCAATATCCCTTTTATTTTAATGGTAATAGCATTGCACTGTCTGTTAGTGCCGGAGTAAGTAGCGCACTTATTCGCGATTTAAATATGCAAGCGCTGCTATTACAAGCTGATAAACGCCTTTATCTTGCCAAAGAAACGGGTCGCAATAAAGTTGTTACTCATGATGAAAAAAGCGCACTCATGAATAGCCCCACTGCTATTATTTAATTTAGTAATAAAAAAAGCGGGGTCAAACCTGACCCCGCTTTATAATCAAACCAATTAATTTATTACTTACTGATCCAAGGTGTTACTTTAACTACCTCGTTAATATCAGCCAATACTTTGGTGTCGTTTTGCCAGTTGTCTGTTACTTCAAAATAACACACTGATTTTTCGCATGTTATGTGCTCATCATCAAATTGTTTAGGCGCATTAAAAGTAACAACCACCCCTATTTGCTCAGGCAGTAAAAACCACATTAGTTTACTAACAAAAAAGCCCGACAAATCTGTTAAAAGCGCTTCAAGCTCATTATTAATGGTTAATAATGATTGCTTTGAAAAGGTTAGCCCTTCTAGCTCGTTGGCCTCTATTTGAAGCTTTAACTGACAATCATGAACCGGATTTTTAGGCTGAACCACAATCACCGCTTTGTCGGTATCGAGCTGCTTATCATACGGTAATAACAATTGCGCTTTGTCGGTGTAATTAAGCGGGTACTCATTTTTTTCAGTTAGGATAGTGCCGCTTTTAATACTACACACCTCATTTGTACCAATATCGCTGATATAAAAGTTTACACGGGCGTATTGAAAATCACCTTTGTTTACTACTTTTAACCGGTCGTAAAAACCGTCATACGACATAACAAACTCTTTGGCATAGGCGTTATTTGCCGCTATTGATAAAAAACAGGTCGCTATAGTCGTCACTAATTTTAATACTGGTTTATTCATCAAAGTACGCTCGGTTTTGATTGATCATCGTATTTAGCTCTTCAATGTACGCTTCACCACGCTCTGAGTAGGACATCAGCCCAAGGGTTAGCTTAGTCGCCTTAATTGGCTTTTGCTGTGCGCGTAAATCTTCACGTATACTGCGTAATTGTTTATAAGCATTATGTGTATTAATATTTCTAAAATATGACGTTACTGCAGCGCGAACCGATTTAAATGCAGCCACTTCATGCTCGGCTTCATTATTACGTCTTCTTGGCACCATGCCACAGCCTTTTTTGTAGCACCATTGGCCAAAAAAATTTAAGCCTATTTGGGCAAAGCGAGAGGTACCCCATGCCGACTCATTAGCTGCTTGCATTAGCGCAAGTTCTTTAGGAATAATATCTACACGGCGCAGCGCTTGAGTTAGTGTAAGCGTGTCTAAGGTTTCAGGTAAGCGGTATAATTTAAGTATTTTTTTAATATCGCTCGCTTGTTTTTTACTTAACGGCTCGTCGTGTTCTAGCATCATGCGCGCAATTTCAATGTTTGCACGTTGCTGTAAAATCTTTTTGTTTTCGGCTTCTACATGAGGCTTAATGAAGTTAAAAAACGCATGCTTTTTCTCTTTTACATCGGTGTATTCTGAGAATTTTGGCAACTTAACATTGTGCAATGGTTTTTCTTTCTTCTTTTCTTTTTTAATGTCGTCGGCACGTGTTTGTTCATCTGAAACAAACTCATCAGTTTGTATAAATGGATGAGTAAGTGCCCAAATAACAAGGGCGGCTAACAACAACTGAAAAATAGTTTTTAACATGTATTATCTCAATTAAACTCTAAGTTATGTATGGTGTAGTCACATACATACGAACGCTCATTATACCTAAGCCACTTTATAAACGCGAATACCGAACAACTGAATAAAATTCATACGCCTATTGTGAGTTATTTATAATATACTAAGCGTTAAAGTCGTAGATATAGAGATAGGTTGTGACATGGATAAACAGTGGCAAAATAGAATAATTGAACAATATAAGCACCGCCCAAACGATAACCGCTCTCCTTGGCAAATAGACCGCTCTCGAATTATTCATGCTGCAGCATTTAGACGCCTTCAAGCCAAAACTCAAATAATGGGTATTGGTTTAAATGACTTTTATCGCACACGTCTTACCCATTCTTTAGAAGTATCGCAAATAGGCACGGGCATATTACGTCACTTAAAAGCCCAGCACCTTCGTTTTGAACATTTTCCATCAACCGGATTACTCGAAACCTTATGTTTAGCTCACGACATCGGCCATCCGCCCTTTGGGCACGGCGGAGAAATTGCGCTTAACTACATGATGCGTGATCATGGTGGGTTTGAAGGTAACGCACAAACGCTACGAATAGTTGCCAAACTAGAGCCTTACAGTAATGGCTATGGCATGAACTTAACAAGGCGCACATTATTAGGGTTTATAAAGTACCCTGGTTTTATCAACCAGCTGTGGTACAACATTCCCAAAGTAGATAAACAACGCGCGTTTATAAAAGCCGACGACTGGCGACCTGCTAAAGGCATTTACAACGACGATGCACCTATATTTAATTGGATCATTGAACCACTAAGCCAAAATGATAAAGCATTATTAACCAGCCAAAATATTGTAGATTCATACCGAGCTAAAACACGCTATAAATCTCTCGATAGTGCCATTATGGAACTGGCTGATGACATTGCCTATGCCGTACACGATCTTGAAGATGCCATAGCCACCGATGTATTAAGCCTAGACGATTGGTTAACCCATGCATTGCCGCACTTACAAGCACTCAACTATGATTGGTTAAATACGCTACTTAAATCACTTACAGAGCGATTATTTTCAAAACACGAACATGAGCGCAAAGATGCCATTGGTGAATTAGTAAATACCTTTATTATCCATATTCATTTAGACATACAAAACGATGCCTTTGAATGCCCTATTTTAAAGCACACCGCTAAATTAGATCAGCAATACCAAAACGTATTACAAATACTTAAACATTTTGTATTTCAACGCTTGATACGCGACCCACAAATGCAACAAATAGAATTTAAAGGGCAAAATCTGCTTATTGAACTGTTTACCGCATTTGCCAGCGATCCAATGCGGTTATTACCCGAAACCACGCAAGCACTTTACCTAGAAGCCGAAAAACACCATCAAGGCATGCGAATTATTTGTGACTACTTAAGCGGTATGAGTGACGAATACGCTTATAAAACTTATCAACGGTTGTTCTCTCCCATACAATAAAGTAGTGAGCCTAAAAAAAGCCGAGTCACTTAAGTAACTCGGCTTTTCGTTAGCTTATAAAGTCACATTAAAGTGATTTAATGCCCATGTTGTAAAGCGTAAAACCGTACATGTCGGCATAAAGATCAATAATTTTACTGGTTGGTGTACCTGCACCATGGCCTGCATTGGTTTCAATACGAATAAGCGTTGGGTTAGTACCCGCTTGCTTCGCTTGAAGCTCTGCTGCAAATTTAAATGAATGCGACGGTACAACGCGGTCATCATGATCGCCTGTAGTGATCATCGTCGCCGGATATTCAACCCCTGCTTTTACATTATGAATTGGCGAGTAGCCTTTTAAGTAATCAAACATTTCTTTACTTTGGTCGCTTGTACCGTAATCGTATGCCCAACCAGCGCCCGCTGTAAAGGTATGATAACGAAGCATATCCAATACACCTACCGCAGGTAACGCCACTTGAAATAAGTCAGGTCGCTGGGTCATTACGGCACCGACTAATAACCCGCCGTTTGAACCACCTCGCAGTGCTAGGCGCTTTTTAGAGGTGTATTTTTTATCTTGTAAGTATTGTGCGGCGGCAATAAAGTCGTCAAATACGTTTTGCTTTTGCAATTGCGTACCTGCTTTATGCCACTCTTTACCATACTCACCGCCACCACGAATGTTTGCCACTGCGTATACGCCTCCTTGCTCAAGCCAAGCCGCTGTTGTAGAGCTAAAGCGAGGTGTTAAGCTTATATTAAAGCCACCATAGCCATATAAAATAGTTGGGTTGCTACCGTCTAATTTAATATCACTTTTGTAAGTAATAATCATCGGTACTTTAGTGCCGTCTTTAGAGGTATAAAATACTTGCTCTGAGGTGTAGTTGTCGCTATTAAAATCAATCCCTGACTTACGATATACTTTTGACTCACCGCTTTGTACATCAAAGCTGTAAGTCGTGCCAGGGGTTTTATAGTTAGTAAATGAGTAATAAAGCGTAGTTTGCTCTTTTTTACCGCCAAAGCCAGCCGCCGTACCAACGCCTGGTAAACTAATATCGCGGATCAATTCGCCCTGCTTGTTGTACTGCTTCACTTTAGAGATAGCATCAACCATGTAGTTGGCAAAGAATGTGTTACCGCCAAGCGTTACATTAAGTACGTTTTCGGTTTCTGGAATAAAGTCTTGCCAGTTTTCAGGTTGCGGGTTGCTTGCATCAACCGTCACTACTTTTTTATTTGGGGCATTTAAGTTAGTAACCAAAAATAGCTTGCTGCCTTCGTTATCAATCACGCTGGTATCAGAGTCGGTATTACCCACTACGGTAACAAACTCGCTATCTGGCTTAGTTAAATCTTTAATAAATAATTTATTGCCTGAGGTCGATACGCTAGCACTAATAAACAAATAGCGGCCATCTTTGGTCGCTTTAGCGCCCACATAACGGTGTTTTTGCTCAGCGGTATCGCCAAATACTAGCGTATCCTCGCTTTGGGCTTGGCCTAATTTATGGTAGTACACTTTATGTTGATCAGTTTTTGCAGAAAGCTCACTGCCTTCTGGTTTGTCGTAGCTTGAATAATAAAAACCATCATTTGCCAACCAACTTACGCCACTAAATTTAACATCAACCAGTGCTTGCTCTACTTGCTCTTTGGTTTCGGTGTCTATAACAATGATTTTACGCCAATCACTGCCACCTTCCGATATTTGGTATGCTAACAATGAGCCGTCTTCTGAAAATGATAAGCCCGACATTGAAGTGGTACCATCTTCACTAAAGGTATTAGGATCTAAGAAAATCTCAGCCTCGCCGCCGTCTTTACTGCGGTATAAAACGTACTGATTTTGCAGGCCATCATTTTTGTAAAAATAGGTGTAATCACCTTCGGTGAACGGCGCGCTGATTTTTTCGTAGTTCATTAACTTTTCAAGGCGCTGCTTTAACGTATCTCTGTACGGTATTTGCTCTAAATAAGAAAAGGTTAGGTTATTTTGTGTTTTAACCCATTGAGCCGTTTCATCACTCATATCATCTTCTAACCAACGATACGGATCAGCCACATTTTCACCAAAGTAAGTGTCAACCACTGTGCCTTTTTTAGTTTCAGGGTAATTTAGATAGTTAACTGCTTTCATCGCTGTTTTTACTTCATTTTGAGTGGTGTTTTCTGCAGGTTGTGAACAACCCGCAAGTGCGATTACAACCGCACAGGTCAGTGTTTTTTTTAGCATTGTTATTTTATTCCCTTGTTGATAATCACTCTAAGTTATTAACTTTTACTGCTTTTGTCTATTAAGATGCGGTAAACGTCATTTATCGCTGTTAACCTGCGCTTAGTTACGCTTAAATACTTTAATGAACAACGTTAAAACACCAATAGGCTAAGTAATGACAGAAACCCAATCCTTTACAAGCTTTAAACGCTTTTACCCTTATTACTTAAAAGAGCATCGTAATCAAACCTGTCGTAGATTGCATTTTATAGGCAGTAGTTTAGTACTGTTACTAACAGGCTATGCGTTTTTTAGCTCACAACTTATGTTGTTATGGTTATTACCAGTGATTGGTTATGGCTTTGCGTGGGTTGGGCATTTCTTTTTTGAAAAAAACCGCCCTGCTACATTTAAGCACCCGTTGTATAGTTTATGGGGCGATTGGGTAATGTTTAAAGATATGCTCACAGGTAAAATCAAATGGTAAATGGCGACTTACGCTACAAGCTACTCAAATACTCCACCTGCCACTGTAAATAAATTGTAGATTGAATGTAATTCAATTGACCTTGGTTGTAAAAATGGTCTACCTTGACAATAGAAATTTCAATTAGTTCATTAATAATTGAATTACCTGTAGAGCATTGAATGAGGGAAACTAATCATGCAACTAAAACAGCTATTTACAGCAAAAAAAACCATTACACTCAGTGTTACCATTGCACTACTTGGATCCTGGTCGGTAAATGCCGCACAGCAAGACACACAAGCAGAAGAAAATATTGAACAAATTAGTGTAATTGGCTCTCGCCGACTCGGCCGCACAGTTGAAGACAGCCCAGTTCCGATTGATATCATTAGCGGTGATGCCCTAAAAAGTTCAGGGCAAACTGAAACCAATGCACTACTGAGCACTTTATTACCAAGCTTTAATTTCCCTCAGCCATCAATCACCGATGGCAGCGACCATGTGCGCCCCGCTCAACTGCGTGGCTTAGCACCTGATCACACCTTAGTGCTCGTCAATGGTAAACGTCGCCATAGTAATGCACTGCTTAATTTAAACGGTTCAACCGGTCGTGGGTCATCATCGGTTGATTTAAACGCTATTCCAGCCAATGCCATTGAGCGAATAGAAGTATTGCGCGACGGTGCCGCAGCGCAATATGGCTCAGACGCTATTGCCGGTGTGATTAATATAGTCCTTAAAAGTAATAGCAGTGGCGGCAGCCTAGGTGCTGTATATGGAGCAAACATAACTGAAATGCAGGGTGTGCCTCAACTAGAATCCGTTTCTGAAGACGCCAATGGCAACTTAGCCTTTAATGAAGGCAGCGACCGCTCGCTGACCGACGGCCAAACCTTAACCCTGCAAGGTAATATGGGGTTTGAATTGGGCGATAACGGCTTTTTAAGTATTTCTACTGAATATCGCGATCGTAGCTCAACGAATCGCTCTGATTATGACCAGCGCGAAAATTACGCCCGCCTACCTGATGGCTCTCTTGATCCGCGTGAGTTCACATGGGATCGTTACAATCATAACTTTGGCAATGGCACCGTTGAAGACTTTGCGCTGTTTTATAATGCTGGTTATCAATTAACTAACGATGCCGAGCTCTACTCGTTTGGCTCTTACAGCAAGCGTGAAGGCGAGGGCGGAGGTTTTTATCGTCGCGCACAAGACAGCCGTAACGTAGCAGATATTTATCCTGATGGCTTTTTACCGGTGATCACCTCAGATATTGACGATTTTTCGTTAGCACTTGGCGTAAAAGGTTTTGCTAATGAATGGAATTACGACGCTTCTGCTGTATACGGCCAAGATGCCTTTAACTTCGGTGTTATTGATAGCTTAAACACCTCATATGGGCCTAGCAGTCAAACCAGTTTCGATGCCGGTACACTTACTTACGATCAGCTGACTATTAACCTTGATTTTAGCCGCGAGATTGATGCTGACTTTTTAGCTAGTGGAATTAACGTCGCAGTGGGCGCTGAGTATCGTCGTGAAGGCTACGAAATTCAAGCAGGCGAAGAAGCCTCATACGCACAAGGCACTTTTGGCCCTGGTGGCGCAGTAACCGATCCAGTTAATGGCCCATTTGGCTCTGCAGGTTCGCAAGTATTCCCCGGTTTCACACCTGAGTCTGCGGGTGATAACAGCCGCCATAACGTTAGCCTTTACGTTGATTTAGAAGCCTTTATTACAGATAACTGGAACGTTGCCGTCGCAGCGCGTTACGAAGACTACTCTGACTTTGGTGATACGCTTAATGGTAAAATTGCTACCCGTTATACGCTAACAGAAGATTTAGCATTACGCGGCTCTGTATCAACCGGCTTTAGAGCGCCCTCTCTGCAACAACAATATTTTACTTCAGTAGCGACCGTGTTTGTTGATGGTATTCCAACACAAACAGGGACGTTTGCCCCAAGTAGTGATGTAGCCGTTGCATTGGGATCACCGGGCTTAGATGCAGAAGAAGCCACCAACTATGGGGTAGGTTTTACCTGGTCAACCGACTTTAATTTCAGCTTATCTGTTGATTATTACCAAATATTAATTGATGACCGTATTGTGTTATCAAATAACCTGTCGGGCGCAGGTGTAGCAAGCTTACTTGAGGGCACAGGGGCTAACCAAGGGCGGTTTTTCTTAAACGCGATTGATAGCAAAACCCGTGGCGTTGATGTGGTTGCCTCTTACAACCTAGTGACCGATAACTACGGCGATGTAGCGTTTAATTTAGGCTATAACTACGGCAAAAACGAAGTGACCAATATTATTGCCCCACCCGCTGAGCTACAAAGCGTAGGTGTTGAACAAGATAATTTGTTTTCGGGTAATGAACTGCGCCGTTTTGAAGTAAGTACCCCGCGTAATAAATACAACCTAAGCGCTACATGGACACTAAACGAATGGCGTACCACACTTCGCAGCACTCGCTATGGTGAAACACAAGACCCATCAGAAATTCCAGAGCGTAACGAAGTGCTCAAGCCAAAGTGGATCACCGACTTAGATGTTGCCTATTCACTTAATAACAACATTACTCTGAGCTTAGGCGCGAATAATGTGTTTGATGTATACCCAGATCCAACTCGTGATTTAGTGAGCGATGTAACCACTTTCTCTCGTTTGTTCTCTTACTCGGGCTTTTCGCCATTTGGTTTTAATGGCCGCTATGTTTACGGCAAAGTTGAAATGAAATTTTAAGCTGCAGCTAAAAACAAAAAGCCACACTATTTAGTGTGGCTTTTTAATAGATTAGGGTCTGTTGATCTTTCAAGGTTAAATTTGCAGCAGTCTGTTTGGTATTTAGGCAAGGCAGAGCCTATGTGGTGTGGTTATTCCCCATAAATAGGCGATAACGCAGCATCAATGCCAAACAGGCGCTGCCCGAAGGGTTCTGCCTAGGGACGATTTACTCTTTGTTGCTCGGTTTTTACTTAGCCCACTAGGTTACAAACCTCGCGCCGCGATTAAACCGCCCCTAGTTTGAACAAATTTTAATCCGCCAAGGTCAACAGACCCTAGAACCCGATTAAATTTTAGTTAACCAACCGTGTGTATCTTCACTTTTACCCCATTGAATATCGTTCAATGCTTGACGTAAACGTGCTGTTGTTGGCCCTGGTTCACCATTACCCACTTTGTATTCTTTATCGTTATGGATAAACGTACCTACTGGTGTTAATACTGCTGCAGTGCCTGAAAGTGCTGCTTCAGTGCCTGGTTTTGCTGCACGCTCTAAAAGCTCAGTTACGGTAAAGTTACGCTCGCTTACCGTCATTCCTAAATCTTTCGCAATGGTTAAAATACTATTACGAGTAACACCATGTAAAAAGGTGCTGTCGAGTGCTTTAGTAATTATTTCGTTGCCATCAATTAATATAAAGTTGGCCGCGCCGGTTTCTTGCACATCGCCACCTGGGCAAAATAAAATTTGATCCGCTTTGTATTTAGTGCGCGCTGCTGAAATTGGTCCTAATGCACTGGCGTAGTTACCACCACTTTTGATCATACCCATATGCGGGGCACAGCGCATGCCGTCTTCTTCTAATAAAACACGTAACGCGGTAGCGCCACCTGAAAAGTAATCACCCACTGGCGATAATAAAGTGTAAAGCAGTGAACTCATTGAAGGCGCAGCCGCTTTGCCAATGGCAGCTTCAGTACCAATGTGCGTTGGGCGAATATACATAGAACCAGGAGGAAGCGGCGTTTCATCGGCGTATTCACGAACAATATCGATGATCATTGTTTTTAGCATCTCGCCATCAACCGCTGGTAAACTTAATAATTCAGAACTTTGCTGCATACGTGCAATGTTTGCATCCATTCTAAAAATATTTACTGAACCATCTTCATGGCGAAAGGCTTTTAACCCTTCAAAACATGTACTTGAATAATGAAGAACGTGTGCACCTGCATGCAACTCAAGCTTATCGCAAGGAACGATTGAGCTTTCGCCCCACTGATTGTCAGAAAACTTAGCTTGAATCATCTGCGGCATAAACACAGTACCAAATGCGGCCATTTTTATTCTCTCTTGTGTGGTCTATTTTTCCCCATTGTATGACAACCCGCTACTATTTAACCATAGCAAAACAGGCTGTTTTTAAATTAATTAGACGAATTTTTTGCATGCACTGATGGTTATTTAATCAAAAAAGCGTTTACCAACACTTTAATGCAATAATCAGCTAACAATTTAAGGTTAGCTGATTATTTAATGCATACATCATAGTAGCGGCTATTTTATTAACCTCTATTTAAATGAATAACGAAATATACGTTTTAACATCGAGGTATATTGGTGAAAAAACCGCCGGTGTTGTATACAATGCCCTGGTTTGTAAAGCAGCTTACACTTGTGGTGTTATTTCTTGGTAGCGGGACGATAGCATATCAGGAAATAAATGGTGTTCAATTTGAAAACTCAAGTGCCCCGTTAAAATATGAAACCAACGTGCCCCTTTAATGTTTGACGACCCAAGCGCTTGGCGATAATACCACTGACCTTGGCTTTCGTTTTACAATCTTGCTCGTAAAAGATATGCGTTTGCTCGGTAAAATGGCCACAAAAAATAATGGTTGATGTCCATAAATTACGAATTAAGTTTGCTAATAAGTTACCGCTTAGCACCCATAAAAAAAGAGGTCCCGCTAAAAGTGGAAACAAAACATAGTCTTTAATTAATTGGCGCGCCCTTTTACTAAAAAAGCGTTTTTTTAACGTGCTATGCGCTACAGCCCCTTCGCGGTTTGGCTTCTTTTACCTATAAACACACGCTCACCCGCCAGCTCGTGGTACGACACGCCCCATAAACTGCCAAGTATTTTTTAAACGCCATTTAAAGTCATTACTTAATCTTAATAAGCCATAACCAAAGTTAAGATCTTTGCCGATAATATTAGTGTAAGTATGGTGCTCAAAGTTATGAACGCGGTTCCAGCTTTGGCTGTCGCAGGCTATATCCCACTCGTAGCTTTTAGAGTTAAGCTGTTTGTCGTTCATCCAATCGTATTGACCATGCATTACATTGTGGCCAATTTCCATGTTGTCGAGAATTTTAGCTAAACCAAGTAACAACACACCCGCTAGCCACAATAAAGGCTTTACAAACCCAAGCATCAATAAAATCCGTCCGCCTATTGCGCAAAGTCGCTGCTTGCGCACAACTGAGCGACACTAATTAGCACCCTTTTACCCTACTTTGGCAAGCGTCGACATTTTTATGCCATCTAAATCATCGGCTAACTGTTGATAATTTATAGTTGTCATAGCTGTAACTCCAAATCGCTAACGGCTTGGCTAACACACAGTGAATAAACTGCTCGCCGTTATCTGATAACTCACCGGTTTTTAAATTGCGCCCCACGCCCGTTTTTTTAATGCATTGGCATTGATGACAAATACCAATCCCACACCCTCGCTGCACAGGTAGTTTTTTTTGCCTCAAACTGAGTTAACAACACCTCATTCGCTGCTACGTCGTGGTGATCATTTTTAATTTTTACAGTAAATTGACTGTCATCATTTAAGCTTGTCAATGCAAGGCCAAAGGCTTCTTGGTAATAGGTTAAATGATGCTGGTTTGCAAAATGTGCAATTTTTTGCATAAACGCTGCTGGCCCACAGCAGTAAATATCAGGATTGTCACCGATGTTTATATGCGTAGTTAATTGCGGGCTTATATCGCGAGTGAGTAACAAGTAAGAAAAATGCGCATAACGCTCTGCTAATGCGGCAAGTTCTTCAACGCATTGGTGCTCATTAGCTTTTGCAAAATACAGTAATTTGATGGTGTGCTGAGTATTTGGTGCTAATTGCTGGCTAAGCATTGCCAGCATAGGTGTAATACCCGAGCCACCAGCAACAAGGATGCTGGATTTATGCCAGCTTTTAAATACAAAGTCGCCACTTGGTGCAGAAATATTACACCACGACGGCGCCTTTAATGCGATTTGCAACTAAGCTGTAAAACGTCCTTGCTCATTGGTTTTAATTAAAACTCGCAGCAATCCGGTTGCTTTGTATTGCGCGGGGCTGCAAGCAAGCGTAAATACACGGGTAAGCAAACGCCCGTTGAGCTCAAGCGTTAAACTAATATGCTGGCCCGCAATGTGGGCGCGCCACTGTTTATTGGGTTTAAGCGTTACACTTAAAAACTGACCACTCAACGCGTATACATCAACAATTTGAGCACGAAAAAAGCCGGCTCGCCATGCAGGTTTAACGACCTGTATTAAAGGCTCTATGTAAGCGGCAAAGCTTTAATGGTGTAAAAACCATTTCGAAGATTGGTCTAATACCGAAGTTAGCATGGTTATTAATTCTCTAATTAAATCGATTACCCATCACTTTGTGTTAAGCGAATTCACGCGAACACATGTGCTGGGCTTTAAATATTTTAGCCTACACGTGTAAGCCCAACTTTCAGCGCACAAGTGTACGCTCGAATTTTTAAATTTCAACCCTAATAGAGTAATTATTCAATTTTTTTAAAGCGGTCTTTAATTCCTATACCCGTAAAGTTAGTTATATACCTGAGGGACATAAACAAGCTCATTAAGCTAAAAACCAACATTAAAGCGGTTAAATAGCGTGCAATTTCATTCATCCCAAATACTTAACACTGTAATTAATAGCGTGCTAAGGTAGTTAAAATTTAGTTAATTTTGGTAGCCATTATGAACAAAGTAACAACGCGTAAAAAATTTTCTACACTCGCCACAGCTAGTTGTGCATTGGCATTTTCGGCGCTTACTAGCCTCAGCGCTTATGCAGTTGACTTTAAAGAACTGGATAAATTAGCGCTTAATGTAAAACCGGTCACTGTTGCCCAAGGGATTTCTATTCCCTGGGCTATTGAGGCTCTACCAAACGGTAATTTATTAATAACCGAGCGCAGTGGCACCTTATATTTATTGCGTAAAAATACCACCAGCTTAACTAAAATTTCTGGGCTACCTAAAATTGATGCCAACGGCCAAGGCGGCCTACTTGATTTAGAGCTGCATCCTGATTTTGCTAATAATCAATGGCTGTATATCACTTACTCAAGCAGTGAAGGTGACGGTGCTGGCAGTAACACCGCACTTATGCGCGCAAAATTAAGTAACGATCACAGCCAATTACGCGAGCAACAACAATTATACAAGGGTGAGCATAACTCTAAAAAAGGCCAGCACTACGGCAGCCGTATTGTGTTTGATAACCAAAATTATGTGTATTTTTCGATTGGCGATCGCGGCTCGCGAGATATTAACCCACAAGATTTAAGCCGCGATGGCGGTAAAATTTATCGTTTACACGACGATGGTAAAATTCCAACCGACAACCCATTTGTAAACCAAAAAGACGCAAAACCAGCGATTTGGTCTTACGGGCACCGTAACCCACAAAGGATGTGGTTCGATGGTGAAAATAATGTATTTTGGGCACACGAACACGGCCCCCGTGGCGGCGATGAGCTTAATATGATTAAACCTAAAACTAACTACGGCTGGCCAGTGGTGAGTTACGGTATTAACTACAGCGGCACCTCGTTTACCGATTTAACCGAAAAATCAGGCATGCAAGCGCCCACATTGCAGTGGACACCGTCTATTGCCCCTTCTGACATGCTGCTCGTAAAAGGTGACAAATATCCTGAGCTTAAAGGAAAATTTTTACTCGCTTCAATGAAATACGCCTTTATTAGCATACTTGAAATAGCAGATGGCAATGTCGTTAAACAAAGTAAATTACTGGAAGGCATTGGCCGAATTCGCAGCCTAGCACAAAGTGATGATGGCACTATTTACTTAGGATTGGACGGCCAAGGCATTGTGCGCCTTGACCCACAGTAATCTTTTAATACGCTAATTACAGTAACAGCAAACTTTTTGCGTCTTCACTGCGTATTGTTACTGTAACTAGCTAATTAACAACGAGGGTGTTGATGTTTTCATTTTTAAAGCCAGATCCAATCAAAAAATTACGTAAAGAATACGACGTAAAATTAGAACAAGGCATGCAAGCGCAAAGAAAAGGCGATATAAAAAGCTACGCTATGTTAACCGACGAGGCTGAAAAAATCTGGAATGAAATAGAAGCGCTCGAAGCCAAAAAGGCCCAGTAAACATTAAACATTAAACATTAAACATTAAACATTAAACAAATAAGTTTAAATTTATCCCCCGCATTAACAGTGCGGGGTTTGTATTTCCCCGACTAAATAACTTCGATAAACATTTACCCAACTAAGTAAAATTAAATACACTTCTTATAAGTTCACTTTGCATTTCCCCCATCACGTTATTACAGCCCTATTGGTGCGACACTCAAAAGCCATTTTATTTCTCGCATAATCAGTTGTTTACATTAAAGTTAATTAGTGGAATTATTAACCAATAATTACTTTCCTCTGTTTGAGGGATATCCACTTTTAGGTCACGGGGTATTTATGGAATTTAAGCAAGCACAAAAAGACATGGATCTCGCCTATTTTGGTGGCGCAACAGGTGTTGTTATTTCTGGGTTAGTTTGGTGTTGTGCTGGTTTAATTGCAGTACTGTACTCAACTAAAGCGAGTATGCTTACCCTGTTTATTGGTGGTATGTTTATACACCCGCTGGCTATGTTGCTATCAAAAGTACTTAAGCGCCCTGGACAACATGACTCCACAAACCCATTAGGCAAACTTGCTTTAGAAAGTACCGTTATTTTATTTGTTGGTTTTTTCCTCGCCTTCTATGTTTCTAAGCTGCATCTGCAATGGTTTTATCCAATAATGCTGTTGGCAATAGGTGTGCGTTATTTAATTTTTAATACTTTATATGGTGTAAAAGTTTATTGGCTTTTAGGTGCTGTGCTTATGCTAGCGGGAGTAGTTTGTATATTATTAAATGCTAACTTCGTCATTGGTGCTTTTGTTGGCGGCATAACAGAAGTTATATTTTCTATTGTGATCTTCAATAAATCAAAAGAGTCAGCAGTAAAAGTCTCGTAACGAATTGTTATCTAAAAGGAAAGTTACAGATAAAGATACTCTTAGCTTAACACTATGCATCATTAACTTTAACGTCTCCATTATTTAAAAAATAGCAGTACACTGTCGGCACAAATTTAACTTAAATTTTTGCTAACAGTTCACTAATTCTCAGCCTATTTATATTCTACCTTGGCGGTTAAGCGATTAAATAAACTAGGGAAAAACCGTTTTATAAACGGTGCCCAACCACTTAACCCTTGACCTATTACTACTTCATCCTTTTTATTGTAGATTGCAGTGAGCATTTTTGATGCGGCTACATTTACGTTCATACCATTTTCTATTGAAGGCTCAGATTTGTTTTGTGCCTCTCCCTGCTCGTTTAATGAGTTATGGGCAATAGCCGTTTTAATGGAGCCTGGGCAAATAGTTAAGCAATGTATGTTGTGCTGCGCCACTTCGGCGCGTAAGCAATCCATAAAGCCTACCACAGCGTATTTACTGCCTGAATATCCGGTTCTGAACTTAGATCCTACTTTGCCTGCCACACTACTAATAGCCACTACAGAGCCGCTTTTACGCGCTACCATTGAAGGTAATACCGCTTTAGTGAGTGCAATTAAGCCAAAGTAGTTTACTTCCATAAGTTGGCGATACACTTTAAAGTCGTTTTCTAAAAATAAGCTACGTTGTGATACACCGCCGTTATTTATTAAAATATCAATCGGGCCTAAACTGTCTATTTGTGCTGAAACATCGTGCAAAACGGTTTCAGGCATTGATAAATCAAGCGGGATAATACGATGCCCCTCGCCTTTTAACTCGTCTTTTACTTGGTTGAGTTTATCGGTATTTCGCGCTGATAAAATAACCTTTGCACCTTGCTCTGCAAATTGTTTTGCAAGTTCTTCACCAATACCTGATGATGCGCCGGTTATCCACACTGTTTTATTATTATAATCCATAGTTTACCTTATATTTATTAACTGATTATACTTTAGTTGGGCCCGCTATTTCATTCACTTGCTGTTCTAAATTTTTATAAAAGCCCATCAAAAACAACAGCTCAACAGTGACATACAAAGGGCCAATAATTAAGCCAACTAAATCATCAACAAATGCGGGCTTTTTACCTTCAAAATAATGACCAATAAATTGTAATACCCAGCCAAATACAAACACCCCAACTCCAATTGCTAACCATGGCACCAAAGCCATAGCAGCAATTGGTTGTGCAGCTACCAGTAATAAAGTGAAAATAATTCCCATGATTAAACCAAGCGAAAAGCTCAACATGAAATAGTAAACCACAGAGGCTAATACAAAAATTTGTGCGCCATCAATGCTAAAATTAGCAATAGGGATTTCAATTCGGGCGAGTAAGCATAAAGCGGCAAACACAATGAGTGGAATACCAAAAAAATGAGTTAATACGTTACGCTTTGAACGATGATACAAGCCATACTGGCCAAGTTGTTGTTGTAGAGTTTTCATCGGTTGATCCCGTTGTTATTTTTATAAGCAAAATTCACCTTATAAAAAAGTGCGCACAATAACAACAAATACCGATGGTTATAAATTAAAAGGCTAACTAATGGCTCCGTAATTGGGTATTGATGTAAACTATTTGAAATAAATGTTTAACTGTTGGCCTTTGTAATTTAAGGAAATCATCATGTTATTAAAAGCCCTAGCCATAGGCTTATTACTTGCTTTAGGCGAGAAAATTAATGGCAACATTCGGGTGCGAGTTCTGCATCGATTATATGGGCAACGACGCGCTAAAACACTTAGTTTACTCTCAGGCATCGCCATTATTTTTGCTATAACTTAGTTAGCCCTGCCATGGGTTGCCCCTGCAAATTACCTAGATTCTTTAAAGCTAGGCTTAGTGTGGCTAATGATAATG
The DNA here is from genome assembly GCF_023161865.1 of Pseudoalteromonas sp. 2CM36K. NCBI lineage: Bacteria > Pseudomonadati > Pseudomonadota > Gammaproteobacteria > Alteromonadales > Pseudoalteromonadaceae > Pseudoalteromonas > Pseudoalteromonas sp. 2CM36K. Next base: position 59,709 of record NZ_JALNTK010000004.1, read on the forward strand.
CTTAGTTTAGATATTTTTTGGGTAGGTATTTATTTAAATATAAGTGGCAGAGAATTTTTGATGACTTTAATCTCTTTAAAGGCAACTTGCTTAGTGTAGGCATGTTGATACTTTTTATATGCCCAAGCTTGGTTTTTTGGTTGCAGATGAAAGTTATGGTTTAGATCACTGCTCTATAAGCGCAGCGTCTCTTTGGCCTATTTGTGCATAATTCTTAAAATCTGTTTAAAATCAGATGTAAATGAGCTTGCAACGTGTCGTTATCTAAGCTAACGCGGTTACAAGCTTGCCATTTTCATGCGTAGGTTGCATGACCATTCGATCAGTGCCTTTTTCGTATTCTTGCTCTAGCATTTTTTGTAACTCTGCAAGCTGCTCTTTAATGGTGTCTATATCAGCACCTTGCTCTTGGAGTTTTTCAGCCAATGCTTCGATTGCAGCTTTTAACTCAGCAATTGTTTCTTTATCAACCCCTAATCGTTGATAAATAAGCGCCTCTTGCGCATTTTCTAAAAAGCTTTTGTCTTGTGGCTTAGTGCTTGCGATTTGTGTTTGTTCGCTATCACTGGCTTTAGCTGTTGCCACAGGGCCAGAAGTTGCCACTACTTTGTTAGCTTTTGCCGGTTTATTTATTGTACTAACATAAGTATTATATTGATTTTTAAAGGTTATTGATGTCATCAGCTCAAATCCATTTTTGCGTTAAAATATCTATCTTTAACTATTTTCACTTAGATACGTGTATGGAATAACTACAGCAACTTTAATACCAACTTATATTTGTTATTCGCTTCGCTTTAACTCTTTATTTTAAATTAAGCCCATTTAGCTCATTACGCACCCATTGCTTATCGAGATATTGCTCTAAATTCAGCTGGGCAAATTTTAAAAAGCTGCGCGCAGCATGAGAAATATGCCTGTCTGTGCGCACTACAAAATACCAATGGCTTGCTAAGCAGGTGTCGGTTACATTGAGCACTTTAAAACTGTTATCACCTTTTGGTAATACATGATGGGAAAGCACCGCAACCCCCATTCCCGAGGAAACAGCAACTCGTATGGCTTCGTTACTGGCCATTTGCACGCTATCGCTAAGGACTAAACCACGGCTTTGTAATTCGCTTTCAAAAAGCATACGCGTAGCAGAGCCTGGCTCTCTTAATAAAAATCGATATGGCATTAAATCAGCTAATGTTAATGCTTTTACATCGGCAAGCGGATGATCAAGCGGCACAATAAAGACCAAGGGGTTATGTAAAAAACGCGCAGCTTGGGCATGTTCAAGTGATGGTGGGTGGCTAAACACATAAATGTCGTCTTCTCCACGTTCAAAACGCGCTAATACTGCAGAGCGGTTGCCAATTTCTAATGGCAGCTCTACATGGGGATGGGCATTACTGTAAGGCCCAAGTAACTTAGGCAAAATATATTGTGCAGTGTTTACCATGGCAATTTTACAGCGCCCGCGCTCCCCGCCTTTAAGCTCGGCTAAATAGTCTTGGTAATCATCAAAGTGGCCAAACACTTGCTCACAAGTTCTAAATAATTGTAAGCCAACCTCGGTAACCTGTAATTTTTGCTGTTGCATAACAATTAAAGGCTCATTAACGGCTTCTTGTAAGCGCTTAATTTGCAAAGAAACGGTAGGCTGAGTTAAATGCAATTGCCGAGCAGTTTCGCTAATGGAGCCGGTTTTAACTACACTCATAAAGACTTCGAGTAGCCTAAATGATAGTTGCCTTATGTTCATTACTCACCTCATAGATTTTTATCTATAAGATACTATCATTCATTTTATTATTTACTATACAAAGATAGGTTTACAATAGCGCCGCTTAACAAATTGAGTAACTAATAACAAAAAGGAGAACAGTGTGCCTGATATCGTCGTAATGTTTTTTATTTTAGGATTAGTGGCGGGGATTTTACGTTCTGATTTAGCGATACCTAAAGCCACTTATGACACACTAAGTCTATTGTTAATGCTCACCATAGGGTTAAAAGGTGGTATGGTGCTGCATGGAAACTTAAGCTGGCAGCTTCTTCCTGAAATGGCCTCGGTTATGTTACTCGGTGGCCTTATTCCCCTCACTCTTTACCCTATTTTAAAATATATTGTTAGACTCAGTGTGGCCAATAGCGCCAGTATTGCCGCGCATTATGGCTCGGTAAGTGCAGGTACCTTTGCAGTTGCATTGGCTTATGCAGAGTCGGCTAAATTAGAGGTAGGTGCTGAGGTTACACTGTATTTAGTGATGCTCGAATTACCTGCCATTATTGTCGGTTTAATGCTGTATCGTAAACTCGACCAACAACATAGCCAAAGTAATACACTGTCGCTCAAAGCGCTTTGGCACGAAACACTCACTAACAAAAGCGTGATTTTATTGGTAGGCGGTGTGATAATCGGAATGATGTATGGCACACAGCAAGGCAGCCAAGTAACCAGTCTTTTAACCAGTAGTTTTAAAGTAGTACTGGCGTTATTTTTACTTGAAATGGGTTTAGTGGCTGCGCAAACTCTGCGCCCATTTCCTTGGCAGCATTGGAGACTCGCTGCATTTGCTATTGTCACTCCGCTATTTTTAGGTACTATCGGCGTAACTGTAGGCACACTATTAAAATTAGAATTAGGCTCGGTGGTGATACTCGGTAGCTTAGTGGCTAGTGCGTCCTATATTGCAGCCCCTGCAGCGATTAAAGCAGCTGTTCCCAAGGCTGATATTGGCCTAGCTATGCTGAGCTCTTTAGGGGTAACGTTTCCGTTTAATGTGATTGTTGGTATTGGTTTGTACCATAAGCTTGCGCTTGCCATGCACTAAAATAAACACCAATAAAGCCCAACATGGGCTTTTATTTTTTAACTATGCCCCGCCATTATTAAGTTATTACCCTTTTTAAAAACTCAACAAATATAAAACAAAAACGCTAACTTATTTCTACAATCAGATTGCAATTAAGCGATTAGTTTACGTAAAAAACATTTTAAAAATTATTTTTGATTGAGCAATTAAAAAACACTTTACTTGGTATAAAAAGCAGCATAAATTCTCAGCCAAATTAATCTGCTTCAAATAATCGCGCCACTATCACACCTAAATCAGCAATTATTTAAACCCTTTTTATCGGAATAATCTAATGGTGGAACTTGCCGCTAATAGTAAATCAAATAATCCTTTAGCCCCTGTTATTGGTTTATCTTTTTTTGCTATTGCTTCGGGCTTTTTAATGAGCCTAATCCCGTTATCACTGAGTGCTTTTAAGTTAAGTATTGATCTTGCGCCTTGGCTTGCCAGCGTCTTTTATTTTGGTTTACTTATTGGCGCGCTGTGTATTGAGCGTGTGGTAGTAAAAATTGGCCACCGTATGGCATTTATCGCATTTTTAATGTTGCTGATCATCAGTGTTATTGCACAGATCATTTCCCCTACAGCCACTATGTGGTTAACTGCTCGCTTTATTGCTGGTATTGCTGTTGCGGGAGTATTTGTCGTGGTTGAGTCGTGGTTGTTAATGGCAAATACTCCTAAGGCGCGAGCTAAACGCTTAGGTTTATATATGACCTCTTTATATGGTGGCAGCGCTGTGGGGCAATTAGCAATCACACCGCTTGGCACTGAAGGTGCCGTACCGTATTTATTTGTCGTAGCCCTTTTGGCGTTGGCTATTTTAGCTCCATTATTAATTACCACAGGCCAACCTAATGCTCAGCAATTACAAAAGCTGCCACTTAAAGAGTTAAAAACTCTAAGCCGCCCTGCTATTTTAGGCTGTTTAGTATCGGGATTATTACTAGGCCCTATTTACGGGTTATTACCAGTTTATATAGCCGCGCAAACTGATCAAGCCCAATATACCGGCTTACTTATGGCGGTGATTATTTTAGGTGGTATGCTGGTGCAACCTTTAGTGAGTTATTTATCAACCCGTATTATAAAAAGCTTACTTATGGCTATTTTTTGTTTTGTTGGTGCTGCCAGCGTAATGGGAATATTAAACGCACATAGCTTTGGCGGATTAGTTGTAAGTTACTTTGTATTAGGTGCGTGTAGTTTTGCACTTTATCCGATTGCAATTACTTTAGCGTGTGACTCCTTACCTATGGCAAAAATAGTGTCAGCCACTGAAATAATGCTGCTCAGCTACAGTGTCGGCTCTGTATTAGGCCCGTTGTTGGCAACACATTTTTCTGATGCAAGCCATGGTGTGCTTATTTATTTAGGTGGTTGTTTAATTACCACCTGTATTTATATGCTCATAAAAAGTATGAAAAAAATACCTACAGGTAACACCCCTGTTGCAGGTTAACTAACGCGATAAACCGCTTAAGCTTATTCGTTTGCCACTAAGCGGTTTTTACCTGCGCTAACACTGTACTGCTTATGTTTTTTAACTCTTTTAGCTCAATTTGATGCTCGTTTATGAGCTCGTCAACAAAACAGCTGCGGTTGTTGTCATCACTTATGATAAACACCTTGTGTTTAGCACGAGTGAGCGCCACATAAAATAAGCGTCGCTCTTCGCTATGGGCATACAAATCTTTAGCGGGTAAGAGAGCTTCTAACATTGCAGGCGATGGCTGAGTGCTTGGAAATCCAAATTGCCCGCCATGCATACCTAATATAACTACATAATCGGCTTCTTTACCCTTTGAACCATGAAAGGTATCACACTCAATTTGTAATGAAGCAAAGGTGTGCTGCAAGGCGTTAATATCGGCTTTAGTAGGTAACTGAAAGCGATAGCGTGCCAGTAAATACACAACAGCGGGCTTATTTTTGTTGATAGTGTCGAGTAAATGGGCAAGTGCCCCATTATTAAGCTCAGCTATTTTTGTATTTTTGCTTGAGACAACATTCGCTGTTTTTAATACGCTAATAGCGGGCTCTGTCACTTGTGATAACGAGTTAATTTGCTTAGCTAACTGGGCAGGGTTTTTCATGATAAAACATGAAGCAACCTCACTAATTTTATTATTAAAACGAAACGTAACATCCAATATGGTTTGTGTGGTAAAACCAAAATGTGCGGCAAATTCTGTGGTAAGGCGCATATCAGCACCACTAAAACGGTAAATAGCTTGCCAGTCATCGCCTACTACAAACAATGAGCTTCTAGGCTTACTATCGCGCAGCGCTTTAACCAACGCCGCACGCGTAGGCGATATATCTTGAAATTCATCAACCATGATATAACGCCAAGGTGATATAAACTTTCCTGTATTAACATAATCGAGGGCTTTGAGGATCATATCGTCAAAGTCTATTTCACCTTGAGTATCTAAATAATGGTTATAGTTGGCTAATAATGGCTTTAATAATTTCCAAGCCTGCTGTATCTGCTTTGAATCGTTCTCAAGCGTTATATTTGCTGTTTTATACACGCTAATTAATTGACTAAATAATGTCGCTACTTTGGTTAAATAACCGCCAGCTTTTATCTCTTTTAGAAGCGCTATATGATTAGGCTTTGCAGTGCTTAATTCAAACCCACTTTTAACGTCATTAAGATTGTTATTTATATAGTTTACCAATGCTTTAGCATACTGTGGCTTAGCATTAGCAAGCGATTCAAAACACCTTTCAACCCATTTTATTTTAGCTTTTTCGTTTTCAGCAAGTTTAGATATTTTAGGCGTTTTTCTCTCAACCTCACCAATAATTGTTAAACCTAAGCTGTGAAAAGTGGCGGTTTTTATAGCCTGTGTTTTCAGCTTAGTTTTAATACGTTCGTCCATTTCACTGGCTGCTTGCTTACCATAGGCGAGTAATAAAATATCATCGTAATTAGCTTGCTCACTGTTAACTAAATAGCCCGCTCGCGCCACCATTACACTGGTTTTACCTGTGCCGGCTCCGGCTAATACGAGGTTATTATCGTCATCGATAATACATGCCCGTCTTTGCTTTTCAGTAAGTGGGTTTGCTTCAACGTTATCGAAAAAACCAGCATAACGCTGCAACTGTGTCTGTGTGTATTTATGCTGTAAAAAGCGAGTTAATGAATCGCTCCACTGACTATATTGTTCGAGTAGTTTTATTTGCGTGCTAACGACTGCCAATGCCTCACTCTTTTTTATCCAAGGTAACCAGCGGTTGTATTGTTGTTTAACGCGCTGTTTTATATCTGCCACATAGGATTGACGCAAAAATTGATGATGTGCAAATTGGTTAATATTTTCTAGCAGCTCATTTAATGGTTCAATATTATTAGTGACCCATAGCTGATCCGTCTTGGCTTTAAGTATTCGGTGACTGCCATACGCCCTCATCCACACTCGATACTGCCCAGACTGTGTTGAAAAACGTAGTGTTTGTCCAAGCACCCCATATTCATAACAAATAGGCGAGGTTAAATCGCACCAATTCAGTGTATCTGTGAGCTTTTTGTTGTTAATGACTAAACCTTGTTGATTAATATCAACAGCGAGGTGTGGGGTAAACAGGCGGCCAAATACGCTGGGGAAAATAGAATTCATTAACAGCAGAATTCCTTTATAAAAATGAACCAATTAACGCTATTTTAAGGTAATACGCGCTGTAAGGATAATAAATCTGGCGGTAAAATTTTCAACGCGTTAAAGTAGAACAAAAAACAACCAGTCAATTTATCTATTTCCTTAACATAACTTCCTACTGTGACTAATATTTACTCTACATACAAGACAACGCGATGAAAAGGCAAACCGAAACCTTTTTTTGAAGCCGTTACCGTTATTTTAAATGCTGACAGAGACATATACCAAGCACGTATTGCACTGAAAAATCTACTCAGTGCCACAGGCGATAATGAGACCAATAAAGCAGAGTTTTCAGAAAACGCTGAACAAGTCAAAGACCGCTTCACAAACTAACTTATTAGCGTTAAATGCCGCGATTGAGGCTGCCAGAGCTGGTGAGCAAGGCCGAGGTTTTGCCGTTGTCGCTGATGAGATTAGAATGTTGGCTACCCGCACACAACAAAGCACCGATGAAATAGATACAATGATCCAACGCTTAAATAACAATGTAAAAGCGTCATCAGATTCTTTTAAAAACAGTCAAACAAATGCTAATGCCACACTAAGTAATTTTGATGCCGTTATTAGTATTTTTAGCAACCTAACTCACGCCTTTGAAAAAGTGCAGCAAATGTCGGCCGAAACCGCACAAGCAACACAAGAACAATCCCATGTAGCAAATGAGATTAATAGAAATTTGGTATCGTTAAAAGAACAGTCAGCACAAATGAAACAAACCTCTGAGCAAATAACACTGCAGTCAAAAAATATATCAGCGCTTTACAAGCAAATGAAATCGCAAGTAGATAGCTTTAAGGTATAGTGTTGTAAGCTTGTAAAACAATGGCGCAGCGTTTACTGCGCCATTAAGATAAACCCAACTAAGCCGAATAGCCTAGGCTAGTGTATCAATAATAATTATTTCACACTCTGTTGTTGCAGTTAGCGTGATAAAATCAGCATGAGTAACCTCAGCACCATCCCCTTTGTTCATGGTAATTACACTGTTTTTGTCATCTACAGTAAATACACCATCAGATGCAAGTACATAAGCTTGATGATCAATACGCTGAGTGATGGTGGTACCTTTTGCAAGCTTTCCACCATAAATGCGTGTTTGTTGATTGATAAATAATGTGTTACCCGCATCTTCTGCATAACCCGATACTAAAAGCGTAAGCTCGTTAGCTACGTCGGTCGGAAATTTTTTACTTTCCCAACGCGGCGGCACATCTTGTTTATTACTTTGAATCCAAATTTGATAAAAAGTAAGAGGCTTATTGGTACGATTATACTCAGAATGCACAATGCCTGTGCCTGCACTCATTACCTGCACTTCTCCTTGCTCGGTTATACCTTTATTACCCATACTATCTTGATGAGTAATGGCACCACTGCGTATGAAACTAATAATTTCCATATTTTTGTGTGGATGCGCTCCAAATCCCATTTCAGGTGCAACCCAATCATCATTAACAACGCGTAATGTACCAAAGCCCATACGTGCTGGATTATAGTAATGTGCAAAACTAAAATGATGTTTAGATTTAAGCCAACCGTGATCGGCACTGCCTAAGCTATTCTTTGGATAATGATTGATCATGGTCTTTCCTCAAAAAGAATAAACATTAATTAATATGGACGTTCACGGTCGTGTGGAGCATCAAAATGATGCTTTGCACCCAGCGGTACTATTTGTGTTGGATTAATCGTTAAGTGGCTTACATAGTAATGCACCTTTGTGTACTCTAAATCGACGGTTTCTTTAACACCCGGTACTTGGTACAGCTCGTTAACGTAATTGCTAATATGGTGAAACTCGCTTAATTTTTGACGGTTACACTTAAAATGCCCGTGATACACCGCATCAAAGCGAATAAGGGTTGTAAATAAACGCCAATCAGCTTCTGTAATAACATCACCAACGAGATAGCGCTGCTTAGCTAAACGCGCTTCTAGCCAGTCTAAACTATCAAATAGTGCGGTGTAAGCCTCGTTGTAAGCCTCTTGTGTAGTAGCAAAACCGGCTTTATATACGCCATTATTAATGGTGTTATAGACACGGTTATTCACGGCTTCGATTTCTTCACGAAGTGGTTCTGGATAATAATCATCAGTATTGCCAGTTAGCTCATTAAACGCACTATTAAGCATACGAATGATCTCTATTGATTCATTATTTACAATAGTTTGCGTTTTTTTATCCCATAAAATCGGCACAGTAACCCGCCCTTCATAACTAGGATCGGCTTTTAAATATAATTGATAGGCGTAATCTAAGTTATAAAGTGGATCGCCCTGCTCGCCAAATTCCCAGCCGTTTTCCATCATTGGCGCTTCAACAATGCTCATAGAAATAATATCTTCGAGCTGCTTCAATTTACGAAAAATAATCGTTCTGTGCGCCCATGGGCACGCCAGCGATACATATAAATGATAACGCCCCGCCTCAGGGGGAAATTTGCTTTGTGGCGCTGATGAAATAGTATCCCTAAAACGGCTGTCTTGACGTACAAATTTACCGTCGCTTTTTTCGGTGTCGTACCATTTATCGACCCATTCACCGTTAACAAGTAATCCCATGTCCGTCTCCTAAGTATGTAGAATGTGCCAACCTTACGCAGATTGGCAGCTTAAAGTTCAATCAGTTATATGATCAGCTTATTGGTTTAATTTGTTATGAATTTTTCCATCAAGGGATAGCTTTCCAGCTCCTTGAATAAATAAGGCTAAGGTAATTGCCAACAACGATAAACCAAACTCGTAACCGTTGTTGCTCATAAATAAGCCGTTATCTATATGTACGGTAAAAATAGCAACCACCATAGTGATAGCCAGAACAAAACTCGCAGGACGCACCAGCAAACCAACGATGAGTAGTAATCCACCAAAAAATTCAGCGCCACCCGCCATTAATGCCATTAAATAGCCCGGTGCTAAGCCAATCGACTCCATCCATTGCCCTGTACCTTCCAAGCCATAGCCACCAAACCATGCAAACAGTTTTGTGCCCCATGAGCACTAAACACTAATCCTGCAATAAGCCTTAATGGTAGAGTTGCAAAAGACTGTTCAGTTTTTGTGATGGCAGCTGTGATATTTTTAATCGTCATAATGTTTACCTGTATTGTTTTTGTTGATTATGCAGCTATTGTATAAGTTGAATTAAAATTAAATAACTCCTATTATTTGCTTTATATGTTCAAATATTTTGAACAGTTAATATTTGGTATGATGATGAATACACCCCCTATTAGCATAGAAGCTTTACTGGTATTAGACGCCATTGAGCATCGTGGCAGTTATGCAGCCGCTGCAGAACAACTTAATAAAGTGCCATCAGCCCTGTCGTATATTGTTAATAAACTTGAAGAGCAATTAAATGTAACCTTGTTTCAGCGCCAAGGTCGGCGAGCAGTTTTAACCCCCGCAGGTAAACATTTACTGAGCGAGGGGCGTAAAGTGCTCAATGCTATAAATAATTTATCGGAGCAAACACAAACCATTGCTAATGGCTGGGAGCCTAGAATACGGATTGCTTGTGACTCAATTATTGACGTAACTAATATTTTTGCTGCTTTGCAACAATTTTTAATTGAACATAAAAGCATTGAAATTGATGTAAAAGAAGAGGTCATGAGCGGTACATGGGAGGCATTAATAGAAGACAATGTTGACTTAGTGATTGGTGCACCCGCCCCCGTGCCTGCTCAAAAAGGGATCAGGGCAGTGAAAATAACGGATATTCAAAATGTACTTGTGGTTCACCCATCCCACCCTTTAGCAAAAGAGCAAAAACCAATCAAGCCTAGTGTTCTTGGTCAATACACCACTGTGATAGTTCATGATTCTGCAAAACAAAGTATTCCGTGGTCAGCTAATTTAATCGAAGGTAGTCAACGTTTTTATGTAAGCTCCGTAAAACAAAAAATTACCGCTATTTTATCGGGAATCGGGATTGGTTATTTACCAGTAAACCTTATTGCTGAACATATTAAAGCTAAAACACTTCATGTTGTGGAGCTCATTGAACCACGTCCTATTCAAGACTTATACCTTGCATGGAAAATAACCAACAAAGGTAAAGGATTAAAAAAATTGACTCAACTTTTAATCGACAATAATTTACAGACATGAAATAAGCCAACTACATAAATGCAAAAGCCCATGCTAACAAAATTAGCATGGGCTTTTTTAATCACTAATAGATGTTATAGAGCAAGATCTTGCTTAGCACGTGTTAAGTTGTGCGACACTAACTCGTTACCTGATATTTGCTGTGCTTCGTAAAAGTCAGATAACGCTGCGGTTTCGTTTTTAGCCATTAAACGGCCAACACCGCGGTTACTTAAAGCAAATGAAGTCAGCTCACGTACTTTAAAACGTGGGCCTGTACTTTGCTGTAATAATGTAATTGCTTTTGAGCAAATTTCTTCAGCTTGGCTGTAGTTTTTTGATTTTACATTTAATGCGCAACTGTTAAATGCAACTTCGAATTCTTGTGGGGCTGTTGCAGCCTCTTCAATAACCATTAACTTGTAGTCACTTTGATCAGCCATTACAGCAGCTGAGCAAGTTAATAAAGAGCCAAGAGCGATGGTTTTGATAAGTGAGCGTTTCATGATTAGTTTCCTATTTGGTTAGTCGTGCTTGTTGCCGACAACTAAACTTTAGAGTGTTTACTTAATCTCGACAAACGATTAAAAACAAACCAATAAGTGAAAAAAACTAACCTATAGACTTTAGTCTAATTAAACTGAGCATATTCGTTTTAATAAAAGCGACAAATAACCGCTCGTTTAACTAGGCTGCAAACCCGGCTTGATTATTTACTGATTTAAGTATTCAATAGCTTCTTCTTGTAAATCAATATATTCATCTTCAGACATATTTAACTTTTTAAGTATAAACGGTTCAAGGCGCTCCCAATCTTTAATTTTTTCATCACGTAAAATACTATTTACTATGCTTTCAGAGAGCTTTAATACACAAAAACAGAGCTGTTGATTAGGATCGGATGTATCCTCAAGTAAACTTAAATCATGATGGCGTAAAATAAGCTGGCAAATATCTCTTGGTAAATGCCAACTCGATGCTAAGTAATAGCCGATAATGGCATGGTTAGCGCCATAAACACGATCTTCAATATCAACTAAACTTTCTTTACTGCTTCTATTTGAACCATGCAGCACATTGATGTAGTCGTCATATTTAATCGCCATCGGAACTATGCCACAATCATGAAATAAACCGAGAGTGTATAAGTATTCAACTGGAATTTTATTTTTTACTCGCTGTCCAACAGTCATGTTTACATTAGCAATTTCAGACGCGTTATCCCAAAAACGCTCTAAACTAATACAACATGTTTTTTGTAAAAACATTTGCTTTAATTTAAGCGCAGGAATAAGTGCTTCTATGCCATTTCAACCTAAAAACATGATGGTTTGTTTAATATCAGACACACTACGTACTAAGCCATAAGCGGGTGAATTAACAATTTTTAAAATAGCAGACGCTATAGCCACATCTTTAGCAATGATTTCTGCGGCGTCTGAAAGCGAGGGCTCTTGTGCAGATGCTAATAATTCAAGGTCATTTAAAATTTGCGGTTTTGGGGGAATAATAAAGTTTTTATTTACATCTGATAATACCTGCTCATTAACGACAAACATCGATGTCTAGCCTCCAGCTAAGCTATATGGATTATTTATTTAATTCCATTTGAGCTTTTATACTAGAAGTTGCTTAAAGATTTATCAATTTGTAGGTGCTGAAATTGGTAGGGTAAAATAATTTTTAAAAACCAAAGCAGCACACGCCCGGTATATAGACGTGTGCTTTGAATACTAGCTTATTAGAAGTAATAGCCAATATTAATGTTGAAGCGGCGTTCAGTTTCGCTGCTATCGCCCGCTAATGAACCACCAACAAACGGCATGTTTTTACCATGAACTAAATCAAAGTATGTAAATAAACCACCTGCAGCGACCGAGAAACCGGTTACGTTCATCCAGGTATCTTTGCTGTTGTCTGATTTGTCGTAAATAGCGCTGTAGTCATTATAAAACTGTAAGTTTGTTACTGCGCCCCATTGCACCGGCACACTGTATGCTACGTTTGCACTCGACATAGTTGCTTCCGCTGCCATGCTATCGTAAAACGAGTAAGCGCCTACAGCAATACGGTTTACGTTATCAATATCGTAGTTGTATTCGCCATGTTGTAATTGCAAGTTCCAAGGGCCCATATTACTGTTTAAATGTAATGCCCACGCGTTGTAGTCACCTGCGCGGTCAACACCATCATGCAAGCCACCAGCAAGCGCTGACACACCAATTTCAGTTTTACCACCCTCATGCTCTAGGTGGTAGCCGTAACGACCTGAGAACGTATTATATTCACCAATTGGATTGGTCGGCTCAGCGTAAACACCATCCCCGGCTTCTCTAAAACCAACAATGTCGTAAGAATAGCGATCGCTGCGGTTATCTACATAACCATCAACACCACCTAATTCATCATTTTTGAAAAAGCCTAAATCAAGCTGCCAGTTATCGGCAATTTTACGCTTAAATAACACCCCTAAATCGTGGTCGTCTTCAAGGCCAACGTAATAGTTAGTGCTGAAAAAGTAGTTATGTGAGTTGTATGGCCAGTTACCAAAAGGAACCTGAGTAATACCTGCTTGAACTTGCCAATCATCAGCAAAATCGTAAGCTGCATAAGCGTATTTAACAGCGGTCATATAATCAAAAAAGCGAATTTCAGCGTTTAATTTTACATCACCCACATCGCCTGAGAAATTTAGACGAAAAATATCAAAATCAAAATCGCCACCGCGATTTTTATTATCGTCATCATACGAGGTGTGGCTATAGTTGGTTCGAACAGCACCGCCAATTTTAATTCCCTGAGGCTTGTGTTCATGTTTAGCTACTTTAACTTCAGCTATATCTTCTTTCTGTTCAATGGTGCGCTCGATTAATTTTTCACTTTTTTGCTCTGCTTTTGCAAGTTGCTTTTGCAGCATTTCCACTTGTTTTTGTAAGCTGCTTAATTGCTGCTTTACTTTATCAAGATCTGTATCTGCATGTGCCGGATGTGAAAAAACAACCATAGCCACTGCCAGTGCTAAAGGTTTCATAGGTGTCATAATTTGTCCTTGCTTGCCTTGTTGATGTTATTAACTCGAACTTGGTCAGCGTGAGCTAAGTACCTGCTTGATTTTACATGTTGTTTTACAATGATAACGTATTTTTACAACTCTTCAATTACACTTTATGATTTTGCGCAACACACACACTACTTTTTAGCGGGGTAAGCATAACAATTAATCATCATTTTAATAAATGAAAGCAGCAGCTAGCAAAATTAAAGCTTAAAAAATAGCAGGATGATCATGTACCTATTTTTAATGTGTTATTATTTAAAAATCATATTTAAAACAGCCAGTTTGTTGCTACATATATAAATTAAGGACTCTCAAAAAATGAAAAATAACGATACCTTTAACACCATTGCTACGTTAATTTTTAAGCATCTTTATAATAATTTTCCAAGCCCAAGTCAGTTAGATCCTAAACAAGTAATTAGCGATGCCTCAGATCAACAAAGTGAAGAAATTAAAGGCACTATTGCCTTTCTTATTCATGAGGAGTATATATTTTCAACACCCAGCGCTACCTTTTTGCTTACTGAAAAAGGCTTTAGCCACGCTTTGTGTCCAAAGTTTTGATCTAACTTTATTTTTAAACACTAAAGCTTAAGTGAATTACTATAAGAAGTTACAACAATGAGTGATTTTATTTGGTTACTTCCAGCAGCGGTACTCACTATCATTTTAATTAAACTGATTAAACAATCTAAAAAACTGCCTTAGCTTTTTATTTAATGAGTACGCTTTAGCAATTTTTGGATTTGCGCGTTTACCATTCTTGGCTCATCATTTTGTGGATAGTGGTAACTTTTACCGGTTAGCACTGTCTCACCTTGAGGAAAAGCATTAGCCCAGTTTGCATGCAGTTCTCCCAACATTTCACGCCCTTTATCAGTAAAAAATAACACCGACGGATTTTCATACTTTTTAACTGAGGCAATAACCGTCACAGGAATATCAGCTATTTGTGGGTAATCGGGCAAAGGTCGCTTAGACCAAAAGTCTACATACTGATTTGACATACCGTTTTTCATATCATCACGTTTTATCGCGGCAATTTCTTTTTCAGCGCGCGATAAATCAATCTTACGCATAATATCAACATCATGCTCTGAGGCGGGTTCAATTAACATTAACGCTTTAATGTTATCAGGCTAGCTTGCTGCAAATACTCTTGCGATATAAGCTCCATAAGAATGCGCCACATAAATCACCGGCTCTTCAATTTTTAATGCTTTAAGTAATAGTGAAGCCTCAGCAGCATACTCCTCTGAGCTATAGTTTTTCTTTATTTGCGCTGAGCCGCCATTGCCAATTCGAGAATAACGAATTACTTTTGCATGCTTGGTAATCGCTTTATAAATGGGTTCCCAATCACTTAAACCGGCAGAGCCAACTGCCTCAAGTAAAACAGTGTGTTTACCACTACCCGCCATTTCATATTCAATATCAAAGCCATTTACTTGCACTTTAGCAAGCTCAGCAAACACAACGCTTGAGGTGATTAATACCCAAATAGAATCGTTTTTATTATTAGTTTCATGTTGTTAAAGCTAATTAGTAGTTAGCTTAAGTGTATAACATTAAGCACTATGTTTATAAATAAATTCTCTAACGCATACCCTTAAAAATAAATAATCACATCAATCATGCTTAAATCATGTTTTGGCTGATAGATTTCCTTATTCAAACCTATAAACCTCTGTGACCCTATGCCATAATCTAAATAATTCATAAATTTAGTAACTTGGCGGAATACCAACCGTTTCAAGCTAACTTATAGGGTGTTTAAATGGCTTATCAAGAGCAAAATCAAGCAACAATCTATTGGCACGACTACGAAACCTGGGGGGCAAGCCCGCAAAAGGATAAGCCGAGTCAGTTTGCCGGTGTACGCACCGATCTTGATTTAAATATTATTGGCGAGCCGCTTATTGAGTACTGTAAGCCTCAAGCGGATTATTTACCGCATCCTGAGGCGTGTTTAATTACTGGTATTACCCCACAAGTTGCGATGCAAAAAGGCTTAGTTGAGGCTGAGTTTATTGCTAAAATTCATGCCGAATTTAGCGTGCCCAATACCTGTGTGGCTGGTTATAACAGTATTCGCTTTGATGATGAAGTAAGCCGATATAGCTTTTATCGTAACTTTTACGACCCATATGAGCGTGAATATAAAAACAATAACAGTCGTTGGGATATTATAGATTTAGTGCGTGCCTGCTATGCACTTCGGCCTGAGGGTATTGAGTGGCCATTAAAAGAAGATGGCAGCCCAAGTTTTAAACTTGAGCATTTAACTGTCGCTAATGGTATTGAACATGCCGCTGCGCACGATGCATTAAGTGATGTAACGGCTACCATTGCACTGGCTAAATTAATAAAAGAAAAGCAACCTAAGCTGTATCACTTCTTTTTTAGTTTGCGCAATAAAAAAGCCCTTGTTGAATTGGTGGACGTGTTTAACATGACCCCATTAGTGCATACATCGTCGCGTATTCCAGCAACCCAGGGTTGTACCACGTGGGTGGCACCTATGAGCTTTCATCCTGTTAATAAAAACGCAGTTATTTGTTTTGATTTAACCCAAAACCCACAGGTATTACTTGATTTAAATGTAGAAGAGCTACGCAAGCGTTTATACACCAAACGTATAGATTTAGCAGAGGGTGATTTACCCGTAGGTTTAAAATTGGTGCATTTAAACAAGTGCCCTATTTTAGCGCCAGCTAAAACGCTACTGCCTGAAAACGCTGCTCGCTTGGGTATTGACCGCGAGCAATGCTTGGCTAATTTAGCCATTTTAAAAGCCAATACTGAGCTTCGCGATAAAGTCACTGAGGTATTTAATGAGCAAGGCGATTTCAGCGCCACTACAAACGTGGATTACTTATTATATGATGGCTTTACTAGCCATGCTGATAAAGCCAAATTTGCGATTATTCGTGATGCAAAACCTGAAGACTTGGCAAGTTTAAAGCTTGAATTTGAAGACCCTAAATTCAATACTTTATTATTTAGGTACCGCGCCCGTAACTGGCCACAAACGCTAAACCAGCAAGAGCTTGATCAATGGCGTCAATATTGCCAAAGCAAGTTAATGCATGGCGAAGATCAGCCATCAATCAGCGCGCAAGATTTTATGATCACTCTTGAAAACCTAGCGCATGAACATGACGACAGTGAAAAAAATCTTACAATTTTAAAAGCGCTGTATAACTACGCGCAAAGCATGTAATTTGCTTTAGTGTATATAACCCATGAAAAACGCGACACTTTAGCAAAAAGTGTCGCGTTTTTTGTATATAGTTAGGTAAGCGAAAGTTAATCCCACAAAGAGAAGTACTATAGGAGTAAATGAGAAAAACATAAAAACAACATTCATTTTTTATGTGTATCACTTTCTCTAAAAACGCAGCGTCTCTTAGCCTCTTTGTGAACAGTTTACTTTTACCAATTACATTACTTTTTATGCAGTGCTTCAATACGCGCTAGTAAACTTGAGGTATCGTACCTGCCGCCGCCAAGTGCCTGTACATCGGCGTAGTATTGATCGACCGTTGCAGTCATTGGCAGCGTTGCACCGTTATTTTTAGCTTCATCGAGTGCAATACCTAAATCTTTACGCATCCAATCTACAGCAAAACCAAATTCGTACTCGCCTGCCCACATTGTTTTGTAGCGGTTTTCCATTTGCCACGAACCAGCTGCGCCTTTAGAAATGGTTTCTATTACTTTTTCGCCATCAAGCCCTGCTTGTTTAGCAAAATGTAAGCCTTCAGCTAACCCTTGCACTACACCAGCAATACAAATTTGGTTGACCATTTTACATAATTGCCCTGAGCCAACTTCCCCTAATAACTGGCTAAAACGGCTAAACGCCGCCATGATAGGTTGTGCTTTAGCAAATACCGTTTCGTTGCCACCGGCCATAACGGTTAACACCCCGTTTTCAGCACCTGCTTGACCGCCTGATACTGGCGCATCAATAAAGTCGATATGCTGTAAAGCCGCTTTTGCCGCAACTTCACGCGCTACCTCAGCAGAAGTAGTTGTGTGATCGATTAAAATCGTGTTTTTGTCCATACCAGCTAAAACGCCATCATCGCCGTATACCACTGACCGTAAATCGTCGTCATTGCCAACACACATAAATACCATATCGGCACCGCTTGCAGCTTCACGCGGGGTAGGTGCAAAACTGCCGTTAAAATCTTCAACCCATTTTTGTGCTTTAGCTGCTGTGCGGTTATAAACACATACGCTGTGCCCTGCTTTTGCTAAATGCCCCGCCATTGGGTAACCCATTACGCCTAAACCTATAAATGCAATTTTAACTGACATAAAAATGACCTATTTAACTGATAACTTAGAAACATAAGCTCGATTATGTCAATCGGCCGCAAAAAAAGCGAATGAAAGTCTTTTAAAATTTCCCTCATACGGAAATTAGGTAGGTAATCTATGGATAGTATTTATCAATTTAACGCACCACTTTGTAATAACGATGATTTTTCTTTGAGTCAGCTAAAAGGAAAAGCGGTTCTTATTGTTAATACCGCCAGTAAATGTCATTTTTCTGCGCAATTATGCGCGCTAGAAAAGCTATATCAACAATACAAAAACGATGGGTTTACTATTTTAGCCTTTCCGTGTAATCAATTTGATAAAAATGAGCCATTAGAGGGAATGGCCATTAAAGACTATTATCAAAAACATTTTTCAATTAATTTTGAGGTGTTTAATAAGGTCATGGTAAATGGCCCAGATACGCATCCACTGTTTAGTTATTTAAAATCTCATACAAGGGGTATTGCACAAAACCGAGCAATAAAATGGAACTTCACTAAGTTTTTAGTTAATGCACAAGGGCAGCTGGTTGCTCGCTATGCACCGCGAACTAAACCGGAGTCATTACATAATGTAATAACAAGCTGCTTAGAATCAGTGCCCGTTATAAAACCGACGACCGCTCGTTTAGGAGTCCGTTCGGCTGTATTAAAATAATCCTGTCGTAATTAAAACAACAAGAGTGAAGCATCTATAGTAAGAATAGTTTATGGTAATAAAATAATTGATTACTTGGAGCTAGTTAATGGATATTGCTTTTTTTAGTGCTCAGAAATATGAGCGCCCTTTTTTTGAGCAAAGTTTAAATGGCTTTTCTAACATCACTATTACTTATTTTGAGCAAAGTTTATCGGCGCAGACGGCAATATTAGCTAAAAACTTTGACGCTGTGTGCGTATTTGTCAACGATTCTGTTGATAAAGCGGTAATTGAGCAACTTGCCACATTGGGTGTTAGCGCTATTTTATTACGCTGTGCGGGGTTTAATAACGTTGACTTGCCCGTTGCCAAACAGCATAACTTAAGCGTATTACGCGTACCCGCCTACAGCCCTGAGGCAGTCGCGGAGCATTGTGTTGCCCTTATGCTTACCCTCAGCCGTAAAACACACAAAGCTTATAACCGCGTACGCGAAGACAACTTTGATTTAAATGGCTTACTTGGGTTTAACTTACATAACAAGACCATAGGTATTATAGGCTGCGGTAAAATAGGCTTGGCACTGTGTAACATTTTAAATGGTTTTGGCGCTAACGTTTTAGTGTGTGACCCTTTTGCAAAACCAGGCAATTACACTATTACCGATTTAAATACCCTACTTGCCCAAAGCGATATAATTTCACTGCACTGCCCGCTGAGCGAAGATACGCATCATTTAATCGATGACGTTGCATTTAATAAAATGAAAACCGGGGTCATGCTCATTAATACTTCGCGCGGTGCGCTGGTAAACAGCCAAGCGTGTATTAAAGCACTTAAATCACAAAAACTGGGGTATTTAGGGCTTGATGTGTACGAACAAGAATCAGAGCTGTTTTTTAAAAACCACAGTGAAGAAATAAATCAAGACGATATATTTTCTCGCTTAGTGAGTTTTAGAAACGTGTTAATAACAGGGCATCAAGGCTTTTTTACTCAAGAAGCTCTAACCGAAATCGCTAATATAACATTACAAAATGCAAACGAGCTTGCTCAAGGGCAAACGCTAACCAATCAAGTATTGTAATATCAAGTCATTTAAACTGTAAAAAGCGAACTTTCGGGTGACTCCCAATAGTTCGCTTTTTAAAACGGCATTTTTAAATTCGCGTTTAAAAGTTTTTAACCAAACGCTACATTTACAAATACTAAGGTCATAAGTATAGGACACACAAAGCGAATATATTGTGCAAACCAATAGTGCGGCCCACTACTTGCCTTGTGCAGCTTATTACCACGTTGCCATAGCCAGCCTACCGTTATAAAGTAAAATAGCCCCATTAACGGCAATTGGTATTGGGTAAATACCATAATCACTAAACCAAACAACCAATCAAAGTTTAAAATAATGGTACTGGCACAAATAAGCACAACAGCACTGACTGCCCATGTTGCTTTGGTTCTATCTACACTGTGGTTTTCAACCAAAAATGCCACAGGGATCTCAGTTGACGAAATAGTTGAGGTAACTGAAGCTATCGACATCAATACAAAAAATAATAAGCCAACCAATAAACCAATTTCACCCATAGTGCCAAATAGCTCAGGTAATATGGCAAAAATAAGTTGTCCCTCACCAATTAATTTACCGTTATTAAATACTTCAACGCCATTGTACTGGGCAACATAAATAGCCGGAATTATTAATAAGCCCGCCAAAAACGCCACGCTGGTATCAAGTAGCGCAACACTTGCGGTTAATTTTGGTAAGTTAGCTCCGGGTTTTAAATATGAGCCGTAAATCATCATACAGCCTACCCCAAGCGACAACGAAAAGAACGCTTGCCCCATTGCGGCAATAATTAAATCAGGGTCGAGTATTTTGCTAAAGTCAGGCACTAAATAGGCAGCAAACCCTTCGCTTGCGCCATCTAACGTTGCAATATAAATAATAAGCCCAATGAGGAGAACAAGTAAAAGCGGCATTAAACGGCGTGACCAGGTTTCTATTCCCGACTTCACCCCTTTTAAAATAATACTGGCGGTTAGAATAAGCATAAGCGGCGTAAAAATAAAATTACGTAACATAGAGTCACTATGTAAAAACTCACTCAAGCTCTGCAAGCCAAAAAAGCTACTTATAGGCTCTATAGCGTAGGAAAGCATCCAACCGGCCACAATTGAGTAAAAACTTAACATAACGATGGCACCGGCAAGGCCAATATAGCCTGCTGCGGCTCCCACTTTAGGGGCGTGATCTTGCCATGCTTGGCTTAGTGCTTTAACAGGGTTAGCTTGGGCTTTGTAACCTAAATACAGCTCGGTGTACAAAGCAGGTAACGCCAGCAAAAAAATAACGATAAAGTAAACCAGTAAAAATGCGCCGCCACCATGATTAGCAGCCTGCGTAGGAAAACCCCATATATTACCTAAGCCTACCGCTGCACCGGCTGCTGCCAATACAAAACCTAGTCGACTTTGAAAACCATCACGCACTTGTGCCATACACCTACAAATCTGTTATTATTTTAACGAATGCGAATTAAACCATATTTAAGAGCGACTGAGTAATAAAAATGTACTTAGCGCTCACAACAACTAACAACCGCTCACAAACTATCCAGCTTTGGGTAATAAATATGTAATCGGTCGTCATTTATAACGAGCAATGATGAGTGTAACTTACTTTGAAAACCAGCTAGAAATCACGCCCGCTTTAGCAAATAACAGCCATTGCATTGCGTTGCTTAACGCGACCACCCTCAATGTGGGTGAATTTGATTTACCCCACTATTTAAGCCCTTTTGAGCTCAATGTTATTAATCGGCGTAAAAACCCACAAGCTAAACAAGAATATTTAGCCACACGTTTAGTGCTTAAATACCTAGTAAAAACCGCTTGTTCTTCTTATGCATCATTAAAGCTGTGTGATATTAGTTCTGAATTTAACCCCGATAACAGTAAATTAGAATTACATATTAAAAATACAACAGGCGTTATCAGTTGCTGTATTTCTCATTCTCATGGTTTTGTAGGTGCAGCGTTAAATGTAGCATCAACTCAATTTGGCTTTGATATTGAAAAAATTAATTTAAAGCGCCCTTTTAATAAACTCGCTAAACACTTTTACCATCCAGCCGAAGTGAGCTTAATAATCGATTCAGATAACATAACAACTCAAGCACATCATTTTTTTAGGATTTGGACATTAAAAGAAGCGCTGGCTAAAGCCACCAGCCGCCCCATTGCTCAATTATTAAGCCCTAATGTGTTTAACGAACTTAATAACACTCAGCTTACAGCTTGTAGCAATACCGTGGTTGGAGCACATAACGACATGTTTGATATTAGCGTTGTGGCAAAAAAAAGCACCGACTGGCGGTGCTCAATAATAACTATTAACGATTTACGCAGCGCAATCACTTTCTAGTAATCGACTATGAATCGCTTGAACCACGGCATCAGACTCGCTTTGCTCAACTAAAAAGCACAAGTTATGTTTACTTGCACCATGGCAAATGAGTCGAATATTAAAATCACTTAACACTTTCATTAAATTCATTTCATGTTGGCGCAAAACAATTTCAGAGCCAATTAATGCCACCAGCGTTAAATTGTTTTCAACCGATACATGGCAAAATTCAGCAAGCTTATCTAAACATGCTTGATCTAGCTCTGGGCGTGATGCATTAGGCGCATTATCAAGGGTAATTGCTACACTAATTTCAGAGGTGGTGACCAAATCTACCGAAATATTGCACTCACTTAAAATAGTAAATATACGCGCTAAAAAGCCACTGGCTAATAACATTTCTGGGCTTTTAAGGGTTAATAATATTTGATTTTTACGTTGCGTTACCGCACGAATACCAGGTAGCTGCGATTTTTCACGTTCAATCCACGTACCGCCAAGTTCTGGCTCTGTGCTTGAGCCAACAAACACATTAATATGGCTGCGACTGGCAGGCAAAATTGTAGCTGGGTGCAACACTTTAGCGCCAAAGGTCGCCATTTCTGCTGCTTCATCAAAACTTAAACGCGCAATAGGAGTGGCTTTTACACACAAACGAGGATCGGTGCTAAAAATACCCACTACGTCAGTCCAAATATGCACACTTTTAGCGTTAATAGCCTCAGCAAGCAGTGCAGCACTATAATCTGAGCCACCTCGACCGAGCGTGGTCGTTAAATTGTTTGCATCGCTACCAATAAACCCTTGGGTCACAATAACGCTATCATCAAGCAGCGGAATTAAATGTGCTTTAGCGGCTTGCGCTGTGGCGCCCACATTTGGTGTTGCTTTACCAAATTGGCTATCGGTTTTAAGCACCTGGCGCACATCAAAACGAGTGGCATTTAAACCCTTTAACCTTAGTACTTGGGTAAATAAGTACGACGATAAACGCTCGCCAAAGCTAAGTAGCTCATCGAACTGCTGCTCAGTATTGAGTGTTTGTGCCGCCAACGTTTGAAATGCATCAAGCGTTTGATTAAACCCAAGGGCTAAATCATCATCTAACGACAGGTCATTTAAAATAGCCTGCTGAATCGCAAGTACACCATCAATATGCTGTTGGCGCTTAGCGGCTTCAATACCCGCTTTGCAAAGCTCCACTAAATGATTGGTCACTCCGGCACTGGCGCTTACTGCAACAATACGTACATTTTTATCGTTTACGATAATTTCGCTACAACGGCTCATCGCCTCAAAGTTAGCAACGCTGGTGCCACCAAATTTGGCAACAATGTAATCTGATTTTGTGCACTGTGAACTTTGTGGCACTGATTGGGTAGTCATTTCGTCTCCTTTCGCGGCATCCAAACCGCAATAAAACAAGAAGAACTTGGCAGGAAATAAAGATAAGAAAAATCTACTGCCAGAAGCTCTCCACCTAAATTGGTGACAGTTTTGAGGATTCAGCCCCATAAACCGAAAAACAATGGTAACGACCCATTATTTTCCTCGGCGAGTACTTCCCTCCTTAATGGTCGCAGGCTGTCGTTGCCTCACATTAAGTACCTAAGTATCGCACCTCTTCTGAATGTATTATTAACCTGTGGCTAATAAAACAAAACCGCACTAAGAGTGCGGCTTTGAAAGTTATCGTTTAGACGTCTAGCTGTCAAGTCGTTTTACTATAAATTCAAATAAAACTACCCATTAAGTAAGAGCCCGCATAACCAAAGGTGTAACACAGTAATAAATACAGCGATAAGCGAAGGTAACTTGCAAACGTCAGCTCTTTTACCTTACTCATGGCTATAATACCGGCCGCCGAGCCAATGATTAGCATAGAGCCACCTACACCGGTTGCATACGTAAACGACAACCAATGCTGTTGACTCATTACAATGTCGGCTTTTAATAACGCTGCCGTTAGTGGCACGTTATCAACACCTGCAGATAAAATACCCATTAAGTAGTTTGCGTACTCTGGCGCCATTACCGTATACAAATTAGTAAATTGGCTCAGTACCCCAACTTCTTTTAACGCACCAACAAGCAGTAACACACCCACGAAAAACAATAAGGTGTCGTACTCTATGTCGCGTATAAAATCGATCATATCTTTGTTGATGTCTTTTTTGCGCATTAAAAATTGCGCGACTAAAAACATAATAGATAAACCCAATAAAAAAGTAAGCAGAGGCGGTACACTGTATAAAACGCTCAATGTAAGCGTAGCAATAACCGTAGTGAAGAAAATAACCGCAATGGTTATGTCGGTTTTTTCAATACGTTTAAATTTAGTTTTTTTAAACTCGAGTTGCTTATTCATGCCAATTGATAACAAAGTAGCCAGTAATAATACACTTAGTAACGCAGGCACAATTAACAGTAATAAATTGCTAATTGATACTTTACCATCAAGGAAAATCATAAGTGTGGTTACATCACCCGTGATAAGTGATACACCACCGGAGTTTACAGCAAATACAATAAGCGTGGCGTACTTAACTAACTTTTTGGCTTCAAGCTTTAATGACATAATCACTGCCAGTGATATTAGCGTGGCCGTAACGTTGTCGGAAATAGATGAAAATAAAAACGCAAAACACCCCACCAAAAACATCAGCTTACGCTCACTAATGCTGGTTGGCATAATCCGGTTCACAACATTTTCGATAAGTCCTTTAGAGTTTAAATAGGCAACAAAGGTCATTGCGGCCATTAAAAACAGCCATAAAGAAGCAATTTCTAAAATATTGTGGTCTAGGAGGGTTTGAATCGTTTCGGGGCTTTGCCCATTAAGAGGAAAAATAAAGGAGATAATCCAACAAAGTGTACCAAAAAATAATGTCGTTTTTGCTTTGTTTACGTGGATCACATCCTCAATAACGATAAGCAAAAATGCAATCGCTATCAGCGTCAGGATAATCGAGGAAACCATGATATTAAACAACCTTCGGGGTTAAGTAAAAATTGAAACCATGTAAAAAATATACCCACAAACTCTATGTGCCTATATTCGGCGCGGATACTATCACTAAGCGGGTGTAAAAACTATTATTAAATCGTCGCAAAAACGAATACCATATAAGTTCGAGAAATATAAAATAACGAATACTAGGAAGTTGCAACGCCTTATGATCCCAGCTAAAAAGCTACTTAATACCCTAAATGAACACTGGGGTGTATTAGAGCTATTATTTAAGCGCTTTAAAATGGCCGACTTTAGTATTAAAGATCTTCAAAATGCCATTAAGCAAAAGCAACCCACGTGGAATAATGAGCGTATTTATAAAGAAACCAACCGGTTATTGAATCAAGAAATTATTATTCCGCTGGCTAAATCGTCACAACTGGAAATTAACCGCGCCATTGCCGACTTTGCCACCTTTTTACTGCAAGAAGAACATTTAGGCTTAGCACAAGAAATTAGTGTCTTGGTTGATGATTTGGCCCGTTTAGGTAATCGGCTATTCAATGCCGGTGAAATGGAAGATTTTGATGATTTACGCCGCTTTAGCCGTATTATGGATGATCGGGTTCGTAAAATAATTAAGCTGTTTTTACATAACGAAAACGCTATTTTAAATATTGTTGAGCAAGCCAAATCTAATAATGCGGTGCAGTCGCTACAAAAACGCTATAAAGCCGTGATAGAAGCGTTTGATGAGTATATAGAACCCATGCTGGAAATGGTGGATATTAGAGGCGACTTTCATGCCTGCTTTACCCTTATTGAGCAACAAATTAGCACCCAAATAGAACACATTGAACGCTCAGGCAAAGCGTACAACGATAAACGCATGCTTGAGCAATTGCGTACCCGCATTCTAGAAATGCACTTAGTTGGCCGGACAAGCTTACGAAAAAGTGCCGATATGCTTATGCCACTGCGTGAAGAGTTGCGTCGTAACAACCTTGTTACCCGCCAAGTAGCAAAAGTATTAGGACTAATACGTAAAAATGGGGTAAATAATATGCTCAGCGCCGTGCAGCCACATTTTGTAAGCGATGCGCAAAAGTATTCATTGGGTCAACAGCGCCATATAGTAGCCTACATGGCAAGCCTGGCTGAGTTTGAGCATCACGAATATCAGCTACCAGAGCAAAACGATGTGCCTGCGTTTGTCACGCCAAACATTCCTGACTATCACGATGTAAAAGCGCAGTTTGCAAAACGCTTCAAAAAGCAGCGTAAAAAATCACAGCCTTTGCTGCAATTTTTAGATGAAAGCTATCCTGAGCTTGAAGCCGATGAAATGCTGTTTTTGTATCAAAAGTTGGTAAGCGATAGCACCCTAGAAATTAGCCAAAGCGATAAGAAAGCCCGCGTTAACATTGCAGGCCAGCACTTTTCTTTGTACCCCTTTAATTCAGAGCCTCAGGCTGATAAAGCCGAGCACGAGTAATGACCATGACACAGATAAACTTAAATGAGCTTTCTCACTTACAAGCCATTAATAAAAAATTAGTCGCGGGTTACCACATTTGCGAACAAGACACCGTAATGTGGCAAGAGCTTGACCAACAAATTGAAGCTTACAGCGCCTTATTCACAGCATTAGGCCATGATTTAAAGCACGATAGCCGTGGTTTTTATTATTTTGCCAGCGATGAAAGCACCCCAAACATGGGTAAAATTTCCCGCGCTGTAGCGCTCACTATTTACATTTTAATAGAGCATTTTGCCAATATAGGTAAAGACCCAATGCGCGCATTATTTGACGAGCCAAACGATTTAGAGCTAATGCAAACCTTGGTGCAACTTAATAAACATTTATTTGATCAGCTTGAAATATTCTCGGGTTCAGACTTACGCAAAGATGTGTATTTACGCATGGTACGTTTAGGCCTTGCCCGCGAAGTGGAAGGCGGCTTTATGCTACAGGCGCCAATTCATCGCTATATTGATGCCTTAATGGAAGTAAATGAAGAAACCTTTTTAGGAGAGGACGAGGAATGAAAAACTTATACGGACTGAGTAAACTCGCCCTACTTAATACTGCAGGCTATGCAAAGTGTGTGATCCCACTTGATAAAAGTAGCTCGATTTGTGCGCCTAACAACACAGGTAAAAGCTCAGTAATTAATGCACTGCAATTTCCGCTAATTAACGATTTACGCCTAACCGAGTGGGATGGCCACGATTTAGATGAAACCCGTAAGTTTTATTTTTCATCAGATCAATCGTACATTTTATTGCAAGCCGATTTACCCCATGGCTCAGTTGTCATTGGCGTAGCCGGCTTAGGTAAAATTGCCGGTTATGCACACCAATACTTTTGCTATCAAGGCAAACTTGATTTAGCCCAGTACACCCAAGGCAATACCATTATTAAGTTTACCAAGCTGTTTAATCACTTAAAGCAGCAAGGTTACAACCCGATAGAGCTTAAAGCGCAAGAGTTAAACGCCCTACTTACAGGCGGTGCAACGCAATTTGATGGTGAGATCAATTTAAAAATGATCCCCCTTAACAACGTTCAAGACTCTGCAATATACAAAGAAATATTTCGTCGTATTCTTAATTTACATAAATTAGGTGCAAACGACGTTAAGCGCTTTATGTTACGTGTGTTTGAACGCCACATGTCAAATTCAAAGGTCGACTTTTACGAAGTATGGCGCCGGTCGTTTGATAAAGTAAACCGCGCAAAACGTGAATTAAAAGCCCTCGAGTCAATGCAAGAGCCCATAGCCGCCCTTGAATCAATGCTTGAAAACCAAACCGTTCTTAAAGGTAAACTGGCCGCTTATGCGCCAAAAATTGACCAAGCACTGATTGATTTTGATACGTATCAGGAAGAGCAACTAAGCGAGCTCAACATCGCTCTTGAAGATATTGAGCACGAAAAGCACGAGTTCGAACAAAAGCAAGGGCTATACGTGCAACAATCACGCGATATAGAGCGCAAACAAACCCAAATTGAACAGTGGTTTTTAGATTACAACGCCCTTAAAAGTGAGTTTGAGCTGGTTAATAAAGCCACGCTAAAAACCGGCTTAACGCAGTTAAAAAATGACTACGAGTCGTTGTCACACTCAATAACGAGTGCTCAAGGGCAAAGCCTGCACACCCTTGATTACCGCATTGGCGAAACACAAAAACAAATTAAAAGCTTAAAGTTACAACTTAAAAACTTAGAATATAATTTATTCACTCGTATGCGTGAAGACTTATCACTGAAAGAAGTTGAAGAAATATCGCGGCTATTAAACCCCGATCTTCTCTCCTTTGCCACCACCAGCAATGGCGATATAACCATTGATGATGACGACGCTTTCGGGGAATTTTTATCACAGCTTAGTGAAAACATGAAAGGCGGTGTGCTCACCCTGCCCGGTGCCAGTATTAAACTTAAAAAACTCTCACCTGTGCAAATGCAAAGCGGCGAAAACAAAGAGCAACTGAGTGCTCAATTAACCGCGCTTGAGCAATCATTAAAAGAGTTTAAACAACAGCGCGAAGTGGCCGCCAATGTTGCAGATAAGCAAAAAGAAAAAGACGCGCTATACGATGAGCTTATTAGTGCTGAAAGTGCACTTAAACGCTTAGAGCAATTTGAAGTGATGCAACAATCGGTTGACGCGCAGGCGATGCTAAAAGAGCAGCTTTTAGCCGAACGCGAACAAGTTGACGACTACCTACAAGATATTCAAAAAAACAGTGGCTCAATTGCTGACAGACGATCACTAATCAAATCAAAACAAGCGCAAATTAATCGTCAAACAGAGCGCCTGCGCCAAGTTAAAACCGAGCGTATTGACCACACGTTAGATTTATACAGTGGTAAAGTGACGCCTTACATGATTGATATAAAAATCGATTTTGATAATTTAAGCGATTTAATTCATCACTTTAATAAAGACTGCCAAGAGCTTCGTAATTTCGATATAAATGTACGTAATACCTATATGCATATTTACAATGCAGGTATTACCAAGTTCGATAACGAAAACGATGAGTTTAGTAAATACCAAAAACTTATTAGCGCGTTTCATAATATTGATAACGAACGTGATGCCGTTGAGCGCCAAGGTCGCGTTGCCCTCACCGAAGTGGCCGCCACGATTAAAGGCTTACGTGAAGATTTAGACCGCCTACGCCGTGAAATGAATAGCTTTAATAAAGGCATAAGCCAGCACCGCATTTCAAACCTGCAAGCGTTTAAAATTAATATTATCCCGCGCAAAATGTTGGTAGATAGCATTGATACCATTATCAGTACATCTAACCAAATTGAACAAGGCGATACCCTGGATTTACTCAGCCATGAGCCGTACAGCGAAAGTGCGGTAAACGACGCAAAAGATCATTTAATTAAACTCGCCTCAGACAAAGCAGGCCTGACCCTCACCGATTTATTTGATATTCGTTTTGAAGTGGTTAACCGCGCGGGCGAAACCGAACACTTTGAAAAAATAGATTCGGCTGGTTCAAATGGTACGCGTATCACCATTAAGCTGTTATGTGGCATGTTGTTTATTCGTTACTTATTAAGCGATCAGGAACAAAACTTATACCGTATACCTATTTACATAGATGAAGCGGCTGATATCGATCCGCAAAACCAAAAAGCAATTATAGAAACCGCCCTGAGCTTTGGCTTTGTGCCAATATTTGCTTCGGTTAAACCGCAAATAAGTTGTGATTATATTGTGCCAATTCGTTCAGTAAAAGACGGCGCACAAAACTGGGTAGATGAAAAAGATTGGATTGAGGTTGAACATAAAGCCTCTCTACTGGACTAAGAATTAATTGGCTATTCATCTTAGCCAGCTACACTTATTTTTAGATTTTAAATTACCCTCGCCCATGGTAGTTTAAACAAACGCACTTTATTGGAGCAAACGGTATGAAACATATATTTATTGTCGCAGCACTGGCGCTACTTACCGCCTGTACACAAACGCCCGATTGGGATTACGATAAATCAGCAAACTTTAGTAACTACAAAACGTTTGCTTGGGTAGAAAACGCGAGCCTAACCAAAGACACGAATAACTACCAAATCAGTGGCCTTATGGAAAAACGCGTTCGCAATGCGGTAAACAACCAACTAAGCCAACAGTTAGGTATGCAATTGGTTGACGTAGCGCAAGCTGATGTACTTGTTAATTACCATGCAAGTGTTGATAAAGAGCTAGAAGTAGATACCTTTAACGTAGGCTACGGTGCACGTTGGGGTTACTGGGGCACAGGCTTTAACCACGATGTAAGCGCACGTGAGTATGAAGTAGGCACGTTAGTTATCGATATTATTGATCGTGAGTCAAACCAATTAATTTGGCGTGGTGCTAAAGATGGTCGTTTAAAGAAAAAACAAACACCATCACAACGTGAAGCCGCTATTAAAGAAACGGTTGCCAATATTTTAAGCAACTTCCCGCCAAAAAAGCAGCAGTAAGTTTTAATTAATATTTAAAAAGCCCGCAGGCTCGCGGGCTTTTTTGTGAGAAAAGGAATTTTTCGGTGACATTTAAAAAGCTCCTAACCCTTAGCTTATTTTTACCCCTGCTTTGTGCGTTCCATGCGTACGGCACTCAACTACAGTTAAAGCCTGGTATATGGCAAGGAATTTATAAAGATCATTTTGAGTACAATGTACTGGAAATTAAAGAAAACGGAGAACACCGTTTAATAATAGCAAGTATCGCCAATGCATTTTATAGAAATAAATCAATTGCGTTTAGCAATAATGATATCAAATGCAGTCGCATTAATTGCACTATCAAACTTGTTAGCCCTAATAAAGAACATCTGCAATTTACATTGATTTTAAGCCCCTTTTTAGATAATTCATTCGAGGTGTTAGAAATTTATTCTAATGCAGACGATAATTTTGTAATGTCAAAAACGTACCGATTGGAAGAACAAAAAGGGCAATCTACCGTTCGTACATTTATAGGTAAATACCGCTCTAAAATAGATGAGTTAGCTGCTATAGAAAAGACGGGCCTACATGGTTTTTGGGTAGGATTATTAAATTTAGACGGCAAGCAAGAACTAGCAAGTATTGAATTTCACCCCAATAAAAAGTCGTATTTCAATTATTTTACAAATGGGACCAATGACATAATTAGCACCTCTTTTATGCCACAAGATATTCAAGAAAAAGAGAGGATATTGGAAATAACCACCAGCCACCCACTTTTCGCAAATAAGCTAATTATTCATAAAGACAACCGAGAACTTAAAGGCTATATGTACTCAAACCACAAAGGCACAACACTTCAAACTGGCTCGTTCAAATTATATCGTTTTGAAAGACCTGAGTACCCTTAAAGCTATCACGATTTATACTTGTGCAATAAATCAAGCGGGATATGGCAATAATCATCAGGGTGATTGGTTAAACGGTCTTGATGCTCGGGATCGCTAGGGACATAATTAGTCAATGGCGCTACTTGTACCGCTATTTTTTTTGCATCGTCCCGCTGGCTAATATAGTCTCTGGCGATGTTTAGATGATTACTGTCTTGGCTAAAAATGGCGGTACGGTATTTTTCGCCTACATCGTTACCTTGTTTATTGATACTGTATGGGTCAATAATTTCAAAAAAATAGCCGATTAATTCATTTAAGGTCACTTCTTGGCTATCAAAGGTTACTTTCACGCATTCGGCATAGCCATCGTATTCACCTTGTGTTGTGTTACTAGTGCCATTGGCACGCCCCGCCTCAGTAGTCACTACTCCAGGTAAATACTTCATAAATTCTTGCACGCCCCATAAGCAACCACCAGCAAAATAAAGTGTGTGCTGATTTAATGAATGGCTCGGTTGTTGTGTTTGCATAATAAAGTGACCAATGTAAATAACTTATAGGATGCAGAGTTACTATTTTGTAACGCTAGATTTGATTATCAAATGCAGTTTTTTATCATTAATGTACAATAGCGCCCAAAATCACCCTAGCTTAGTGAGCTTACCTTATCATGTGATAAAAAATGAAAGGTATTTAATTGTTAGCGCCATTGCATAAAATGAGAGTAATGATATGAATCGTGCCCCGCACCTTATAATACCGGCCGTACTAGCCAGTATTTCAACTGTTGCTTATGCAGAGCAGAGTAAAGAAACAGCAACCATAGAACAAATAACAATTGAGGCGTCACCCACCGCCAATACATTACCTGTTGGTACATTTGATTCGCCTATTTCAAATTTAGAGTACGACCCGCGTGTTGACTTGCAATCACGCAATATGGCTGAAGCACAAGCTGATGTAACGATACGCGGGGGTATTTTTGAAAATACCGGCTTTAGAGTCGGCAGTGCAACTCTACTAGACCCGCAGTCTGGTCACTACTTTGCAGAAATTCCTATTGCACCACAAATGCTAACGGGTGCCAGCGTATTAACCGGAGCCGATAATGCACTTTATAGCATTAATAGCTCGGTAGGTACTGTGTCGTTTACTTGGAAACCAATAACAACGGGTGGCAGTGTCTCTTTGGGCGCTGGCTCAAATGACTTTAACCTACAAACAATTCATGCAGGTGTGAGTACTCCAATTGAAACAAACGCTAATTGGCGTATTGGTTTTGAAGGTGAATATTCGCACTCACAAAGTGATGGTTCAATTGATTTTGGCGATCATGACTTTACCCGTACTTCTGGAAGAGTGCAGTTAACTGGGAGCGATTCACAAACTGATTTATTTTACGGCTTACAAGAAAAGTTTTTTGGTTGGCCAAACCTTTATACCCCCTTTGGTGTAAATGAAACCGAAGACTTAGAAACCCAATTATGGATGCTCAACCATAAGCAAGCCTATGCTACCAACAGTAAATTTGAAGTATCGGCTTATTATCGCAAGCATAACGACCATTATGTTTATTCAAGAGAAAACCCAAGCGCGTTCCAAGCATTTCATGAAACACAAGTAACATCACTGGCTATTTCAGGTCGCCATGCGCAAACAAAGTCAGTTGCGGTTAATTACTCTGCGCTATATATAGAAGACAGTATTGACTCCACCACCCTTGAAAATAACTTTACTTCACGTAACTACTTTAAGCTTAGTGTATTGCCTGAATACACAACAGCACTAGCAAGCAACCAGCAACTAACGTTGCGTTTAGGGGCTGCGTTTGATAACACCAGTCGTGATGATTCTGAGCTATCGTTAATTGGTGATGTTAGTTTAAATACCCAAAATAACGATGGCACTGAGCGAACATTGTATTTGTCTTATGCTGAGGCAAGCCAAGTAGCCGGTTATACTGCTATTGGTGGCAGCGAGACTGGTGGGTTGTTCAGAAGTAACGCTAATCTTGAGCGCGAAACCACCAAAAACTTAGAGCTGGGCTTATTACTCGAGCAACAAAGCTGGCAACTCAATTCAGCGCTTTTTTATCGTAAAGATAATAACCTAACCGATTGGACATTTAACTTTGATTCAAGCTCAGCACGATTTGCACAGCCTGTTGATATTGATGCCACAGGCCTTGAGTTTTTAGCCACTAAGCAATTTGATAACGCAGAAATTATTGCCAGCTATGCGTACTTACATAAAACAGAAACCTACGGCGCTGAAAATATTGATGCTAGCTTTTACGCCTTAAACTTTCCTGATCATCGTGTAACGCTCGGTGCAATTTGGAACCCGACGGATATGTTAGAGTTTCGAGTAGATAATGAATGGCGTAAACAGCATAACAATGCGCTACGCCGTTCAGGTGACGAGGCGTTATTTACTCAACTGACAGTAAAAATAACTCCACCAGCCCTGCCTAACTTCTTTATTAGTCTTGCAGCTGATAACTTGTGGGATGAGTCGTTTGAAGAAATTCCAGGCACGCTGGGTCGCGGTGAGCAATATACGCTAAGCGCCACGTATAGCTGGTAACAATTTAGCTCGGCGAGGGTGTATCCCACGCTGAGCGTGTTTTTTAAATTGAAATAATAAACAGACTAGCAACAAACTGACTTAAAAATTTTATACCACAGCTCACCCTACTTTACGTACTCTAAAAGCCCAGCGCCTCTTCGCCCTTTTTGTGCATTTATCATTAAAAACGGTATGAACAAAGAGGATTGAATGAGAAGAAAGTGAGAAAAAGACGACTCACTAAACCAAGTGATTTTGTGTCTAAGTCACTTACTCTTAAAGCGCAGCGTTTCTTTGCACTCTCTTAGTACTATTTTTAGAAACAAAAAGTACGTGTCTACACTTTTCAAGCGTATAAATTGTAAATATATGTGTATTTAATACAATAAATTAGGTTAATTGCTCTAATTCTGTAATTAACGTTAATGCATGTTCATTGGTTGTCCCGCATACATCTAAAGTGGCGCTAAAATCACTACACACTTTAGGGCGCGACTCATCACCAAATAGCTTACATAAATTACGCTCATCTAGCTGAATACAACGTTCTCCGGCCTTTTTACCATTTGGCATACCCGGTATTGGCGAGCTAATACTTGGTGCAATACAACATGCTCCACAGCCTAAACGGCACGCCATTGATTGTGTTTTCATTATAACCTCAGTAATAAATTTCAATTCTATTGTTGCTGTTTTGCATACAAACAGAGCAATTTGTTCTATTTGCAACTGCATTATGCAATGACTTGTTACATCTTCAAACACACTGTAAACACTTTATTGCGTATCATTAGCCCATCAGCACAATTTATGAAGGAATGCCCTGTGGCGACTAAAAAACAAATAATACTCCCTATCGCGGTCCTTGTTGGTGGCATCGCCCTCGCAGCGGGCTTTTCAGCAATGAAAAAACCACCAGAAGAAAAACCAGAACAAGATACTCGCCCATTGGTTGCAGCACAACCTATTCACCTTGATGCAATCACTCTCGATGTTAAATCGTACGGTATTGTGCAACCTAAAGACCGCACTGAACTCATTGCTCAGGTAAGTGGCCAAGTTATTTCTGTTGCAGGGCAATTTGTTGAAGGTGCCTTCGTAAAGCAAGGGGATATTTTAGCACGAATTGACCCAAATGATTACGAAGCTGATTTAATTGAAGCTGAGGCCGGGCTCGCCCAAGCAAGTTCAGCGCTTGAGATTGAACGTGCACAAGCGCATGTTGCTAAAGCTGAATGGGAACGAATTAAAGCAGACTCAAGCGATATTACCGCTTCTGCGCTTTATTT
Source organism: Pseudoalteromonas sp. 2CM36K (assembly GCF_023161865.1). Lineage (NCBI taxonomy): Bacteria > Pseudomonadati > Pseudomonadota > Gammaproteobacteria > Alteromonadales > Pseudoalteromonadaceae > Pseudoalteromonas > Pseudoalteromonas sp. 2CM36K. The sequence continues at coordinate 94,932 of NZ_JALNTK010000004.1, forward strand.
ACGTAAGCCGCAATTAGCAGAGAAAATGGCGCGTTATCGCTCAGCACAAGCAAGTGTAAAACGTGCTAAACGTAATTTAGAACGCACTTATATTAAAGCCCCCTACGATGCAATTATAAACGCGCGTAGCATTAGTTTAGGTTCTGTTGTAAATCCAGGTAATAGCTTTGGCTCACTCAGCGCCACTTCGGTCGCTGAAGTACGTTTACCGGTTGCCGATAAAGAGCTGCAATATTTAAATAATGGCGGTATTGGTGCAACAGTGTTATTTAGTGCGCAGTTCGCGGGCAAAGAAACCACATGGCAGGCTAAAGTGGTACGCAGTGAAGGGGTGATAGATCAAAAAAGCCGTATGAGCTATTTAGTAGCACAATTACCAACCCCATATGCTAACAAAACTCAACCATTGCGTTTTGGCTCCTATGTTAACGCTAGCATAGAAGGTCGTGCAGTTAATAACGCCATTGTTGTGCCACATCATTTAGTCAAAGAAAATAAAATTGCGATATTAAATGACGATTTAACCCTGTCGTTTAAAACTCTTAACATTATACGTGAACAAAACGGCATGGTGATCGCAGACCAAGGGCTTAATGAAGGTGAACAGCTAATTACTTCTGCCCTTGAATACCCTACCGAGGGAATGGCGGTAAAAATTGAAGACGTTGTAACAACCCCAGACGTTACTCAACTTGCATTGAAACAGGAGTAACTTATGTCTACACGTGAAAAAGGCCTAATTGCATGGTTTGCGCGCAACCCTGTTGCAGCAAATCTATTGATGATATTTATACTTATTGGTGGCATTTTAACGGCGTTTACTATTCGCAAACAAATGTTTCCACAATTTGAAAGTAACTGGATCAGTGTCTCTGCGGTATACCCTGGCGCAGCCCCGCAAGAGGTTGAGGAAGGCATTACTATAAAAGTTGAGGAGAACCTTGAGGGTATAGAGGGAATAAAGCGCCTTATCACCTACTCCAATAGAGGCTCTTCACAAGCATGGATTGAAATAGAAGAGCAGTTTGATCCGCAAGAAGTACTCGATGAAATTAAAGTACAAGTGGATTCAATCAATACGTTTCCTGCGGGTATGGAGCGCCCTATTGTTCGTCGCGATAAATACGAACAAGAAGTAATGATACTTGCGCTTTACGGTGACATGAGTAACTACCAACTTAAAGAGCTCGGTAATGATATAAAAGATGAGCTTCAGGCACTGCCTAATATTAATTTAGTTAACTTTAATGGTGGCCTTAATTACGAAATTGGTATTGAAGTAAGCCCAGACAAACTGCGTGCTTATGGATTAACGTTTAGAGATATTGCCAGTGCAGTGCAAAGCTTTTCTGCCAATATGTCAGCTGGGCAAATTCGCTCTGAAAATGGCTATATTTCAATGCGCGTTGAGAAACAAGCCTACCGTGGTAGCGAGTTTGCAAAACTACCACTGATCACCCTTGCCGATGGCGCGCAAGTATATTTAGGTGACGTTGCCACTATAAATGATGGCTTTGAAGAAGGCCTGCAATACTCAAAATACAATGGTAAAAACTCATTGTCGTTTGAAGTAAACGCCTCTAAAGATCAAGATATTACCGATGTTGCTAAAGTACTTAAAACCTATATGGCTGAAAAAGAATCGCAACTGCCTGCAGGTGTTAAGCTCTCTCCTATTGTTGATTTAACTTACTACCTCGAAGGTCGCCTCGATATGATGGTCGACAATATGATTTGGGGTGGCTTACTAGTTATGTTGGTATTAGCGCTGTTTTTACCATTACGTTTAGCTTTTTGGGTAATGATGGGTTTACCTGTGTCATTTTTAGGTGCCTTTTTGTTTATGCCAATTGGCTTTTTAGATGTCACCATTAACTTAGCCTCGTTATTTGCCTTTATACTGGTGCTTGGGATAGTGGTTGATGACGCCATTGTTGTGGGCGAATCTGCTAGTGCTGAAATAGAAAAACACGGCCATACACTCGATAACGTAGTACGCGGCGTAAAGCGCGTGGCAATGCCAGCAACATTTGGCGTACTTACCACTATTGCGGCATTTTTACCGCAAACTCTTGCTACAGGTCCAGGTGCGGCTTTTTCTAAAGCCATTGGTGGGGTGATTATTTTATGTTTAATTTTCTCACTAATTGAATCAAAACTTATTTTGCCGGCACATATTGCGGCAATGAAAGACCGTAAACCAAATCCAAAAAACCCGCTTCACCGTGCACGTAAAGTAATGGATAACGCCCTAAAAAGTTTTGTTGATAACTACTACACCCCGTTTGTTGGTCGCTGCATTCATTATCGCTATACCGTAATTGTCGGTTTTATGTGTTTACTGATTGTCAGTGCGGGAATGTTTGCCGGTGGTTTAGTTAAATTTGTGCCTAATCCTAAAATACCGCACGATTTTCCACGCATTGATATAGAAATGAACTTAGCGTCTTCTGAGCAAGCAACGCTTGAGACAGCTAAAAAAGTAGAGCAGCTAATATTGAGCGTTGATAATCAGCTCAAAGAGCAATACGGTAAACCGATGATCCGCGATTTATCAGTTAGCTTACGTGGGCGAACGCAAGCAAACATTATGGCTATTTTAGTTGAACCCGACCTGCGCCCTATTGATACCTTTGCACTGAGTGCCTTATGGCGCGAGCAAATGCCTAACTTACCGGGTGTTAAAACCCTAACCATTCAAGACAGTATTATGAACGGGGGTCGAGACGATGGCGATGTAAGCTTTAAACTCGAAGGTAAAAATGCACAAGTACTTAAAGAAGTCGCTGGTAAACTTAAAATCAAGTTACAAAGTATGGAAGGCGTAGGCGATGTTAATGACTCAATGCAAAGCGCCACCGATGAAGTACAGCTAGATTTAAAACCACTTGCTTACAGCATGGGGCTAACCCTTGCCGATGTGGCGTCACAAGTAAGCTTTAGTTATTATGGTCTTGAAGCACAACGTATTCTTCGCGAAGGTGAAGAAATTAAAGTGATGATCCGCTACCCAGAAGATGAGCGTAACTCAATCAGCGATATCGACAGCGTACGTATTATCACCCCCACAGGCGCTGAAGTACCATTAAGTGAAGTTGCTAATATTTCATTAGTTGATGGGGTTAATCGTATTCGCCGTGAAAATTCAAAACGTACAGTAAACGTGTGGGCTGCAGTAAATACTGACCAAGTAGAACCCTTTGCCATTGCACAACAAATTCGTGATGAGTACTTACCTTCATTACTTAAAAACTACCCAGGGGTACAAAGTAATGTGGCTGGTCGTATTCAAGAGGAAATGGATAGCGCTGATGAGCAATTACGTGACTTTGCGCTATCGATGATCATAATTTTTGCATTATTGGCTATTCCTCTGCGCTCTTACTCGCAACCATTAATTATTATGTCGGTCATTCCATTTGGTGTGGTTGGCGCCATGTTTGGCCACATGGCACTAGGTATGACCATGAGCAGCTTATCGATGTTTGGCATTATTGCGGTAGCCGGTGTGGTGGTTAATGACTCACTCGTGATGGTAGATTTTGTAAACAAAGCGCGTGCTGAAGGTGTGGCAATAAAACAAGCGGTAATGCAAGCCGGTGCACGTCGCTTTAGAGCCATATTACTAACTTCAATCACCACCTTTATTGGGGTCATGCCGATTATTATGGAAACCAGCTTACAAGCAAAAATTGTAATACCTATGGCGGTATCGCTCGCTTTTGGTGTGCTGTTTGCCACGGTAATAACGCTTATTCTTATACCGTGTCAGTATGTTGCGCTTGAAGATGCAAAACGCCTGATCCGCAAATGGCGCGGTAAAGATGCCCTAGTCGATGGCCAACCAGCAACGACGAATCACTAAATTAAGTAAAATCCCAACCAAAAAGCTCGGTATTATTATGCCGAGCTTTTTATTTATAGTTATAAAATAGCATTCAACTATTTGCCAGTTTGTCTCCCTACTGGTAATTTAACTCTAAATTTTGCTCTTAAAGGATTAACCATGGGCACATTTCAGCTTATCTTATTTATCGTCTTTGCCGTATTGACTACTCTGGGTTACAAAAAGAACAACCGTAATTTAATGCTATTGAGTGCAATAACTATTTCTTTTGCATTTGTAGGGTTAGAATTTTTACTCGGGTTTGATGAGGGATTATCAGGGACTGACTATGAATAAAAAAGTAATACATTGGCCAAGTATATCACTCTATTTAATCGCCTTATTCACGTTTATCGGTGGCATTATTGACTCCACCTATTCGAGCTTCCTCATTGGCTTTGGCTTTAGTTTTATGGGCTTTGTAAGCATTCGCTTAATCCCAGCAAACTTTCTTACTCGTAAACTAACTAGCCCTATAGCGGAAACTCTCGTTCGTAAAAGAGATATAACAACACAAATTATCGGATTTTTATTACTCATTACTGGGTTAGCTTTATCTATGCTGTTCAACGTTTAATTGCGTGATTAAAAAGATCCTATGATGAGCATAATAAACTGCTCGTTTTTTATGCCTTTTACGTTATGGTATTTAATAATCATAATAAATAAGGCACAACTATGAATTCCCCTCAGTCTGAACACATTCCTCAAGAAGCATTTGATTGGTATGACGAATACGCTCACGGTTTAATTGATAGACGCACGTTTGTGAAAAAGCTTGGTGGCTTAGCCGCATTGGGCTTTTCAATGACGGTGCTTACAGGTGCATTATTACCTAATTACGCACAAGCCGAGCAAGTCTCATTTAACGACGATGACATAAAAGCCACTTACCAAGTATTTGATTCGCCTGATGGCCATGGTTCAGGCAAAGGCTATTTAGTGGTTCCAACAAATACACAAGGCAAACTACCTGTTGTATTAGTAGTACACGAGAATCGCGGCTTAAATCCGTATGTAAAAGATGTTGCAAGGCGACTGGCTAAAGCCGGGTTTATTGCTTTTGCACCTGATGCGTTGCACCCACTGGGTGGCTACCCAGGCAACGACGATGAAGGTCGAGCCATGCAGCGCACGATGGATCGCGTTAAAATACAAAATGATTTTGTTGCCGCCGCGCATTTTTTGAAGGCGCATCCAAATAGTAATGGTAAATTAGGTGCCGTTGGTTTTTGTTTTGGTGGCTATATTGTTAATTATTTAGCCTCAGTAGGCAGTAACTTATTGACCGCGGGCGTGCCCTTTTATGGCACACCTGCAAGTGAAAGCTTACACAAAAATATAAAAGCGCCGTTAATGATTCAATTAGGTGAACTTGATAAACGCGTTAACGCCACATGGCCTGAATATGAGCAAAGCTTAAAAGCTAACAATGTTGAGTTCACCATGCACATGTACGAAGGCGCGAATCATGGTTTTCATAACGATTCAACTGGCCGCTACGATGAAAAAAATGCCGAACTTGCATGGCAGCGTACATTAGCATTTTTTTATAACCACTTAAGTTAACATTACTAAGCGTGTATTTGTTACTCGTTAATTAATACACGTTTATCAACAATTCCCTCTTTTACTAGCTGATTCAATAAGTGAGCGGTTTTTTCTCTGCACACATCGCGTAGTAGTCGTACAGCGGGAGTAATCGATTGTCTGCTTGGGCAAATAAGCCACAGCTCCCCTTGGGTGTGCTGATAGTTAGGCATCACAGTAACAACGCGTTTATTTAATAAGTCATCAGCAATATCTAACGCCGATTTAACCGCTAAACCTTTACCTGCCAAACACCAACGCCTGACTAAATCGCCATCATTTGAGGCACGTCTGCCCTGCATTTTTACTTTGTATTTTTTTTGGCCATCGGTAAACTCCCATACATTATTGATAATATCTTGCAGCTGATAAAATAACCCTTGATGCTGCGCTAAATCATCAGGGTGCTCTGGCTCACCATATTTAGCTAAATAGGTAGGTGTAGCACAGAGTAGTCGCGGTACGTTGCAAATTTTAAATCCATAAACACTGCTATCACTTGGGGAGCCATAACGCAGTGCAATATCAACCGAATCACGAAAAAAATCGATATTGCTATCGCTAATGTGCGTACGCAAGCTCACACTTGGGTACCTATCCATAATTTCATCAATCCAGGGGATCACTAGGTTGCGCCCTAAATCAGATGAAGTAGCCACCCGCAATTCTCCCTCAATAGCATCATGTTCTCCTTTGAGGTTTTGCCTTGCCGTTTCAAGTACAGCCAGCGCTTGTTCGCATTGGGGTATGTACCGCTCCCCTGCACTGGATAAACGCAAATGGCGAGTTGTTCTAATAAATAATTCGCAGCCAAGGGCTGATTCTACGCGCTTAATAGCCGCACTGGCGGTTGCTGTGCGCATATCTAACTTGGCTGCTGCTAGCGTAATACTTCGACACTCAGCTACTTTTAAAATCAGTTTTAAGTCATCAATCTGCATATTATCTATTTTTATTTGATAATGATTCAATAATTATGCTATTTATTTTAAATAAAGCAAATTGTATTATGCTGCTCATACACTCAATGAACACTGTTTATTAGCCCTTTTTTATTATGGAGAGACTATGACTCACCCTATTATTCGCGACCTTGAAAGCCGCCATACTGCTAAACGTTACGACGCGACAAAGCGCATTTCTCAAGACGATTTAGCGGTATTGTATGACGCGATGCGCCTTTCTCCTTCGTCAATTAATTCACAGCCTTGGAAATTTATTGTGATTGAATCTGAAGCCGCAAAAGAGCGTATGCACACTACCTTTGCTAATAAGTTTCAATTTAATCAGCCACACATTAAAGCGGCGTCGCACATTATTTTATTTGCTCATAATCCGCAATATACTCGTGAAGATTACGGACACGTAATTGATGCCGATATAAAGAATGGCAGAACTCAAAAAGAAAACCGCGAGCAAGCTTTTGGCGCCTTTGCGTTTGTTGATTTAAATACCGATGAGCAAGGTAATAATGCCGCGTGGACCAAAGCACAAACCTACATTGCTTTAGGCAATACTATGCATGCAGCAGCACGCTTAGGGATTGATACCACGCCGATGGAAGGCGTTGATGCACAGCTGATTGGTGAAGAGTTTGCAAGCGAATTAGACGGCTACATCTGTGATGTGGCACTTGCGCTGGGTTACCATGATGCAGAAGAAGACTACAATGCTAAGCTGCCAAAATCACGTTTAAGCAAAAAACAAGTAATTCAGGTTTTATAAGTCAAAGCTGCTCACTTTAAATTGTTAGTGAGCAGCTCACTTTATTAGGCTAGTTTTGTGACCACAGACGCACTAATAACTTTGCCTTGATCAACATCTGCGGTAACAGTGCATAAAGCTCCATTGATTAAATTTAAATTAGGAGGGATGTGACCAATATCGGCATCAATGATCACCGGAAATAAACACCCGCCAAAAGCGGCATTTAAGCCTTGGCGATAATCAAACCCTGGGTCTTGCCCTTGTAAGGTCACATGACGACCAATAATCACCCCGTTTATATCATCAAACATGCCCGCTAATTTAAGTGACAATAAAAACCTTGCAACGGTCGCTGGCGTGAGCTCTGCGCTTTCTAAATAAAGCACAATACCTTGCGAGGCATTATGCTTTTTAAACTCATGCAGTGCTAAAAAAGGCGAATCAAGCAACAGCCCAACCGTATCAAGACATCCACCAAACAATCGCCCTGACATTTCGATACTGCGCTTATCGGTGTAATTTAAACATTGCCATTGGGTGGGAACGCTGTGATCAAATAATGCATTCGGGTTTTGTGCGTAATCAAGCTTGCTATGTTGATGGTAAGTCGAGGGGGCTTGCTCAAACTCACTATTAGCCTCATAGCTTAGACTTTCAAAAATTTGTAAACAATACGGATCTTTTTCATCGGGGTGTAACTGAATTAAATTGGCGCTATGCAGTGTTGCCCAATTACATTTTGCTGTCAGTGCACAGGCAATCGTGCTGACATCTGAATAACCCACCAACCATTTAGGTTTGGCATTTTTAATTGCGCCAAAATCAAGTAACGGCAATATTTCCATTGCCAGCTCTCCGCCCATTGGCGGCATAATCGCATCTATTTTATCATCCAATAAAAAGTCCATTAATTGCTTGGCATGCTGCTTAGCAGTAAGTTGAGTTCGCGGCTCGTTTTGACGTAAAAACTCCCCTTCAACAACCTCATAACCTCGATGTTTTAAGCCATTAATGACGATGTCTAACCGTGGGTGATATTTTGATTTGATCCCCGCTGATAAAGAACACACGGCGATTTTAGATCCCACTTTTAAAGGTGCTGGATACAGTATATTTGCCATATTATTTCCTTATTGAAGAATAGGTTACTACCATAACAACATAGCCTACATTTACAAACAATGAATAATAATTGACAGGTATCTAAACCAAATATAAAAACCAAGCATAAAAAAACCAGTGCTTATTGCTAAGCACTGGTTTTTATAAAACGTTAAAGTGAGTTAACTAATTAAATATACTCAACCTCAATGATTTCGTACTCTACATCGCCTTTTGGCGTTTTGATAATCACAGCGTCATCCGCTTGTTTACCAATTAAGCCGCGAGCAATTGGTGAATTAACAGAGATTAAATTACTTTTAATATCTGCTTCATCATCGCCAACAATCTGATATTTAACTTCAGCGTCGGTTTCAACATTAACGATGGTTACCGTAGTCCCAAAAATCACTTTACCTGTATTAGGCATCTTTGTTACGTCAATCATCTGCATGTTTGAAAGTTTTGCTTCAATTTCTTGAATACGGCCTTCACAAAAACCCTGTTGCTCACGCGCAGCGTGATACTCAGCATTTTCTTTTAAGTCACCGTGTTCACGTGCATCAGCAATATCAGATACAATTTTTGGACGGGTAACAGTTTTTAATTCGTTAAGTTCATCGCGCAATAATTTTGCGCCACGAACTGTCATTGGAATTGATTGCATACTTTTCTCACTTAATCCCAAGGCCGTGGTTACGGCCTTGGCACATTTCCTTAGTTCAATCGCAGGTGTAGTTCTTGAACAGACGTCACTTTACTGCGGTCATCTGCTTGGTTAGCAGTACAGTTAGCAAATGCCGCATTCAATGTCGTAGTATAATTGGTTTTGTGCTGCAATGCACCACGACGTAACACCTTCGAATCTTCAATCGCTTGGCGACCTTCGGTGGTATTAACGATATAGCTATACTCGCCATTTTTGATTCTATCAAGAATGTGCGGACGACCTTCATATACTTTATTTACACGGCGAACCGTAATTCCAGCATCTTCAAGTGCAGCAGCTGTTCCACCTGTTGCATCTAGCTCAAAACCAAGGTCTGTCATGGTTTTAGCTAGTTCTACAATACGTGGCTTATCGCTATTACGTACAGATAGTAACGCGCGACCACCACGTGGTAAAGTGTTGCTTGCACCTAATTGTGCTTTTGCGAACGCTTCGGCGAAAGTATCACCAACACCCATTACTTCACCCGTAGAGCGCATTTCTGGGCCACGGATAGGATCCACACCTTGGAACTTAGCAAATGGCAATACCACTTCTTTTACGCTGTAGTAAGGTGGAATCACTTCTTTAGTAATGCCTTGGCTTGCTAAAGATTGACCCGCCATACAACGTGCCGCTACTTTTGCAAGTGCTACACCCGTTGCTTTAGATACAAATGGAACTGTACGTGCTGCACGCGGGTTTACTTCGATTAAATATACTTTGCCATCTTTAACCGCAAACTGTGTATTCATCAAACCCACTACGCCAAGCTCAAGGGCCATATCAGTTACTTGCTTACGCATCACATCTTGCACTTCTTGCGTTAGCGAGTGAGCTGGTAATGAACATGCTGAGTCACCAGAGTGAACGCCCGCTTGTTCAATATGCTCCATGATACCGCCAATAATCACTTGCTCGCCGTCGCAAATTGCGTCAACGTCAACTTCTATCGCGTTATCTAAGAAACGGTCTAGTAATACTGGCGCTTCATTTGATGCAGATACCGCTTCGGTCATGTAACGACGTAAGTCTTGCTCATCGTATACAATTTCCATCGCACGACCACCTAATACGTACGAAGGACGCACTACCAGTGGGAAACCAATTTCAACTGATTTAAGTAGTGCTTCTTCAGTAGAGGTAACCGTCGCATTTTCTGGCTGCAGTAAATCCAAACGCTCAACAAGTTGTTGGAAACGCTCACGGTCTTCTGCACGGTCAATGGCATCAGGTGAAGTACCAATTACAGGCACACCGTTAGCTTCAAGCTCACGCGCTAGTTTAAGTGGTGTTTGACCACCGTACTGAACGATAACGCCTTTTGGCTTTTCAACACGTACAATTTCTAGTACGTCTTCAAGCGTAATTGGCTCAAAGTATAAACGATCAGATGTGTCGTAATCGGTAGAAACCGTTTCAGGGTTACAGTTAACCATGATGGTTTCGTAGCCGTCTTCGCGAAGCGCAAGCGCAGCATGAACACAACAGTAGTCAAATTCAATACCTTGGCCGATACGGTTAGGACCGCCACCAATTACCATGATTTTATCACGGTCAGATGCGTTCGCTTCACATTCTTCATCGTAAGATGAGTACATATAAGCAGTGTCTGAGCTAAATTCTGCGGCGCACGTATCAACGCGTTTGTACACAGGTACAATATTGAGTTGATGGCGCTTTTTACGAATTTCAGCTTCTGACACACCAGCAATTTCTGCAATACGGGGATCTGCAAAGCCTTTGCGTTTAAGTTTACGCAAGAAGTCTGCATTTAAGCCGGCCATACCGACTTCTGAAATTTTAGCTTCATCTTTTAGGATGTCTTCAATTTGTACTAAGTACCAAGGGTCAATCTTAGTTAATTCAAATACATCTTTAACGCTCATACCATGGCGCATTGCATCGGCAATGTACCAAATACGCTCTGCACCTGGCTCACGTAATTCACGAATGATTTTTTCTTTTGCTTTCGGGTCGTCAAGCGCCACAATTGGGTTAAAGCCCGTTGCGCCTACTTCTAAACCACGTAATGCTTTTTGTAATGACTCTTGTTGGTTACGACCAATCGCCATTACTTCGCCTACTGATTTCATTTGCGTCGTTAAACGGTCGTTTGCACCGGCAAATTTTTCAAAGTTAAAGCGAGGAATTTTTGTTACCACGTAATCGATTGAAGGTTCAAACGATGCTGGTGTTTTACCGCCAGTAATATCGTTTTGAAGCTCATCAAGTGTGTAACCTACAGCCAATTTTGCTGCAATTTTAGCAATTGGGAAACCCGTTGCTTTAGATGCAAGCGCTGATGAACGTGATACACGCGGGTTCATTTCAATGATAACCATACGGCCATCAACGGGGTTTACACCAAATTGTACGTTTGAACCGCCGGTTTCAACACCAATTTCACGCAATACGGCCATAGAGGCATTACGCATGATTTGGTATTCTTTGTCGGTTAATGTTTGTGCTGGCGCAACCGTGATTGAGTCACCTGTGTGCACACCCATTGGGTCAAAGTTTTCAATAGAACAAACGATGATGCAGTTGTCTTTTTTGTCACGAACAACTTCCATTTCGTATTCTTTCCAACCAATTAACGATTCATCAATTAATAACTCGCTGGTTGGAGAAAGATCTAAACCGCGCTCACAGATTTCTTCAAACTCTTCCATGTTGTAAGCCACACCGCCACCGGTGCCGCCCATTGTGAAAGAAGGACGAATAATACACGGTAAGCCGATACGGCTCATAGTATCGCGAGCTTCATCCATTGAATGGGCAATTTCAGCACGTGGACATTCAAGGCCGATGTTACGCATAGCAACATCAAAACGCTCACGGTTTTCTGCTTTATCGATTGCATCCGCCGTTGCGCCAATAAGCTCAACACCATGCTTTGCCAATACACCGTGCTTGTCTAAATCAAGCGCACAGTTTAATGCTGTTTGGCCACCCATTGTAGGCAGGACAGCATCTGGCTTTTCTTTTTCAATGATTTTTTCTACCACTTCCCAGTGAATTGGTTCGATGTATGTTGCATCGGCCATTTCTGGGTCAGTCATGATAGTTGCAGGGTTTGAGTTAACTAATATAACTCTATAGCCTTCTTCTCTTAGTGCTTTACACGCTTGAGCACCAGAGTAGTCAAATTCACAAGCTTGACCAATTACAATTGGGCCTGCGCCTAAGATAAGAATGCTTTTTATATCGGTACGTTTTGGCATTATTACTCCGGTTAAATTAGTGGTTACGCGCTTGCATCAAGTCGATGAAGTGGTCAAATAATGGGGCTGCATCGTGCGGACCAGGACTTGCTTCAGGATGACCTTGGAAGCTAAACGCTGGTTTATCTGTACGGTGAATACCTTGTAATGTACCGTCAAATAACGATTTGTGCGTAGCACGTAAGTTATCTGGTAATGTGGCTTCATCTGCAGCAAAACCGTGGTTTTGTGCAGTGATCATTACAACATCGCGGTCAAGATCTTTAACTGGGTGGTTACCACCATGGTGGCCAAACTTCATTTTTACTGTTTTAGCACCTGAGGCAAGTGCTAGTAGTTGATGCCCTAAACAAATACCAAAAATTGGCGTGTCGGTTTCTAAAAAGGTTTTAATTGCATCAATGGCATAAGTACATGGCTCAGGATCGCCAGGGCCGTTTGATAAGAAAATACCATCTGGGTTTAAGGCTAGTACGTCAGCGGCAGAGGTTTGTGCTGGGACAACGGTCAGTTTACAACCACGATCAACAAGCATACGTAAAATGTTACGTTTAACACCGAAGTCGTAGGCAACAACATGAAACTTTTCATCATCAGCGTGTAAGGTTTTAAACCCCTCGCCTAATGTCCAGCTTGATTCGCGCCACTCAAAATTTTCCTTGGTTGAGACAACTTTTGCTAAATCCATACCTTTTAAGCCTGGGAAGGCTTGCGCGGCTTCGAGCGCTTTTTTCTCGTCTAGTTCGTCACCAGCAACAATACAGCCATTTTGTGCGCCTTCGTCACGCAAAATACGGGTTAGTTTTCTGGTGTCGATGTCCGCAATACCTAAAATATTACGTTCTTTTAAGTAATCATCTAACGATTGCTCGTTACGAAAATTACTTGCTAGCAGTGGCAAATCACGGATCACTAGGCCTTTAGCCCAAATGTGACTCGCTTCTTCGTCTTCGCTGTTGGTACCCGTATTACCGATATGTGGGTACGTCAAAGTTACGATTTGTTCCGCGTACGATGGATCAGTCAAAATTTCTTGATAACCAGTCATAGACGTATTGAATACTACTTCACCGACTGACATGCCGTCAGCGCCGATTGCAGTACCGCGAAACACTGTGCCGTCTTCTAGGACTAACAGAGCGGATTTAGTCAAGTTAAACCTCCTAACAGTAAAAAACGGGAGTAAACAAATTGCTTAACACCCCGCCAATACCCAAATAATTGGTCAAAACCTGATTTCTGTGAGCTTAAATTGTTTTACGCAGTCTTAAATGATGCCGATGTAAACCACTAAACCTTCATTCATTTTTCTTGCCTAAAACTCTTTTTATTCCCACACAAACCCCGGTTTTGCTAACCATATGAGTATAATTGGAAACACGCATTTAGTAATTTTTGGCAAATTGGCTGCATTCTACATGAAGTTGGCTTTTAGGTCTAACGCTAATTAGTAAATTGCAATAAATAAGTGGTTATAACAAAAAACCACCTCAAAGCGTTAAAAAAGGAACTTAACTACTTTAAATCTAGCACATCTTGCATATCATAAAGTCCTGCTGGTTTATTTTTCAACCACTGCGCAGCTCTTATAGCACCTAGGGCGAAGGTCATTCGAGAACTTGCTTTATGGGTTAATTCAAGTCTTTCGCCCATTGTAGCGAAGTAGGCCGTGTGTTCACCTACTATATCGCCGCCTCTTAGCACCGAATAGCCAATTTCATTTTGTGATTTGGCCTGCTCTATATTGTTACGATCATAAACAGCAACCTCATCATGATCCCACCCTTTAGCCTGTGCAATCGACTCGCCAATAGCTAATGCTGTACCCGATGGCGCATCGATTTTATGGCGATGATGCGCTTCAAAAATTTCAATATCTAAATCATCGCCTAATTTTGTCGCTGCTGTTTGCACTAAGTTAAGCAGTAAATTTACGCCCACGCTATAATTACGCGCAAATACGATCGGGATATGTTTAGCGGCATCTGTTAATAGCGCCATATCGTCATGAGTTAAGCCGGTGGTGCCAATTACCATAGGTGTTTTTTGCTCAACGGCTGTTTTTAAATGATTTCTCATGCCTTCAGGCAAAGTAAAGTCTATAAGCACATCTACATTTTCAACCTGCTGTTCACTGCTAAACTTAATCTCTTTTGCCGCTGCGCTATTAAGCTGATTAACTGGCAGGTCTAATAACGGTGACTGACTGCGCACATAGGCCGCCGCTAATTGTGAATTTTTATTGATTGTTGCTGCTTCAACAAGTGCCAGTCCCATACGGCCATTCGCACCAAACACACCTACTCGATTCATCTTTTTACAACCTATGTATTTTTTAGTTAGCTAGATTTTATCTAAAACTCATGTAATAGTCAGGAAAGCTTATAAAAAAGCTTCGATTATTTTAGGGTCTGTTGACCTTTGCGGATTAAAATTTGTTTAAACTAGGAGCGGTTTAATCGTGGCGCGAGGTTTGTAACCTAGTGGGCTCGATAACTGCTCCTGCGTTATTCTACTGGCTTACATCCATGTAAGAATAAGTAAAACCGAGCAAAGCTTCCGCGTCCTGCTCACGCCCCTTATCTACATCCATGTAGGCAACAAAGAGTAAATCGCTCCTAGGCAGAACCCTTCGGGCAGCGCCTGTTTGGCATTGATGCTGCGTTATCGCCTATTTATGGGGAATACCACACCACATAGGCTCTGCCTTGCCTAAATACCAAACAGACTGCTGCAAATTTAACCTTGAAAGATCAACAGACCCTCATAATAATAACAGATAGCCTTTGCATTTAGCCATCTATACATTTAAACTTCTTTTTTTTGCGCCGATTTGGTCTTTGGCTTGCGGGCGCTGTTGGATTACTTATCTGGTTAGATAGTAAAACAAACAACTAAATTCAGCTAAAAGAGGGATGCTTTGGCTGTTTAATATATCAATCGACTTCGATTGCTATGAATAATTAACGAGGATTATGATGCAGCCATCATTTGATAAAAATAAAGCAAGATTTTCTTTGCTTCCCCTACTCACCTTTGTTGCTATTTTTTTAGGCTCAGGCTTATATTTACAATCTCAAGGGGTTGATTACGCGTTTTATCAACTCCCAGCACCAGTCGCTATTTTACCCGCGATTGTTTTAGCCTTTATTTTAAATAAAACCAGCATCAACCAAAGCGTAGAAACCTTTATAAAGGGCGTAGGTAATAACAATATTATTACCATGTGTCTTATTTACTTACTAGCGGGTGCTTTTTCGGCGGTTGCTGGTGCTACCGGCGGTGTAGATGCGGTTGTTAATGCCGGACTTTCACTTATTCCCCCTTCGTTACTACTACCTGGTTTGTTTTTAATAGCGGCGGTTATTTCTACTGCTATGGGCACATCAATGGGAACTATTGGTGCTATTGGCCCAATTGCCTATGCAGTATCTATTAAAACAGGAATTGATCCTGCTTTAATGGCCGGTACCATTGTATCTGGCGCTATGTTTGGTGATAACTTATCAATAATTTCTGACACCACGATTGCTGCTACGCGTACGCAAGGCTGTGAAATGAAAGATAAGTTTAAAGAAAACCTTAAAATTGCAGTTCCGGCCGCCATACTCACTATTGCATTGCTATTATTTTTAACGCCTGCAGCACAAGTAGTTGATACCAAAGACTACGATATTTTATTAGTACTTCCGTATGCCTTTATTTTAGTCCTGGCGGTAATGGGCTTTAATGTGTTTGTTGTGCTGTTAAGCGGTATTGTGTTTGCCGCATTAATGGGCTTTACCGGCAGCTATGAAGGTGCAAGCTTTGTAAAAGATATTTACAAAGGCTTTAGTGAAATGCAGGAAATATTTTTACTGTCTATGTTTATTGGTGGCCTCTCTGAGTTTATTCGTATTAATGGCGGCCTCGACTACATCGCTCAAAAAATTCAAGCTATTACTAAAGTCATTGCTAAATGGCACCGTAAAGTAGCCGATCAGTTAGGGATCGCGGCATTAGTTGTCACCAGTAATATGTGTATTGCCAATAATACCGTGTCTATTATTGTGACAGGCCCTATTGCTAAAAAACTGGCTGATGATGGCGAAATTAGTGGTAAACGCTCTGCCAGTTTATTAGATATTTTTGCCTGTGTAACCCAAGGGTCTTTGCCTTATGGCGCGCAAGCATTATTACTCGGTGCTACATTTAAAATTAGCCCGTGGGATGTTTCAACCTCATCTTACTACTGCTTTATTTTAGCCTTTACTGCTATTGCTGTTATTTGTTTGCGCCGCAATAAAGCATAATCTCCCTTTTTACAGTGTATTAGCTGCGTGCTAATGCACTGTTTATCACAATAAATAATTAACAAATTAACCGTGTTTGCTATAATGTGATATTAAGCGTGTCACATAAAATATGGCTATGAAAATTAAAAACTTACTTCCTCTCGTTGCACTAAGTGCGTGTGCATTAAGTTCAACAGCTACCGCTGCTAATTGGAGCAATACGGCGCTTCATATTAATAACGGCAACCACAAAAACCCATTTACTGAACAAAAATCTAATACCACGGTGTACTCAATTGAGCATGCTTCTGGGCATGATTATGGTGATAACTTTTTCTTTATTGATTACAGTACCGACAGCAACGATGATGGCTTTCAAGATCAAGACTTTTACTTTGAAGGTTACTCTACGCTTAGCTTATCTGCGGTAATGGACGAAAAAGTAGCGTCAGGGGCGCTTGTTGATGTTGGCCTAACCATGGGTATTAATGCTGCAGGCGATGCCAAAGTAGTTAAATATTTACCAGGCGTAAAATTAAGCTGGGATGTGCCTGGTTTTAATTTCTTTTCAACCCTTATCAGTGCATACATTGATGATAGCGAAGGCGTTGCAAAAGGCGGTGCACCCATTGAAACTAACAGCTGGATGTTTGATGTAGCCTTTGATTACCCGTTCATGATTGGCTCGCAAAAGTTTAACGTAAAAGGACATGCAGAGTACATTGCTGAACGAAAAGATGAGTTTGGTAACGATGTGCGTGCTTGGTTTTTAGCCCAACCTATTATTGTATGGGATATGGGACATGCGCTAGAAATGAAAGAAAATACCTTACTGTTAGGTATGGAATGGCAATACTGGCACAATAAATTTGGTACTGATGTTAGCGAATCCGTGCCGCAAGTTCATTTAGAGTGGACGTTCTAGGTTCTAGTAACATGATAATTGAAAAGCCTGTCAGTTTAAATCTACAGGCTTTTTTAATTGTCTAACGACTATTTAAATCACAACCTACACTGCGGATTTTTACCTTGTGCTTTAGCTGTTTTTTGCTCGCTAAGCGCTTTACTCATTTGCGATTGTAAATTTGCAATACGGCTCGTTGGTGCTGGGTGAGTTGATAAAAACTCTGGCGTAGCTCCACTGCCCGCTTGGCTCATATTTTGCCAAAGCGTTACAGACTCTTTAGGGTTAAACCCTGCTTGCGCCATAAGATCTAAACCAATTGTATCTGCCTCTGACTCATGTGAGCGACTAAAGGGTAAAACCACACCATATTGAGCGCCTAAACCAAGGCCTTGCATAATTTCATTACGGTATTGCACGTTACCCATTTCAAGCGCCGCATTGCCCAGCTGCATACCCGTTTGTAAAATAGAACTTTGTGAGACCCGTTCATTTGAATGCTCAGCAATCACGTGTCCAACTTCATGGCCCAAAACAGTGGCAACCTGATCTTGATTTGTGGCTATTTTTAAGAGCCCCGTATGTACACCAATATAACCGCCAGGCAATGCAAAGGCGTTTGCAGATTCATCTTCAAATACCACCACTTCCCAATTTTGAGATGCATATTCTGTAGGAAGCACGGCCACTACTTTTTCAGCAATGCAATTGACGTAACTGTTTACTTTTGGGTCTTTATTTATCGGCTGCGTTTTTTTTATCTCTGCAAAACTGGCAGTGCCCATTTGAGTCATTTGCTGATCTGAGTAAAACGCAATTTGCGTGCGCCCAGTTGGTGATGTTTTACAACCTACTAATACTGCACTGGCAAGTACTGCCAAAACCAATTTCTTCATTATAATGCCCTAAAAAAGTTTGTTACTGAGTATAGAATAGCAAACGCAGTGTTAGTTTAAAATCTTTGCTTTTTGCGATTAAACAATTAAGTTAGCAGGCAAACTAAGTTTATCCAACGCCATTGCCCTGCTATACTGCCCAACCTATATTCGTTGTTTTGAGTTTTTAAATGAGCGCTTCGGCTTCTTCTTTTAATACCCGTATTTTATTGCCTTTATTAGCCAGTATTGTAGCAATCACGCCTTTAGCCATCGATATGTACTTACCGGCTATGCTGGTAATTGCCAACGATCTCAATACTAGCATGCCAAATGTTCAAATCTCGTTGAGTATCTATTTAGCAGGTTATGCATTGGGAATGTTATTTTTTGGCCCCATAGCCGATCAAATTGGCAGGCGTAAACTGGCACGAATAGGGCTCAGTTTATTTGGCTTGAGTTCACTCGCTTTAGCATTTACCACTGAAGTGCATACTTTTTGGCTGTTAAGAGCAGTACAGGCATTTACAGGGGCGGCAGCTACGGTTGTAGTTCCAGGAATTATTAGACACATATATCAAAAAAATACTGCTAAGGGTATGTCGTACGTGTCTATGATTATGATGATAGCGCCGTTACTTGCCCCCTCTATCGGCTCGGTTATTTTAGGCTTTTCGGTATGGTCGACTATTTTTATTGTTTTAGCGACCTATAGCTTTGTTATTTTACTTTTTGTGCAACGTTACTTAATCGATATTCCAATATTTAAAAATGAGCGAAAAGGATTAGCATTATTCTTCTCAAGTTATAAAGTGGTATTAAGTAATACGCACGCCCGCGCCGATATTTTAAGCTCGATGTTTGTGTCGTTTGGCTTTTTTTGCTTTTTAACGTCCGTCCCTTATATTTACCTCGACCTATTTAAAGTATCAGAACAATTGTTTGGCCTGTTATTCGCTTTTAATGTAATGGCGTTGATGTTTGGTAATTTTTTAAATACTCGCGTAGTGCCACGTATTGGCTCACGCAAAATGCTTTATTATGGCTTAATGTGTGGCTTTATCTCTGGCGCAGCATTACTTAGCTTTAGCGTATTAAACTTGTCACTTTACTTTATTGTTGCGGCTATTGCTCCGTTGATGATGAGCCTAGGTATAATAGCAAGTAACGCAGATTCATTGATTTTGATGAAATTTGAGCAAAATACAGGGACTGCAACGGCGGTTATTGGCACCTTACGTTTTGGTAGTGGCGCATTAGTAGGCCCTATATTAGCGGTAATGCATGCACAAAGTGCAGTTCCATTTTCAAGTTTAATGTTCAGCGCAGTTGTACTCACTATCCTAGTGCAGTTAGTTCATTATTTTAAAGACAAAAAAAATGCCTCATAATGAGGCATTTTTTAATTGTATACTTAATTAAGCATCAGCTGCTTTTGATACCATAACCATTGCAGGACGTAATAAACGACCGTTTAATGTGTAACCTTTTTGCATTACTGCTAACACAGTATTAGGCGTCACATCATTACTTGGCTGAATCGACATTGCTTGATGAAAATCTGGGTTAAACTGCTCACCTTGTGGGTTTACAATTTCAACGCCAAATTTAGCCACTGCATCGTTAAAGCTTTTTACTGTCATATCAATACCTTCTAACAAAGGCTTAAGCGTTTCATTTTCTTTATCAGAGAACTCAATAGCACGCTCTAAGTTATCTATAACAGGGAGTAATTCATTAGCAAACTTTTCAAGTGCAAATTTGTGTGCTTTCTCAACATCTTGTGCAGCACGACGACGCATATTGTCAACGTCAGCAGCAGCGCGAACGACGCTATCTTTCTGATCTGCAATAGTTTGTTTTGCCGCTTCTAACTCAGCATATAACATTGCAATTTCTGCTTCAGGGCTTTGCTCTTGCTCGGCGTGTTGTTCTGCTGCTTCTACTGCAGCCTCAACGTCGGCTTCCATTTGCGCCACTTCTTCGTTCAATTCTACTTCTTGCTCTGGGTTTTGTGTCTGCTCAGACATAAAATATACGCTCCAATTCTTTACAACTGCGGTAATTATGGGGATTGAATAAAAAGATTCAAGAGCCCGATGGCTCTAATAATTTAAATTCTTGGATTATTTTCTCTAATTGCGCTGATTTCGGACAAATAACACAAAAACGACTTTGATATTCCTGATTTTGAAAGTACGGCACAGTGATCACAATGAGATCATCACAGGTGCTAAAAGGTAAGTTTTCAGCACTGAGAATAGAGACCCCGTTTTTAAATGCGAGCTTATCTTCCACAAAATTTAAAAATGAAACACCAATATTAAGACTTTGCTCACAATCTATTTTTTTATAAAGGTAGTTTTCGCCCACCACAATACTGTTATCTGAACCTAATTTTTGGCTTAGTTCACGCGTCCATTGAGTTAAAGAGTCATGACAATTGCGCGGTGCCGTATTCGCCATTGCCTGCATTCGATAAAGCCCTTCAATTAAAGATTGTTGGCTAAAAACCGTATTAAGCCAAGTTGCAAACTCGTATCGTTGGTTATCACTAGGATCGTGAGGCTTATTAATGCAAATATTGTGGCTCTGGCCTGCTCTATCTAATAACAATACAAGCCAGTTATTAGCGTCAAAGTCGAGTACTTCTACTCTAAATACCTGTTGAGTTCTAACTTGAGGTAGCCCCACACAACAGCATACTTGGTAACGTTGACTCAAGCCATGTGCCAATTCAACTAACTCAGCCTGCTCAGGCTGCCAATAATTAGCAATATCATTGAGCGTAAAAAACTCATCAAACCAATAGTCAAACCCATCATTGGTTGGCACTCGGCCAGCCGATGTATGTGGTGAATACAACAAGCCTATTTTTTCAAGGCGCGCCATCGCGTTACGCACAGTGGCAGAGCATACCGCCATACCTTTTTGCTTTGCAATTTTTGTTGACGGCACAGGTAAGCCATCGCCATTACAGTACATACTCATAACAGCGGCAAATATTTGCTGATCTCGTGGGTTTAGTTTCATGTTATCTACATCTTTACGCATAGCTGTTATATCGGGGCTAAGTATTATTATTTCAAGTATAAAAAATACAATAAATCTAAATTTTACAGTGAATTAATTAAATCCGCTGGTTATTATTAAGATCTGTGTTTTCAAACACTTCTGTTTTAGGTTACTCTACAAATATTAGAACTCTCAGTGTATTTATTATGGACTCTCCCTTTAACACTATCGGCTTGATTGGTAAGCCAAATCATCCTAATGCTGCCGCTACTTTACAACGATTACATACGTTTTTATTAGCTTTAGGCTTTGAGGTGATTGTTGAAAAACGTACAGGGAGTCAACTTAGTGATGTACCGAGCGACAAACTCGTAAAGCTCGTTGATTTAGGCGAGCGTGCCGACTTGGCGATTGTGGTTGGAGGCGATGGCAATATGCTGGGTGCTGCACGGGTGCTTGCTCGCTTTGATATAGCCGTAATTGGTGTAAATAGAGGTAATTTAGGCTTTTTAACCGATTTAAATCCAGAAGGGTTTGAGGGTAGCTTAGAACAGGTACTCAGCGGCGATTACATTGAAGAAAAACGTTTTTTATTAGAAGTTGAAGTGTATCGTCATAACGAACTTAAAAGCGCTAATTCTGCAGTAAACGAAGCAGTGCTTCATGCTGATAAAGTAGCACATATGATTGAGTTTGAAGCCTTTATAAACGATGACTTTGTATTTTCTCAACGCTCCGACGGTTTGATTGTGTCGACTCCAACAGGCTCAACGGCATACTCTTTATCGGGCGGTGGGCCTATTTTAACACCAGAGCTTAATGCAATGTCACTGGTTCCGATGTTTCCACATACTTTATCAAGTCGCCCTTTAGTGGTAGATGCCGATAACGAAGTACGTTTAAAGCTTAGTTTAGAAAATACCGATAGCTTACAGGTAAGTTGCGACAGCCATGTTGTACTTGCCGTATTACCCGGTGATGAGGTCGTTATTCGCAAAGCAGATAGAAAATTACGCTTAATCCACCCAAAAAATTATTCTTATTATAATGTGCTACGTAAAAAGCTAAATTGGGGTAGCCGGTTATACTAATTTTATTGCCAAATATGCAACTTTAGCGCAAAATATTGGACTAGAAGTTTTAAATATCATCAGGAAAAAGTAGTAATGAGTTATGTAGTATTTCTTGCTTTATTATTATTAATTACTTTACTTGGCAGTTACTTGCTAATTGAGAGTAATCGAAAAAAAACCATTGAAGCAAAGAAAAAGCTGTTTAACGAGCGCGTAGCAAGTACTCAATCACGTTTAAAAATAAAACTAAACGAGTTACTTGATGCAAAAGTCATTAGTGCTAAACACCTTCCTCGAATTCAAGCCGTTGTCAGTAATTTTTTTGTGGTACAGCCACACACTGATGAAAATTTAAACAGGCTAGAGTCGCTATGCGATTTACTTATTAATATTCTTAACGAAGAACTAATAAAAACCTATAAAAATAATAACAGCCAAGCTTTTTCCGATACCACTCAATATTTTATAGCAGAGTTACCAGCTCAAGGTATTTTATATAATAAAAACTTTTATCAAGAAGTCCTTCCTACGCTAATTTTAAAGTTAAAAACTGAAGACGTAGCGCAACCAGTTGATAGTATTGACCTTAACGATGAAAACCTCCCTATTGATGAAGAAAAAAAAACATTAATTGAGTCCAGCCTTGCTTAAAATATAGAAATTTAATTTGCAAAAAACCAAAACACTGTATAAATTAACAGTTAATTCACTGGATGGATGAACAGTATGTTAATTGGTTTAGAAATTAAAAATTTTGCAATCGTAAGTAATTTAAGCACAGAATGGCATTCGGGTATGACCGCTATCACCGGTGAAACGGGAGCAGGTAAATCAATCGCCATTGATGCATTATCATTGTGCCTTGGAGAACGAGCAGAGGCATCAGCTGTGCGCCCAGGCACTGATAAAGCCGAGGTAAGTGCGCAATTTGATTTAAGCAATTTGCCACACGCTCATGCATTTCTAGAAGAGAACATGCTTAATAATGACGATAACGAATGTCTACTTCGTCGAGTTGTTTGCAAGAATGGCCGCAGCAAAAGCTACATTAATGGTAGCCCTGTCACCGCTGCACAGCTAAAAGAGCTAGGCCAATATTTAATTTCTATACACGGTCAACATGCACACCAGCATCTATTAAAAGCAGAGCATCAATTACAGCTACTTGATGCTTACGCCGGGCACCAAAATCTAGTTAATGCTGTAAGCCAACGCTATAAACGTTATGCTGATTTACAAAAAGAATTTAAACAACTAGAACACCAACAACAACAACAAGCTGCGCAAAAACAATTATTAGAATATCAAGTGGCTGAGCTTGATGAATTTGCGTTGCAAGCTGGTGAGTTTGAACAAATAGAAGCAGAGCATTATAAGCTCAGTAACAGCCAAACTATTTTGCAATCTTGTCAGCGCGAGCTACAACATTTATACGAAAGTGATGAGCAAAATGCGTGCTCTCTTTTACAACACAGCGCACAACAATTTAATGAACTTGCACATTATGATGAAACCCTGGCCAATGTAGCAGCATTACTGACAGAAGCAGCGGTTCAAGTTGAAGAAGCAAGCAGAGAAATACGCAATTATACTGAACAAGCTGACTTAGATCCTACTCGCTTAACGGAAGTAGAAAACAGACTCAGCGGCGCTATGGATTTAGCAAGAAAACACCATATAAAGCCACAAGAGCTCGTTGAGTTTCATCAAAATGTAACACAAGAACTAGACTCTATAAGCAGTAATAGTTCGCGCCTCGAACAGCTTGAAGGTGAAATTGCAGCAGCCCTTGAAGATTATCAAACGGCTAGTGAGGAATTAAGTGCTAATCGTCATCAATACGCCAACACGCTAAATGGCTTGATCAGCGAAAGTATGGCTAACTTATCTATGGAAAATGGCGTATTTGAAATAGCTCTTACAGCACATACCGATCGCTCTCCTAATAGTTTAGGTTTTGATAATGTATCGTTTTTAGTATCAACAAACCCAGGGCAACCATTACAACCTCTAGCAAAAGTAGCCTCTGGTGGTGAATTATCACGCATTAGTTTGGCTATTCAAGTTATTATTGCCCAAAAAGTAACGACTCCAACACTTATATTTGATGAAGTAGATGTCGGTATTTCTGGCCCTACAGCTGCTGCAGTTGGTAAACTGCTGCGCCAACTAGGTAAGTCTACGCAAGTAATTTGTGTGACCCATTTACCGCAAGTGGCCAGTAGCGCTCATCAGCAGTTTTTTGTTGCCAAAGAAATTGCAGACGGTGAAACATTTACGCATATGCTGGCATTGAATAAAGATGGTCGAGTAAATGAGATTGCTCGATTACTGGGTGGTGATAACATTAGCAAAACAGCTAAAGCAAATGCAAAAGAGCTTATAAAAGCGCACGGATAAAGTGAATCGCTTTACAGTGCGTTACCTTGATACGGTGAGGATACATTAATGCAAACGACGGTCATTTATTTTGGCTTAGTAATTAACTGGCTGCTACTGATTGTCAGTATACTTTTGGCTGTTTTTAGTAAGTTTAAACATACACAATTTAAGCAGAGCTTATATCGCTTTTTAAATGTGGCATTAATTGTACATATTGTTATTGCTGTTATGTTAGTTTTTAGCAGCACAGCTATTAGTGGCTTAATAACACTAAGTTGGTTAGTTATTGGCCTACAGCTTGTTTGTAACGTTATTTGCTATAAAAGTGTGAAACGCCGACAAGCCAGAGTGAAACCGAGCCTAGATCACTTCTCGATGGATTAACTAACAGCGCGTTTAAAAAAAGCCCACAATCTATGTATTGCGGGCTTTTTTATTTGTAAAATCTTATAATTGTAAATAGCTAGGTCAAAACCTAGGTCCCTTTTTATAGACCTTAAACACCGGCTATGGAACCATAAATATTTACCTTTGTTTGTAAAACTGAGGAAATAAAAAAAGCAAACCCGAAGGTTTGCTTTTGACTCCATTCTAACAAAAGCATTATTTACACTTTTAAATAATCCATAATGCCTTCTGCAGCGTTACGCCCCTCAAATATAGCGGTGACCACTAAGTCTGAACCACGAACAATATCGCCACCAGCAAATATTTTAGGATTAGTAGTTTGATGTGTAAATTCACCTTGCTCGGGTGCATTAATACCACCCCAGTGGTTAATTTCTACGTCGTACTGCTCTAACCAATCCAATTTATGTGGCTTAAAACCAAATGCCATAATCACTTGTGTGGCTTCAATAATATGCTCTGAACCCGGTACTTCCTCAGCGCGACGGCGGCCGTTTTCATCTGCCTCGCCAAGCTGAGTTTTTACCATTTTAACACCGGCTACAGCACCTTTGTCATCAAGTACAATCCCTTTAGGCTGAACGTTATAAGTAAAAATTACGCCCTCTTCTTTGGCATTTTTTACTTCGCGTTTTGAACCAGGCATGTTCTCTTCATCACGACGATAAGCACACGTTACTTTTAACGCGTTATGACGAATGGAGGTACGCACACAGTCCATTGCTGTATCACCACCACCTAGTACCACTACTTTTTGATTTGCCATATCAATGCAGGCTTGTTTAGACTCATCGTAACCCATAACACGGTTAGTGTTACCAATTAAAAATGGCAGGGCATCATGCACTCCCGGTGCATCTTCGTTCTCAAGCCCCGCTCGCATACTCTGATAAGTCCCCACGCCCAAGAATACGGCGTCATACTCATTAAGTATTTCATCCATACTAATGTCTTTACCTACTTCGACATTAAGCTTGAATTCAACACCCATTTCGGTAAATATTTCACGACGTTTTTGCATGACTTCTTTTTCTAATTTAAAAGAAGGAATACCAAAGGTTAACAGCCCACCAATTTCAGGGTGACGGTCAAATACCACAGGCTTTACGCCATTACGCACTAAGATATCTGCACAGCCCAGGCCCGCAGGCCCTGCGCCAATAATGGCAACTTTTTTATCAGTCCATGTCACATAGGACATGTCTGGTTTCCAGCCCATTTTAAACGCGGTGTCGGTGATGTATTTTTCAATATTACCGATTGTTACTGCACCAAACTCTTCATCTAATGTACATGAGCCTTCGCATAAGCGGTCTTGCGGGCATACTCGTCCACACACTTCTGGCAAACTGTTAGTACGGTGCGATAGCTCAGCGGCCTCTAAAATGCGCCCTGTACGGATCAGTTTTAACCATTGTGGAATATAGTTATGTACTGGACATTTCCACTCACAATAAGGGTTACCACAATCAAGGCAACGATCCGCTTGTGAATTAACCTGATTTTCTGAAAAGGGTTCATAAATTTCTACGAACGATTTTTTACGCGACGAGATTGGTTTTTTGCGTGGGTCTACACGCTGCACGTCTATAAATTGATATACATTTTCGCTCATACTGCCCCCTTATTGCGCCTGAACACGTAGTTCGGCGCTACTGCGAGCGCGGTGCCCGAGTAAACTTTTTACGTCACTTGATTTAGGTTTTACTAATTTGAACATCGGTAAATAAAGTTCAAAGTTAGCTAAAATAGTTTCTGCTCTGCATGAGCCTGTTAGCTCTAAATGATCAGCAATTAAGCCGCGTAAATGCTCTTGATGTGAACTTAAGTCATCTAAAGTAACCACTTCAACCAACTCTGGGTTAATGCGTTTCTCAAAATCACCTCGTTCATCTAAAATGTAAGCGAAACCACCGGTCATACCTGCACCAAAGTTCACTCCTACATTACCAAGTACACACACAACGCCACCGGTCATGTATTCACAACCGTTATCACCTACGCCCTCAACAACGGCTTGCACGCCTGAGTTACGTACAGCAAAACGCTCGCCTGCACATCCTGCTGCAAACAATTTACCGCCGGTTGCACCATATAAACAGGTATTACCAATAATTGTTGCTTTATGACTTTCAAATGACGAACCCAGTGGTGGGCGAATAACTAGCTTACCGCCCGCCATGCCTTTACCAACGTAATCGTTAGCATCGCCAACCAAAGTCATTTCAAGGCCACCAGCATTCCATACACCGAATGACTGACCAGCTGTACCATGTAATTCAATAACTACTGGATCTGCGGCCATGCCTTGATTACCGTGTTTATCAGCAATATACCCAGAAAGCATAGCGCCAACCGATCTATCGGTATTACAAATACGACTTACTAATGAAATGCCACTTGAGTTATCTATTGCCTCTTGCGCCTTACCAAGTAAGCTCTCATTTAACTCACCTAAATAATGCGAGCTATTTGGTGCACTGCAAAACAAAGTTTCACCCGTTGGGTTATTTGGCTGAGCGATAACCGCTGATAAATCTATTTTTTGCTGCTTCGCTGTTTTGCCTTCAATGGCTTCGAGTAAGTCTAAGCGACCAATTAAATCGGTTAGGTTTGCAACCCCTAAACTTGCCATAATTTCGCGCGCTTCTTGAGCAATAAACTTAAAGTAGTTCATCGCCATTTCTGGCAGACCATGATAATGCTTTTGACGTAATGTTTCGTCTTGTGTTGCCACACCTGTCGCACAGTTATTTAAGTGACAGATTCGTAAGTATTTACAGCCTAATGCCACCATAGGCCCTGTGCCAAAGCCAAAACTTTCGGCGCCTAAAATGGCCGCTTTGATGATATCAAGGCCCGTTTTTAAACCACCATCTGTTTGCAGGCGAATACGATGGCGAAGGCCATTTTCTACCAAGGCTTGCTGTGTTTCAGCAAGTCCCAACTCCCATGGACTGCCAGCGTATTTAACCGAGGTTAATGGACTTGCACCTGTGCCACCATCATAGCCTGAAATAGTAATTAAGTCGGCATACGCTTTCGCTACACCGGTTGCAATTGTGCCAACACCCGGTTCAGATACCAGTTTTACAGAAATCAATGCATTCGGGTTTACTTGTTTTAAGTCAAAAATCAGCTGGGCTAAATCTTCGATAGAATAAATATCGTGATGCGGCGGAGGTGAAATAAGTGTCACACCCGGTACCGAGTAACGAAGCTTGGCAATATAGGGAGTGACTTTTTCACCTGGTAGTTGTCCGCCTTCCCCTGGTTTAGCGCCTTGTGCCACTTTTATTTGAATAACATCAGCGCTACGTAAATAATGGGGCGTTACACCAAATCGACCCGAGGCTACTTGTTTAATACGTGAATTTTTTTCTGTACCGTAACGCAGCTTATCTTCGCCACCTTCACCAGAATTTGAGCAGCCACCTAAACGATTCATGGCAATTGCGAGTGCTTCATGCGCTTCTGGCGATAATGCACCAATACTCATGGCCGCTGAGTCAAACCGTTTATAAAGCTCAGTGGCAGGCTCTACCTCATCAATGCTTATACCCTTTTCTGGCAGCTTTAATGTCAACATATCGCGCAGAGTCGCAACTGGACGGTGATTAACTAGCTTTGCGTATTCGCTGTAATCACTGTACTCGCCGCTACGTACTGCTTTTTGTAACGTTTGAATCACATCAGGATTGTAAGCATGGTACTCGCCGCCGTGAACGTATTTAAACAAGCCACCATGGCTTAATAATTTACGTTTACTAAGCGCCAGTTTATGCAAGCTTTGCTGATCGTCATCAAAGTCGCTAAAACACGCCCCTTTAATACGACTCGCCACGCCTTTAAAACACATCTCAACAATAGCGTCCGATAGACCAACCGCTTCAAACAACATTGAACAACGATATGAAGCCACGGTACTAATGCCCATTTTAGACATGATTTTGTACAAGCCTTTATTAATTGCTTGACGATAAGCCAGTGTAACTTCACTGTATGACTTATTAATTACCTTGGTATCGCTCATAGCCACAAGTGACTCGTACGCTAAATACGGGTAAATTGCGGTTGCACCAAATCCAAGTAGTACCGCAAATTGATGCGCATCGCGAACGCTACCAGTTTCAATAATAATATTTGACTCACAGCGTAAGTTATTATCTACCAAGCGTTTTTGTACCGCACCCACCGCCATAGCAGCAGGAATAGGTAATTGATTGTCATCAAAGTTACGATCCGTTAATACCAGCATAATGCAGCCAGATGCGGCTTTTGCTTGTGCTTCATCACAGATGCGCTTTACCGCATTCTCAAGGCCTTCTTCTACGGTATAAGTAATATCAATCTTACAATAGCTGTAGTGCGCTTCATCGGCGTTAAGTAGCTGCTGCATATCAGCGTACATTAAAATAGGCGTATCAAATTGCAGGCGTTTAGCGTGCCCTGTTGTTTCATTAAATACGTTTTGCTCACTGCCAATACACGTTGCAAGCGACATCACATGGTTTTCACGTAACGGATCAATTGGCGGATTAGTAACCTGAGCAAACTTTTGACGGAAATAATCATAAAGTGAACGGTGCCCTTCGCTCAGTACGGCAAACGGCGTATCGTCACCCATTGAGCCAGTGGCTTCTTGCCCATTTTCACCCATGACACGAATGACGCTGTCTAGCTCTTCGTTAGTATAGCCAAACATCTTTTGGTATTTGACAAGGGTTTCATCATCAAATGAGCGATTGCCCGCATCTTGCTCGGTAAGTGCTTCAAAAGGCGTTAATCGTTTAACGTTTTCTTCTAACCACGACTTATAAGGGTGGCGTGATTTTAAATCTTGGTCAATTTCATCTGAATGCCAAATTTTGCCTAATTTAGTATCAATAACGAGGAGTTCGCCCGGGCCAACACGTCCTTTTTCGACCACTTCGTCAGCGGTGTAATCCCATATCCCAACTTCAGAGGCTAAAGTAATAAAGCCATCTTGAGTAATGATATAGCGCGCAGGGCGCAGGCCATTACGGTCTAAGTTACAGGCAGCAAAACGCCCATCCGACATAACAATCCCTGCAGGGCCATCCCACGGTTCCATATGCATAGAATTAAAATCATAGAATGCGCGAAGGTCGTCATCCATAGCACGGTTTTTTTGCCATGCTGGCGGTACCAGCATACGCATCGCACGGAATAAATCCATACCACCGGCTAAAAACAGCTCTAGCATATTATCGAGGCTAGATGAGTCAGACCCTGTTTCATTAACAAACGGCGCTGCGCTTTGTAAATCAGGAATAAGCGGCGAAGCAAATTTATAAGAGCGTGCACGGGCCCACTGACGGTTACCTTCAATAGTATTAATTTCACCATTGTGCGCTAAATAACGAAATGGTTGCGCTAAAGGCCAGCGAGGCTGTGTGTTTGTAGAGAAGCGTTGATGAAAAACACAAATAGCACTGGTCATGCGAATATCAGCAAGATCGAGATAAAAATTTGGCAAGTCAGCAGGCATCATTAAGCCTTTATAGATGGTGACTAGCCCAGATAAGCTCGCAATATAAAATGATTCATCATCCATCAAGCGCTTTTCTGCACGACGACGTGCAACATATAAACGTCGCTCTAAATCTTTAGAACGCCAGCCTTCAGGCGCACTAATAAAAATTTGTTCAAACCCAGGCAATTGCTTTAGGGCTATAGGTCCTAACATTGATGGATCGGTAGGGACAACACGCCAACCTAAAATATTAAGCGTTTCTTTTTCTAGTTCTTCGCTTAAAACATCTTTAGCTGCTTGTGCTAATACCGGATCAGCATTGAGGAAAATCATCCCAACGGCGTAATTTTTACCTAAATGCCAATTATTTTCAGCAGCAATAGCACGAAAGAAGCTGTCTGGTTTTTGAAGTAACAAGCCACAACCATCACCCGTTTTACCATCAGCAGATATACCGCCCCGGTGCTGCATGCGATCTAAACCGGTGATCGCCGTACGGATGAGTCGGTGACTCGCTTTGTTATTAACTTGGGCTATTAAGCCAAAGCCACAATTATCTTTTTCTAGTTTTGAGTCATATAACATGGACCCCTCCCCTTGCTGCACTGTTAACGTGGATGAACGGCTCGACGATTTGCTAACAGACGATCAAAATTAGCGTTATTCCTAACCTGAGTCAATATCTTTCTGAATATATATTCATTATATTGAATATATTTCAACTTCATTAAAAATCATAAAACAATGCTAAATATTAACATTTGAGTAGATATTGGATCGAAAACTTTAATGACACCGGTGTTATTTTTAAGAACTTGTAAATAAAGCCTCCTCACAATAAGCAGTTTACGTAAACGTAAACGAGCCAAAATATGAATAACTATTCACCGAATATCATTCCATCATTTTTGCTTTATTCGTAATACATCTAAACATGACATTTAATTACATCGACTTTTACTAGCACATAGTTTATTCAATGAATTTGCACGTTAGTCTTATGCTATGCATTAATTATCAACTTTCTTTGCTTTACGTTGAGGTAATCTCACCCCGCAGCGGACACTTTTTATGTCCGCGGACATATAAAAAGAAAGTTTAAAAATAAAAAGTAATTAAATTCAACAAGATAAAAAATGGCACGCTATTCGAATATCGCATAACTACATAAATTTTGAGGGCATTGAATGTTTACTATTGGCTTATTTTTAATTTCACCAATTATTCTGTTTATTGCCTCGCTAATGATTACTGTGTTTGAAAAACACTAAGCAAAGAGAACAAATAATGATTAAAGACACTAACGGGCAAGACACGCAAATCTCACGACCTATAAATTTTAAAAAATACATCAGGCTGTTTATATTTATTGTGGGCTTAGTTGCTCTATGTGTATATGCATTATTAAATACTGATCAAGAAGGTACTATCTCGGTTTATAGAGTAAGCCTACAAATAGCCACAGAGATGCGCCAATCGCTAATACGCGATGCTGCAGCCAGCGGTAAAATTGTGGCCGCCAGAGCACCAAAAGTTTACAGCCCTGAACGAGGCTTTGTTTCATTGAAGGTAAATGCTGATGACTCAGTAAAACTGAATGATGTAATAGCCATGGTTGAGAGCCCCAAGTTCACAAACGAATTAAAGCAGCAACACTGTTTTAGCTCGTCTTGAGGGCGAGCTACGATTTTTATTAGCCGATGAACCAACTGGTAATCTCGACAGCCTTATGGCTCGTCAAGTAATGGAGCTGCTTAAACAAATAAATCGTGATGGCGCAACCATTGTCATGGTCACCCATGATGCAGAACTTGCTCTGCGTGCCCCTCGAAACATTCAAGTTGTAGACGGTCAACTTGCTGATTTCACCTTGTACCAAGGTGCACAAAACCTTAAAAAACGAGTTCGTTCAAGGCTATGGTTGGTTTGCTAAACTTCCACCACCTATAATAACGACGGTTGACTGGCATTCATTACTCGATCAATTACAAAGCCAATGGCAATTTAATTTCGACCTTCAAAAAGACATCACTACACAAGCCGATCAAACCCAAATAGAACAATTGCTCATTAACCTGTTGAAAAATGCACATGAATCAGAGTCGCTAGCAGAGCATATTAGTTTAAAAGTAACACAAGATAGTCTCGGCACTCATATTAATGTGAGCGACAAAGGAAAAGGCATGAGTGAAACAGTTATGGCCAGTGCGCTTATCCCTTTTTGTTCTACCAAGGTGGCAGGAAGTAGATTAGGTTTGGCACTGTGTCGAGAAATTATTGAAGCCCACCATGGGCAAATTAGCCTACACAATCGGGACGTCGGCGGGATCAGTGTTTTTGTAAGTTTACCTTGAGAGTTGTTTAGCTTTAAGGCTGAAAACTCATCCAATTTAGAAATGATACAATCGCGTTCTGAAGTTTATGACCTAGGGAGCTAAGTAAAAACCGCGAAAAGCTGCCTACTCATTCGGTACTGTCATCGTATAAGCAACTATGAGTAAATACTTTATAGACATAAAAAAAGCTGCAAATTGCAGCTTTTTTTTACCTAAACGCTTATTCAGCGTCTGCAGGTTTATGCTTTGCAGCTGTTTCAGTGATCAGTGGTTGTAATTCACCACGTTGAAACATTTCAATGATAATGTCACAGCCACCAATTAACTCGCCTTCAACCCAAAGTTGCGGGAAGGTAGGCCAGTTAGCGTAAGCAGGAAGCTCTGCACGAATGTCTGGATTAAGTAAAATATCCACATATGCAAACGGTTCACCGCACGACATTAATGCTTGTGATGCTTGTGAAGAAAAACCACAATTAGGCAGTTTTGGTGATCCTTTCATGTATAAGATGATTGGGTTTTCAGCAATTTGCTGTTTAATTTTATCGATGGTTTCCATTTACAACCTCAAAATGACGATAGCGAACACATTAGGCCTTGAAAAAGTTTCACTGTGGCCTCAGATATATAAATTAACATAGGCAATTAAAGCCTCAATCTTAAATAGCTTTAGCAAGAGCATTGCTGTTTGCTAAAACTTGAGTAAAATACTCAACAATTATAGTAACACTATATTCCTGTTTGGTATAGATAAGTGCCCTGTTTGCGCAGGCATTACGTATTACTAAATAGACTATCAACCAAAAGAAGATGGAGATAAAAAATGGCATTTGAACTACCGTCACTACCGTATGCAATTGATGCACTTGAGCCACATATTTCACAAGAAACGTTAGAGTTTCACCATGGTAAACACCACAACACTTATGTGACTAAACTTAACGGTTTGATCCCAGGCACTGAGTTTGAAGGTAAATCACTTGAAGAGATCGTATGTTCTTCAGAAGGCGGTGTATTTAACAACGCTGCTCAAATCTGGAACCACACTTTCTACTGGAACAGCCTATCTCCAAATGGCGGTGGCGCTCCAACAGGTGCAATTGCTGATGCAATTAACGCTAAATGGGGCTCATTTGACGCATTTAAAGACGCGTTAAACGACAAAGCAGTAAATAACTTTGGTTCAAGCTGGACGTGGTTAGTTAAACTAGCAGATGGTTCACTAGATATCGTTAATACATCTAACGCTGCAACACCATTAACAGATGCAGGTGTTACACCAATCCTAACCGTGGATTTATGGGAACACGCATACTACATTGATTACCGTAACGTGCGTCCAGATTACCTTAAAGGTTTCTGGTCACTCGTTAACTGGGAATTCGCGAACGCTAACTTCGCATAATTAGTTTTAAACTAACCTTTAAAAAGACGCTTAGGCGTCTTTTTTTATGTCCGCTACTTTATTTGATTAAGGTTATACGTAGGTTGTTTTTTAAAAGTGCATCATGATCATTTTTCATATAAATTTTTAATTTTATTGCACAAAAATTTAAATTCGTGACTAGACTTTAAATGGTGAATACATTTTCCAAGTAGGTTTCGGAGGTCATTATGACTATTTTTGATCACTACCAAGCACGTTATGAATCAACACAAGAAGAAGAGTACAGTGTTGCTGAGTTTCTAGAAATTTGTAAAACCGATAAGTCTGCTTATGCCAGTGCTCCTGAAAGATTACTGATGGCCATTGGCGAGCCTAAAATGGTAGATACCGCTACCGATACTCGTTTAAGTCGCTTATTTTCGAACCGTGTTGTTGCACGTTACCCTGCATTTGCCGATTTTTATGGTATGGAAGACGCCATTGAGCAAATTGTTTCTTATCTAAAACACGCCGCGCAAGGATTAGAAGAGTGTAAACAAGTGCTTTACTTGCTTGGTCCGGTAGGTGGCGGTAAGTCATCGATTGCTGAAAAGCTAAAGTATTTAATGCAACAAGTGCCTATTTATGCAATTAAGGGCTCCCCGGTTAATGACCATCCGCTGTCATTATTTGATCCCGTTGAAGATGCCAGCCTACTCGAAAAAGAATATGGAATTAAGTCTCGTTACCTCAAAACGGTAATGTCGCCATGGGCCGCAAAACGTTTACAAGAATTTAATGGTGATATTAGTCAATTTAGAGTGGTTAAACGCTTCCCATCAATTTTAAATCAAGTTGCGATTGCTAAAACAGAGCCCGGAGATGAAAACAATCAAGATATTTCTGCTCTTGTCGGTAAGGTCGATATTCGCCAACTTGAACACTTTGCACAAAATGATCCTGATGCTTATGCCTATTCAGGCGCATTATGTTTAGCCAACCAAGGCTTAATGGAATTTGTGGAAATGTTTAAAGCCCCCATAAAAGTGTTACACCCACTGCTAACAGCCACACAAGAAGGTAACTATAACGGCACAGAAGGCATAAGCGCCCTGCCATTTAACGGCATGATACTCGCCCACTCTAATGAATCAGAATGGCAAACCTTTAAAAACAATAAAAACAACGAAGCCTTTTTAGACCGTGTTTATATTGTTAAGGTCCCTTATTGCTTACGAGTGACCGAAGAAATTAAAATTTACGATAAGCTGATTGAACACAGTGAGCTTTACAACGCCCCCTGTGCGCCAGGTACACTTAAAATTTTAGCCCAATTTACCACTCTTTCGCGCTTAAAAGAGCCGGAAAACTCAAGCATTTACTCTAAAATGCGAGTTTACGATGGTGAAACCCTTAAAGACACCGACCCAAAAGCGAAGTCGTATCAAGAGTATCGTGATTACGCTGGTGTTGATGAGGGCATGACCGGCCTTTCAACCCGTTTTGCGTTTAAGATTTTATCGCGAGTATTCAACTTTGACACCACCGAAGTGGCCGCCAACCCTGTGCATTTGTTTTATGTGCTTGAGCAGCAAATTGAGCGTGAACAATTTAGTGCCGAGGTTGAAGAACGTTATTTAAGCTTTTTAAAAGGCTATTTAATTCCACAATATGTTGAGTTTATAGGTAAAGAGCTACAAACCGCGTACTTAGAGTCATATTCAGAATATGGCCAAAATATTTTTGACCGCTACGTTATTTATGCTGATTTTTGGATTCAAGATCAAGAATACCGCGACCCTGATACAGGGCAATTATTTGACCGTGATGCACTCAACGCTGAGCTTGAAAAAATAGAAAAGCCTGCAGGTATTTCAAACCCTAAAGATTTTAGAAATGAAATTGTTAACTTTGTGCTGCGTGCTCGCGCTCATAACAATGGCAAAAATCCGCTGTGGACGAGTTATGAAAAACTACGCACGGTTATTGAGAAAAAAATGTTCTCAAACACGGAAGACTTACTCCCTGTTATTTCATTTAATGCAAAAACATCAGCTGAAGATCAGCAAAAGCATGAGGACTTTGTTAATCGTATGGTTGAAAAAGGCTACACGCAAAAACAAGTGCGCTTGCTATCTGAGTGGTATTTACGGGTTAGAAAATCGCAATAACCTTCATAATTGCAGTTTTTAGGAGGTCATTATGGCGCATTTTATCGACAGGCGTTTAAATGGCAAAAACAAAAGCACAGTTAACCGCCAGCGTTTTATTAGGCGTTATAAAAAGCAGATCAAAGAAGCGGTGTCTGATGCGATCAATAAACGCAGTGTCACTGATTCAAGCTCTGGAGAGAGCATCTCTATTCCGCAGCGTGATATTAGCGAACCTACTTTTCATCAAGGTAGAGGCGGTAATAGAGAGCAAATACACCCTGGGAACGATCAGTTCTCTACTGGCGACAAAATAGAACGCCCTAAAGGAGGCAAAGGCGGTGGCGCAGGCGAAGGTGAAGCAAGTGACTCTGGCGAAGGCCAAGATGAATTTGTTTTTTCTATCTCTAAAGATGAATACCTTGATTTGTTATTTGAGGATTTAGAACTCCCTAATTTGCAAGAAAATCAGCTTGATAAGCTAGTGCAAATGAAAACCCATCGCGCTGGGTTTTGCAGTGATGGTATGCCCAGCAATATTGATGTAGTGCGCTCATTACAAGGCTCTCTAGCTCGTCGTATTGCAATGACCGCAGGTAAAAAACGCCGCCTTAGCGAGCTTGAGGGGCAACTAGCACTGCTGCTTGAACAACCACACTGTGATAAAGCCGCTGTGGCCTTATTACAAAAAGAAATCGACACACTCAAACAGCAAATAAAAACCGTGCCCTTTATCGATAATTACGACTTACGTTTTCGTAACTACGACAAGCAACCACACCCAACTAGTAAAGCGGTGATGTTTTGTATTATGGATGTGTCAGGTTCGATGGATCAAGCAACAAAAGACATGGCAAAGCGCTTTTACATTTTGCTTTATCAGTTTTTAACTCGCAGCTACAAAGACATCGACGTTGTGTATATTCGCCATCATACCCAAGCCAAAGAAGTTGATGAGCAGGAGTTTTTTTATTCACAAGAAACAGGCGGTACCATTGTTTCAAGTGCACTAAAACTGATGAATGAAATAATAGCTGAGCGCTATAATGCTGATGAATGGAATATATACGCAGCACAAGCTTCTGATGGCGATAATTGGGCCGATGACACGCCCCAATGTGGACACATTTTACGTAATAAAATACTTAAAGCTGTTCGCTATTTTGCCTATATAGAAATTACCACACGTGCCCATCAAAGTTTATGGCGCGAGTATCAAAGCATTAGCCAAACGAACAGTAATTTTGCCATCCAACATATCCAAGGTGTTGAAGATATTTACCCTATATTTAGGGAGCTATTTAAAAAAGGTCGTCAACAGCAAGGGGCTGCATAGCCAAAGCGAGGTAGCATTATGAACGATAATCGAATAAGTGATGGGCCCGATTGGACCTTTGAACTATTGCAACAATACCAAGACGAAATAGCCCGTGTGGCTGAGCATTACAAGTTAGACACCTACCCTAACCAAATTGAAGTAATCACCGCAGAACAAATGATGGATGCCTACTCAAGTATAGGCATGCCCATTGGCTACACTCACTGGTCGTATGGTAAAAAATTTATTCAAACGGAGCAAAATTATAAACGCGGCCAAATGGGACTTGCGTATGAAATTGTGATTAATTCCAACCCCTGTATTGCTTACCTAATGGAAGAAAACACCCTTCCGATGCAGGCACTGGTTATGGCACATGCTTGCTACGGGCATAACTCATTTTTTAAAGGTAATTATTTATTTAAAACTTGGACTGATGCAGGCTCAATTATTGATTATTTATTGTTTGCTAAAAACTATATTAGCCGCTGTGAAGAAAAGTACGGTATTTCCGAAGTAGAAAGCATACTCGACTCATGTCATGCATTAATGAGTTACGGTGTTGATAGGTACAAACGTCCACAACGAATTTCGTTATTTGAAGAACAAAAGCGTCAGCAAGAACGGGCTGAGTATTTGCAATCACAAGTTAACGAATTATGGCGTACCATTCCTTCTCAACAGCAAGAGTCAAAAAAACACGAACGCCACTTCCCGCAAGAGCCACAGGAAAATATTCTGTACTTTATTGAAAAAAATGCCCCTTTACTCGAGTCATGGCAGCGAGAAATCGTCAGGATAGTGCGAAAAATATCGCAATACTTTTATCCGCAAAAACAAACCCAAGTAATGAATGAAGGTTGGGCCACTTTTTGGCACTATACTATTTTGAACCATTTATATGATGAGGGAAAACTAACCGACTCATTTATGTTGGAGTTTTTACAAAGCCATACTAATGTTGTGTACCAACCTCCATACAATAGCGATTATTACTCGGGTATTAACCCCTATGCACTGGGCTTTAATATGATGGTTGATATACGTCGTATTTGTGAAAACCCAACAGAAGAAGATAAACGCTGGTTTCCTGAGCATGCGGGCAGTGACTGGCTCGAGACACTCCACTTTGCAATGCAAAATTTCAAGGATGAGAGTTTTATTAGCCAATTTTTATCCCCTAAGCTGATTCGGGACTTTAAATTATTCACCATAGTCGACCATGCTAGTAACCCACATTTAGAAATAGGCGCTATTCACGACGATAATGGCTACAAATCGGTTAGAGAAGCACTTTCTGCACAATATAACCTTAGTAATCATGAGCCTAACATACAAGTTTACGATGTTGACTTACGCGGCGACCGCTCTTTAACCCTACGATATGTACCCCATAATGCTATTCCACTGGCTAACTCCCATGGGGAAGTATTAAAACACCTTTACAGACTATGGGGCTTTAAGGTAAAACTGGAACAGGAGTCAAATTCGGGTGAGATTTCAACCATTGGTCAATGTCCAATTGATGATTCACGCCATACAACAGAGTAAAAATAATGGACAAAAAAAAGCTTCTTGTACTGATTGATTCGGTTGAATTTGCAAAAACGTCATTGCAGCACGCTAAACAAAAAGCGCTGCAAGGCAATAAACATATTGATATTGTTGCATTTAGCTTTGAAGAAACCAGCAATATTTTATTTTCTCTGTCGCCAGAACAATTGCTTTCACTCCAAGATAAATGCCTTTCATCATTAAGGGCTCAGTTGGAGCCACTGATTAGCGCTGAACTGGAGGGTTGCAGTTATACCTTTCAAACCGCATGGCATGAAGCCCCCGAGCAGTGGCTTAACGAAGATATTAATACTGATGATTACGAAATGGTGATAAAAACACGCCATATCGACAGCGATAGCCAATTTAGTGAGCTTGATTGGCAACTTATCCGCTTTACACCCATCGCTTTGTATTTAGCGGCAGATAACAAATGGCGCAAGCATACCAACATACTCGCTGCACTTGATTTAGCTAGCGAAAAAACCGCAAAACATAAACTTAATCAGTCAATTATTAAATATGGTCTAGCATACGCACAGCGAACAGACTGTGAATTTTATGCCGGCTACACAGTGTATATTTCTCCAATATTAAGAGATTTAGGCTTAGTATTTTCAGAAGAGCAACTAGTCAATGCCTTTGAGAAATTACCTCAATCACAGCAACAACTCATTATTGATAATAACTTACGCGACAAACTTTATATTAAAGCGGGTTTACCTGAGCAGGTGATCCCAAGCTTAGCAGCCAAGCTCAATGCTGATTTAGTGATTATAGGATCTGTTGGGAATGTAGGAATTAAAGCAAAACTCATTGGTAATACTGCAGAAAAAATAATGCGCTTACTTAAAACTGACTTGCTTATTTTACCCCCCAATTAAAAAATGATGCCTAAGCATCATTTTTTATATCAGCGTATACCGACACTTTATTTCGACCCGTTTCTTTTGAATGGTAAAGCGCTTTATCGGCAGCTTCAATCCAACGTTCGTGATCTTTAAATTGATCATCAAAACACGCAATACCCACACTAATGGCCAAATGCAGCGTGTGCTCATTGTATTTCGCCGGAGAGGTTTCAATTAGCTGGCGTAAGCGTTCAGCAAATACAATAGCCCCTTGTTTATCGGTATCTAATAAAGTAACAACAAACTCTTCACCGCCGTATCGCCCAGCAATGTCTGTTTCACGCAATGCAGTTTTCAGTAAACTCGCTACATGACGAAGTGCTACATCTCCAGCACTATGTCCAAAATCATCATTTACCTTTTTAAAGTGGTCAATATCAAAAATTAATAACGAGCAACAACCTTTGTTTCGCTTCGTTCGTAAAAATTCTTGGTGCAATAAATGCTCCCAGTGCCCTCTATTGGCAAGCTGGGTTAAACTATCTGTTTGGCTTACTTGTTCTAGTTTTTTATTTAACTCTTCTAGTTCTTTTTTGTTAACCGCAATATCTGTCACATCGTAAATAATAATACAAATATGCTCGACTTCGCCTCGCACATTGGTAAGTGGGATAAACGTGGCATTTTGATACATATAGTCCGCTTTACCGGTAATTGGTCGGTAGTTTTTAAAACGAAAAATATAAGGCTGTTGCTCCCAAATAGTAAATGAACGATTCTTTAATACAAACACTGACTCAGATTTACTTCTAAACCATTTTTCATCAATGGCCGGAAATAAATCAAATAAGTCTTTGTCTTTCACAGCGCTCGGTAACAAACCAGAATGATTTTCCATAAAACCATTCCATACATGCACTTTGTATTCTCGATCGAGTATAACAAGACCGACATCAACCGTATTAAACATATCCATTAACCAATGGATTTCATTCACATCTAAATCAGCTGGCATAAATATTTAATCTTCTAGTAGATGAGCAACTTTGTATTTCAAAGTTTTCAGTGAATCTTCAGTAAAGAGCAACATTAAATCACAACTAATATCATGATTTTCAATACCGTAACTTATTTCTATGGCTAGAGTCCGTTGCCAGCGCGACTTATTCGACTGAACAAGTTCAGAAACGTCCCGATGCTGCCCCAAAACTATTGGATGCCCTTGGCTAAAGGTCATGTCGAGCTGTTTTGACAAGCCGGTTAAAATAGCGCCAATTAAAATGTTACTTACATCCATTAGCAACTCTAACTCAACCTTGTCGTTTAGTTCACCTTCGTAATTCATCAGTGAGGCTATTTCTTTAAAACTAGAGTCATTTAAAAGTAATAATGCCTCGCCAGATACCCCGCCGCCTATAAAGCCTTGGCAAATACCCGATGTAGTGTCATTGGTATCAACATAGCTTAACGCCATGTTGAGCTCACTGACTTCTAAAACATTAACATTAGGAATGGGTAACTTAACAAATACATTAAGCAGTCTTGCTAGTAAATCTCCCGCCTGACCCATGGCAACATTAGTCAGCTCTTGATATATATCACGAACATCAGGGTCAACTTGTTCACCTAACGAGTGAGACATGCGTTCACGCAGTGCTCTATCTCTAATACCATGATGTTCAATAATGGCAGCAAGCTTTTCGGGGGAACACGGTTTTTGAATAAAATCTATGGCGCCAAGCTCAAGCACACGTTGATGCGCACTCGGTTGAATATCGCCTGATACCACAACAGTGAGAACGTCGAGTCCTTGCTCTTTCATTGCAGCAAGCACGCCATAACCGTCCATTTCTGGCATATTTAAATCAAGGAAAAGAATTTCAGGCTGGGCTTTAGTTATTTGTTTTATGCAGTCTACACCGTCACATGCAAATTCAACTTTAATATCCCAATCATCGGGTAAAGAGCGAGCTAATTGACGTCTAGCTAATTTTGAATCATCACAAATTAAAACCGATGTTGACATATTATCTCTCTATTTTAAAACTTGTTGTACGCTGACACCGCAAAAAATAAAGGCACGGATATTATTAATCATTACCTATTTATTATATATACATATTAATCAAAGTATTGCTTATTTACAATTTTAGGGAAAAATAAACGCGTCAATTATTCTGCTTGGTAACTCCGTCACTGTATAATACACTCACCACTATTACGTTAATTCTTAAAAGGAAAAAATCCATGCGTCGTTCATTAGCCTTTGCATTAAGCCTGTTTTGTTGCACTAGTTTTGCATCAGAGTTACCTGAAAACACCTTAGATGCAGGAAAAGTAACAGCGCAAGGTAAACCTGTTACGTTACTAGGCCAAGGCCTTAAAGTCGGTGCTGATGCGCCAAATTTTAAAGTGGTCGACGACAGCTTTACTGCCATTACATTAGAAAATTACCAAGGACAGGCTATATTGATCAGCGTAGTACCAAGCTTAGATACTGGTATTTGTAGCCTGCAAACAAAACATTTTAATGAAAAAGTAGCGCAACAGTTTCCTAGCGTAGCCATGTTGACGATTAGTGCCGACCTACCTTTTGCACAAAAACGTTTTTGCAAAGCAGAAAATATCGATAAAGTTACGACACTTTCTGATTCTGTATGGCGTGATTTTGGCCAAAAGTATGGGTTAATAATTAAAGATATGGGGTTACTTACTCGCGCTGTTTTTATTCTCGATAAAAGCCATAAAGTTATATATAAACAATTAGTTAGTAGCTTATCAACCGAGCCTGAATACGATAGCGTTATTGAAAAGCTTAAAACGCTTTAAAGGTCAAATTTCAGATAATAAAAAACCGCTATAAAGCGGTTTTTTTAATTATGCTTTTAATTTTAGATAAAAATTAACCTAAAAGCTCAGCTAGTTGCTTGCTTACAGCTTCAACCGCTTGAGTACCGTCTAATTTATGGTACTGCGTATTACCCGCTTGCGCTTCTGCTTGATAGTAGTCAACCAGTGGCATTGTTTGCTCATGGTAAATGCCTAAGCGTTTACGAACTGTCTCTTCTGTGTCATCCTCACGGATAATAAGCTCTTCGCCTGTTTCGTTGTCTTTACCTTCCTCTTTTGGTGGATTGTAAACAACATGATAAACACGACCAGAACCAGGATGAACACGACGGCCACCCATACGCTCAACAATTACTTCATCAGCAACATCAAACTCAATAACATGATCAA
Source organism: Pseudoalteromonas sp. 2CM36K (assembly GCF_023161865.1). Taxonomy (NCBI): domain Bacteria; kingdom Pseudomonadati; phylum Pseudomonadota; class Gammaproteobacteria; order Alteromonadales; family Pseudoalteromonadaceae; genus Pseudoalteromonas; species Pseudoalteromonas sp. 2CM36K. The sequence goes on from NZ_JALNTK010000004.1 coordinate 138,395, forward strand.
CGACAACGCCATTGTCTTTCATTGCATCAGCTTGTGGAATGGTACGTGGAAAGCCATCAAGTAAAAAGCCTTTCTCACAATCAGGTTTTGCAATGCGCTCTTTAACAAGGCCAATGATGATGTCATCAGAAATTAACTGACCTGCGTCCATTACTTTTTTTGCTTCAAGGCCAAGTGGTGTGCCCTCTTTAATTGCAGCTCGTAGCATATCACCGGTAGAAATTTGTGGAATACCGTATCTATCCATTAAAAACTGAGCTTGAGTACCTTTACCTGCACCCGGCGCGCCCAAAAGAATAATGCGCATATCATTGTCCCCTAATATGAGAGTTTATTTTAAAGTCTGAATTCTTCCACAAGCGCCGCAGATACTCAAGTAACTTATACTAATTGTCTAGAGTCTGTTGGCCTTTGCGGATTAATATTTGTGCAAACCAGGGGCACTTTAATAGCGGCACAAGCTTTGCAACCTAGTAGGCTGTGCAAAAATCGAGCAAAGCTTCTGCGTCCTGCTCACGCCATTTGCCACCCCCCATGTAGGCAGACAGACCCTTTTGGGCAGCGCCTATGCAGAAAATTTAACCTTTACAAATCAATAAACTCTATGCTCCAGCGCATAAAAAAGGGAACAAACGTTCCCTTTTTACTCAATCATTGATTTTTAATACTTATTTGCTCAAATCAAGCATAAGTTTATTTAAGCGAGTGACAAATCCAGTTGGATCTTTAAGCGTACCGCGCTCAGCTAGTAATGCTTGATCTAGCAATACATGTGACCACTGCGCAAATTTATCTTCGTCTTGCTCATCATTTAAATGCTTAACAATCTGGTGTTCAGGGTTTAGCTCAAACACAGGTTTAGCTTCTGGCACTGCTTGACCTACTGACTCCATCAGCTTTTGCATTTGCGAGCTCATGTCGTTGTCGTCGCTCACCACACAGGCTGGCGAATCGGTTAAACGATGTGTAAAGCGTACTTCTTTAACATCATCACCTAATGCAGTTTTAATACGCTCAATAAGGCCTGCAACTTCTTTTTCAGACTCTTCTTGTGCTTTTTTCGTTTCTTCGTCGTCTAAGTCACCTAAATCTAAATCACCGCGAGTAATTGATTGAAATTGCTTGTCTGCAAATTCAGTTAAGTGGCTCATCATCCACTCATCAACACGGTCACTTAGTAGTAAAACTTCAATGCCTTTTTTGCGGAAAATTTCTAAATGCGGTGAGTTTTTAGCTGCAATAAATGAGTCAGCAACAACATAGTAAATTTTATCTTGGCTGTCTTTCATACGCTCAATGTATTGTTCAAGCGATACATCTTGAGTGTCTGAATCGGTATGCGTTGAAGCAAAACGTAACAGCTTAGCAATGCTCTCTTTGTTAGCCGCATCTTCTGCTGGGCCTTCTTTCATTACTTGACCAAATTCATTCCAAAACGTTTGGTAATCATCGGCTTTGTTTTTCGCCATACGCTCAAGCATTTTAATAATACGCGACGTACACCCCTTACGGATAGCTTGGGTCACTTTGTTATCTTGAAGTATTTCACGCGATACGTTCAGTGGTAAATCATTTGAATCTAATAAACCTTTAACGAAACGCAGATAGCTTGGCATAAACTGCTCAGCATCATCCATAATAAATACACGTTGCACGTATAATTTTAAGCCACTTTGGCGCTCACGGTTCCATAAATCAAACGGCGCTTTTTTCGGAATGTATAACAAACTGGTGTATTCAGTTTTACCTTCAACTTTGTTATGCCCCCAACTAAGTGGATCTTCCCAGTCATGGCTTACATGTTTGTAAAATTCTTTGTATTCATCTTCAGAGATTTCAGACTTATCACGCGTCCACAATGCCGTAGCACGGTTAATGCTTTCCCACTCACCAGGAACTGCTGGAATTTTCTCACCGTTTTCGCCTTCAGACTCTGGTACTTCTGCTTTGTACATTTGTACTGGTGTAGAAATATGATCAGAGTATTTAGTCACGATACTACGAAGGCGCCATTCGTCTGCGTACTCTTTTTCTTCTTCACGTAGGTGTAGAATAATGTCTGTACCACGGCCTTGTTTTTCAATTTCTTGCAGCGTGTATTCACCTTCACCTTTTGATTGCCACTCTACAGCTGTTGTCTCCCCTGCTTTACGGGTACGCACTGTCACTTCATCAGCCACAATAAACGCTGAGTAAAAGCCCACACCAAATTGACCAATAAGTTGTGAATCTTTGCTTTGGTCGCCCGTTAAGTTTTTGAAAAATTCTGCGGTACCCGACTTTGCAATTGTACCTAAAGAGCTGATCACTTCATCACGTGTCATACCAATACCATTATCAGAAATGGTTACCGTATTAGCTTCTTTATCAGCACTAATACGTACACGTAAATCAGCATCACCTTGATATAAGTCGCCGTTTGATAACGCTAAAAAGCGTAATTTATCGGCTGCATCAGATGCATTTGATACAAGCTCACGTAAAAATATTTCTTTATTAGAATAAAGCGAATGAATCATTAAGTTTAATAATTGTTTTACTTCTGTTTGAAAGCCTAATGTTTCTTTTTGTGCTGCAGTCATTTATGTATCTCCAATTTGCAAAGTGTCTGCGTTATGCACTTAATATGGGGGGAGGTGTGAGAACTTCAAGTAAAAAAATATAAAAAACCCCATTCAAAGACACTTTAAAAGGCTTAATCAACTAAAAAGGTGTTGCGGCATGCCCGTACATTAGCTTATCAGTGCGTGGATGCACAAAAAATAAGTCGCTGGCATGTAATAATAACCGTTGAGTTCTCTGCTCACTGCAATCATTTGTATATAAATCACACCCTAGTATAGGGTGGCCAAACGTTAGGCTATGTATCCTAAGTTGATGAGTGCGTCCAGTTATAGGAGTAAATTCGACTAAGGTTTTTTACTCTTTGTGAAAACGTTTAACCACTTTAAATTCGGTTTGCGCGGGTTTGCCGCTCTGGTGGCAAATTTTCGCTTTCGGAAATAGCATTTTATCTTTTGCTATAGGCGCAGTAATCACTCCTTGAGACACAGCAACCAACCCTGAGAGCATTGCGCGGTATTGTTTTTTAACACTTCGGTATTGAAATTGCACATTCAGTGCTTTAGCTGCTTGCGCGTTAAGTGCTACCACCATCACTCTGGAGGTACCCAAATCTAAACGGTGGGGTAATATGGCTTTAGGAAACGCTGCGGTAACGCCTTGTTGACCATTAACAAGCCTATAGTGAACCGAATCCCAGTTAAGAGGGTTTTACCCGATAAACTCAACAAACCGCTAGGTTTATTGATCAACAAAATATCATCATCTTGATAAATGATTTCTGTGTGTTCATGGCAAACAGGTGCGATAAAGTCATCAACAATCACATTAGCACTTTGAGTTATTGCAGCCATACCATCCTTAAGTTGTTATTTATATTGCATCAAAGGCAATAAAAAAGCCTATAAGATGTATGTAGGCTTTTAAAATAAGTTCAAATAGTTAAGCTTAAAATAAACTATTCATGGCTGACTAAGCGCCGACCACTAAATGCATGCATAAGCGTCATTCCATCGACTAAATCAAGCTCACCACCAACAGGAATACCATGAGCAATACGCGATGCACCCACATTGTTTTTGTGGCAAAGCTGAGCAATATAATGCGCCGTTGTTTCGCCTTCAACCGAAGGATTTGTGGCTAAAATGACTTCATTAATACCGCCTTGCGCGAGCTTTTGCTCAAGTACATCAAGGCCAATTTCTTTAGGCCCTATGCCATCAATCGGTGATAAATGCCCCATTAATACAAAGTAAAGCCCTTTGTATTGACCTGTTTGCTCAATGGCCAGTACATCCGTTGGCGATTCAACAACACATAGAATACCACTGTCTTGGCGTTTAGTGCTTAAGCAAATATCACAATGCGCTTGCTCGGTAAATGTGCGGCACGATTGGCAATGACCTACGGCATTCATTGCTTTAGTCAGGGCATTACCAAGTTGAGCACCGCCTTTACGGTCGCGCTCTAACAAATGAAACGCAATACGCTGAGCAGACTTTGGACCAATGCCGGGCTGACAACGCAGTGCTTCAATAAGCGATGTTAAACTATCTGAAAGTTGCATAGTTGCTTAGAACGGCATTTTCATACCAGGTGGTAATTGCATACCGCCTGTTACTTTGCCCATGCGCTCTTGCGTTTCGTCGGCAACACGGCGCACAGCATCGTTACATGCTGCAGCTAATAAATCTTCAATCATGTCTTTGTCGTCTTCCATTAAGCTCTCATCAAGCTCAACACGGCGCACGTTGTGGTTACCAAGCATGGTTACTTTAACTAAACCTGCACCAGCTTCACCAACGACTTCCATTGTTGCGATTTCTTCTTGGGCTTTTTGCATGCGCTCTTGCATTTGCTGCGCTTGCTTCATCATGTTACCCATTCCACCTTTAAACATAATCGTCTCTCTTTCTTTTAATACATTAACTGAAATATAAATAAGGGCACTGATAGTTAATTACAATGCCTGAATACTGTTTTCGTCAATTTCAGCGCTAAATAGCTGTTGAAATTGTACTATATTTTCATCGCTTGTGATCACATCAATCGCTTGCTGGTGACGACCTGCATCAATTTTTTGTTGAATCAGATAAGGCGAGTCAATCACCCCACTGGCAAAGTCGATATTTAGCTCAACGTTATGCCCATAAATAGCAGATAACGCCACATTTAACTTTTGGCGCAGCATAGACGTATCTAAATGCTTTTGCGATTCATCCACTTCAATATGAAAATGATTATCTTGCTTGGTAAAAATTGAATGCAAGGCAAACTGGCGCATACGCCCGCCAAGCCCCATTCGCTTAATTAAATAAGCCCATTCATCTTGTTGATGGGCAAATCTAATTTCACTGATGGGGCTTTGAAAATCATCCGGTACCGGAATACTTGGTGCTTGTTCAACAGCAGGAGCCGGTTTTTGCGGATTAATTTGCTCTAATAGCTCAGGTGCAAGATTTTCGGTAATTGTTTGGTGCTTCGCTTTAAAGTCAACTTTATTTGCAGGTTTAGTGCTTACCTGTGGCTTGCTCCCTGACATGGGGAGCGCTGGCTTTTTTGGTAACTCATCACCCGTCTCACTATCCCATGGAGGCGGCTCCTGCGCTACAGTTTGAGGTGTATTGCTAATAGGTTTATCGACGGGCCTAGCAGGGGTCGATTTTGGCACAACAGGTTTATCAGTTGCTGCGCTTGACAGTTTACCCGCACCGGAAATATTTCTGTCACGTAAAATACGCGCTATTGCAGACTGTGCACGTGCTTCTTGCTCGCCCATTGTTGGCGCTGAATGCTCAGTGCTACTAGGTGCGTTTGATAGCTCAGGATTAAATCCTTGATCAACCGCGCTACTCATTACATCATCGTATTGCGCTGCAATGGTTTGTTCTACATCGCTGTGCTGCATGTAGGCATCATCTTCGCTTTGACGCTGCGCTTGTTCATCGCTAATTGGCGTTGTATCAGACACGTTTGGCTGACTTTGTGTTGACTCTTGCTCAATGTGAGTCAGGCTATTATCAGAGCGCGAAACCTCAGGCTCAGCGGCCTCTATTGGCTGTGGATTATGTATTGATGGCTGACTTTCAGTGCTATTGCTCTGCGCTGGTTTATTTTTATTTAAAATATCACGCAATGCATTGGTACGCCCTGCGGCATTTTGCTCTGGCGCGGGTTGCGAGCTAGGCGCTGAATGCGTTGTTTGTGAGTGCTCAGGTTGAAATGCTAACAATCGTAGCATAATCATCTCAAACCCTAAGCGTGGCTCAGGCGCCCACTGTAAATCTTTTTTGCCATTCAGTAATAACTGATAATACACTTGAATTTGCTGAGCATGAGTGTGCGCTGCAACATGCTTAATGTAGTCAGCATTATTGCTATCAAGTGCTGCCGCTTCAGGCACTAATTGGCTTAATTGAATAATATGCGTAAGTGCAATTAAGTCATCAAGTAGTGCAATATAATTAGGATTTCTGCTCGCGACTTGGGCAACTTCAGCCATTAAGGCTGCGCCATCCTGCGCGAGTAATGCAGCGAGTAAACTCTGACTATAATGGGTATCCATTAAACCAAGCATGGCTTGAACAGCTTGATTATTAATATCGCCATTTGTTTGAGCAATAGCCTGATCGGTTAGGCTCAGCGCATCTCGCATACTGCCATCGGCTGCTTTAGCAATAATGCTTAGGGCATTATTATCAAAATTGAGCTGCTCTTGCGTAAGAACATGCTCAAGCTGTTGCTTAATTTCAGCTTGCGACAAGGCATTTAAATTAAACTGTAAGCAGCGTGATAAAATAGTTACCGGTAATTTTTGTGGATCGGTGGTCGCCAGTAAAAACTTTACATGCTCAGGTGGCTCTTCGAGCGTTTTTAATAAGGCATTAAAGCTGTGCTTTGACAACATGTGTACTTCATCAATTAAGTACACTTTATAGCGTCCGCGGGTTGGCGCATATTGAACGTTATCGAGTATTTCGCGAGTATCTTCAACTTTTGTGCGTGAGGCCGCATCTATTTCGAGTAAATCAATGTAGCGCCCTGCTTCTATATCAACACAGCTACTACATTGACCACATGGTGTGGCAGAAATGCCCTCATCACAATTTAAGCTTTTAGCAAAAATACGCGCAATGGTCGTTTTACCAACACCACGGGTTCCAGTGAATAAATAAGCGTGATGCAGTCTATTTTGATTCAGCGCATTAACCAGCGCTTGTTTAACATGAGACTGCCCAACCAATTCATGAAAGGTTTGAGGACGCCATTTTCTCGCTAGAACCTGATAACTCATCGATTATTCGCCTTCGAATTCAACCAATTTTAGGATTTTAATACCCATTTTTTCAACACGCTGCTCCCCACCTAGTTCAGGTAACGATACAACGAATGCTGCATCTGTGGCGTTGCCGCCTAATTTTGCAACCAACTTGGCTGTTGCTTCAATTGTACCACCGGTCGCCAACAAGTCATCAACTAGCAAAACTTTGTCACCGGCTACAATTGCATCAGTATGAAGCTCTAATGTATCTTCACCATATTCGAGTTGGTAATCTTGGCGAATAACTTCGCGCGGTAATTTACCAGGTTTGCGAACAGGGATAAAAGGAATTCCCAAGGCATAAGATAGCGGTGCACCAAAAATAAAGCCACGCGATTCCGTGCCAATAATTTTAGTAAAACCTTGATCTTTATAGGCGTTAATAAATGCATCTATGGTTGCTTTAAACGCTTCAGGGTTTGCCATTAGGGTTGTTACATCGCGAAACATAATGCCCGCTTTAGGGTAATCAGCAATTGTAGTAATGCTGTTTTTGATAATTGCTGGTGTTACTTGAGTCATAATTTTAACTGCTCAATGGTTCATATTACAAAGCAGGTGATTATAACCTTAAGTGAGCGTAAATTGCGAGTTTGCGGTAGTCATAAAAATTCAGGAAGGATAAACAAGATAAAAAATATAAGGCTGATGAAAACAACAGCCTTATGAAATAGAGCAAAAATTACGTCAAGTTGGTGATCCAACCTAAAATAGCATTTAAACACCCTATTCCAGCAAACACGGCTAAAAATGCAAAAAAGTAAGCCGCATTAAATGGGTCTTTAAACTCTTTATCATCTGACATCGTACAACCTTTTATTAAGCACAACAAATAAAGGCGTTATAATAGACGAAGTGAAATAATCTATAAAGAGCTTAATCTTGATTTTTTGTCACTATAATTTGACGCTGTGCCATAGCCGTTAAGGTACTTAATGCGCCTTGAGTTATTTGCTCAAGGCTAAATTGAGGTGCATTTTCACTGACTTGCTGGCAAACATGCGCAAATGTGCTTCCTGCGTTATTGTCAATAATAGTCAACAGCATGGCGGTCATCGCATTAGTTGATAAAAATTGCACTTCATCATCTTTATCTCTGTACACCACAAAATAATGAGGCTGCTCTGAGGGCTGTTGTGGTTGAAACGCTTCGCTAATATGTTGCACGGGGAATTCATAGCTTAAGTTACGTGCCGTTTTAGATAAATATAAAGGGCTTTGGGTTAATTGATTCGTTACCAGTTCGCTCTCATCCAAGTCAGCCTGAGTTACCGATACATCAAGCTCAATCCATTCATAATGCGCCAGCGCTAGCATAAACACAGGGTCACACTCTTTGGGCACATAACTTGTCATTAAGTACGTAATAAACTCTTCAGCAATATCTAAAAAGTAAGGCGACTGACAATCGTGTTCACTAAAAAATTCACGAACACGTAACTGCCATTGTTGCTCAGTGTAAAGTGTTTTTAATACCGGAAATGCTGATGATACAAACCCATTGATGTTATTAAAAAAAAGCTCCCGATAAATAGCCATACGTCTGTCTTCAACATCTGCTGGGCAAGGGTTCGTGTTGGGCTGGCGAATATGAGCCATAAACTCATTTTGAATATCGATAAAACTCATAGTTAATACTCTTTTAAAACCATGCTGTTGTTATTACTAGCTGCATAAAACTGTTTAAGCACTTTGCTCAGTGGATAACAGCTGCAGGTGCTTTGCTTGTAATTGATGAATTATATCCAGCTCTTCGATTAGCACGTTAATAGGTGGAATATTAAAGTCCCGCTCTAACAGCGTCGGAAATACACCATGCGTTTCATAAGCGCTATCGAGCAACTGCCATACCGGATCAATAACATCGGCGCCATGAGTATCTATAATCAAGTCCTCGGCTTCGTTGTAATGCCCTGCAACATGGGCATAAGCAATTCGGTTAGCTGGCAATGCAGCTAAAAAGGCATGTGCATCGTAACCATGATTAACTGAATTAACATAAATATTATTTACATCTAGTAGTAACTGGCAATCAGCCTGTTCTAAAATAGCGTTTGTAAATTCAAGCTCAGTTAACTGTTGTCCAGGCGCGCCATAATAAGACACATTTTCCAGCACAAGTGGTCGCTCTAATATATCTTGTACCTGCTTAACCCGAGAAACGACATGTTTGATCGCTTCTTCAGTAAAAGGAATTGGCATTAAGTCATACATGTGTCCTTTTCCTGAACAATAACTTAAATGCTCGCTGTATACTTTAATATTATGAGTATCAAAAAACGGTTTTAACGACTTTACAAATTCAAGGTCTAGTGGCTCAGGCGAGCCAATGGAAAGTGACAAACCATGGCAAACAAAGTGATTAGTATTGGTTAACTGCTTAAATTGCTTTTCAAAGCGCCCACCTAGCTTTAACCAGTTCTCTGGGGCCACTTCCATAAACTCAATTTGTTTTGGTATGGCATGCTCAAGCTCATCTAGCATTTCTCTTCGCAAGCCTAAACCGACCATGCCAAAGTTAGGCGTTTGATTTTGAGCCATAATAAAACCTCATATTAAATAAAAAGGGCCTAATGGCCCTCTCACTTATCGGAAAAAGAAAAGTTTAGTGGCTACCACCACATTTACCTTCGCCGCATTTGCCTTCTTTTTTGGCCTTAGCATCGCCACCACATTTACCTTCGCCGCACTTGCCTTCTTTTTTAGCCTTAGCATCACCGCCGCATTTACCTTCGCCGCACTTGCCTTCTTTTTTGGCCTTAGCATCACCGCCGCATTTACCTTCGCCGCACTTGCCTTCTTTTTTCGCTTTAGCATCACCGCCGCATTTACCTTCGCCGCACTTGCCTTCTTTTTTCGCTTTAGCGTCGCCGCCGCATTTACCTTCGCCGCACTTGCCTTCACCTGCGTCTAACTGGTAACCAGCAACCATTTGCTGAAATTCAAATGGATTAGCTTGAACATCAGTACTCGCCATACTTGCGCTGCCAACAACCACTGCGCCTAATGTTAATGCAATTGAGTTTTTCTTTATAGTATTCATTTTTATTACCTTCTAAACTTGTCAGATATCATTATACAAGTAGACCTGCATAAAACTAAAAACTTTCACATTATCTATTTTTTCTAAAATAACTTAGCAAACTAACTATGAACCCTAATAAGCGTTTTATCAATTTATGATTTACAGGTAAACTGGCGCTCTTTTTCAGTAATAAATTAATCACACTATGAAACTTGTTTTAGCACCTATGGAAGGTGTCGTTGACTTTAAAATGCGCCAACTACTCACCGACATAGGTGGCTTTGATCTCTGTGTGACTGAATTTATTCGCGTTGTAGATACTTGCTTGCCTGATAAAGTATTTCACCGCTATTGCCCTGAACTAAAAAATGCAGGGCTAACTCGATGTGGCACGCCAGTTCGAATTCAGTTATTGGGCCAAGTAGCCGGCGTGTTAGCAGAAAATGCAGTAAAAGCGGTTAGTTTGGGCTCTCATGGTGTTGACTTAAACTTTGGCTGCCCGGCAAAAACAGTGAATAAAAGCAAAGGGGGCGCTGTTTTACTCAAAGACCCTGAGCATATGTATTCAATAATTAAAACTGTAAGAGATGCCGTAAGCAGTGAAAATGAGGTAAGTGCTAAAATTCGCTTAGGTTTTGATGATGATAGTAATAGCCAAGAAATTGTCGATGCCGTTGTTAGCGCTGGTGCGAGCAGTATCGCCATTCATGCGCGAACTAAACGCGATGGCTATAACCCGCCTGCCTATTGGGAAAAAATCCCTCCTCTAGTTAAAGATAAACAAATTGCGGTGGTCGCCAATGGGGAGATTTGGCAGGTAGAAGATGCCCTTTTATGCCAAAAGCGCAGCGGTTGCACTGACTTAATGATTGGCCGTGGTGCCCTTTCACATCCTGATTTAGCTCGTAAAATTAAAGCTCATATTAATAATGAAGATTATAGTGAGTTAACATGGGAAAATATTTTACACCATATTATTTACTCATCCATGCACCAAACCGCCAGTAAAGATACCAAGTACTTTGCCTCACGCACAAAACAATGGCTTGGTTATTTAAAACGTCAGTACCCACAAGCAGGACTATTATTTGACGAAATACGTCGTTTAAAAGCCAAAGATGAAGTGGCAGAGGTATTAAAAAAATATGCGAAAGCGCCACAATTTGATACAAATCATAACATCTAAGATAATCTAACTAGATAATAGCAATATCACTGAGGACTAATTTAAGGGTTATACTGCTAATGCATCATCAGCAACGACTAAACGATGAAATTGAAAGTGTTAAAGCGACTATATTAGGCTTGCTGTCACAATCGACTCACCCTACACATCAAAATTTGCTTTGTATACTAACTCGTACCTCAAATGAAGAGTGGCTTGATATGGCAGCTCAGCAATTAGGCACCGAGTACAACCCCTTGATTGAGCGTATGAATAAGCTTGAAGCGGCAATAAGCCAAATTGACATTGGCCAGTATGGTTACTGTTGTGACTGTGAGGAAAAAATATCAGCGCAGCGCTTAGAGCAAGACCCTGCAGCGCAGCGATGTGATCAGTGCGCTAGTTAATAGCGCACTAAAGTTTAATTAAGTAGTTGTGGAGCAAAACTAAACGCTTGCCCTGGATAAAAAAGAATATCTTCAACTAATAAAGTCGCTTCCTCTTCACTTATGTTTAATCGTTTAAGTAAATTTAAGCGTGCTTGTGACAATGTCCAAGCGTGATAATGCACCCCTAGATCAGTCTCCATCATAGCCATATAGAGCAGTTCGTCGGCTGGTTCTAATTGTAAAGCGTTAGCCCTCAGAGGTAATAGCGTATAACCCGTTAACCAGTCTAAACCCGCTATTTTCGAATCAGTTAAAAGTAATGTGGTAAGCTGTGAGGCATTTGAGGCTTCTACCGTTGTTTGCTGTTTTTGACTCTGCATTGATTTGAATTTACTATCAATACGACTTAGCCACTCAAGCGGTGAGAGCACAGCATTTGCAAAATAATTTAATTTACTTTGATACCACTGACTGCCATTAGCAAGGCCTGATAAACCAATGCTGCCTCTTGGCTTATAGTGCGCCAAATAATTGTTTAACTCACTCAACGCTGCATTAAGTTCAACCGGTGTGTTAGTGCGATTTATGGCTTGTTGCACGTACTTTTTTAAATAACTATGTTCAACTTTATTTAGCTTTAAATTACTTTGCTCGGCAGCCTCTAGCTGAGATTTTACAAACCTTAACCATTGCTCAATATTTTTATATTGGGCATCATTTTTCGCCATAGTGAGCATAATAGCCAAAACATTTGTTTGTGCAGGCCATGCAAAATAGCGCTCTGGGAATCGCTCAGCAATAACTAAATAATTAACCTGATTGGTTTGCTCTGCTGATAACTGCATTTGCATTAGCTGCTGATAAATAGCGTGGCGACGCTCTAAATAAGCATCTGTAAAAGGGAGCTGCTCATTACTGAGCTGTGTAACCTGTGAATTAGGCTGCGCACTTAAAGCCGTATTAAGTGATATTAACGCGCTTTGCGCTTCTTCATAAGATGAAAATAAGTCAGCTGGCTTTGAGCATGATGCTAAAAGCAAACAAAATAGCAGTGAAATAATAGGCGTTTTTTTCATGTCAATTCCAATAAAAAAAGCCCCATTGGGGCTTTTTAAAAATACTAGAGTACATTAAATACTAAATTTTAACACCGTTGCGAGCGGCTTTATCTTTAATATATGTAGCCCAACCTTTAGCAAACCTACGTGTGCTTGGGTCGTCCATGGCTTTAGTAATAGCAGCATAAGCTTGCTTATACTTACCTTGGTAGTAAAACGCTTCAGCTAAATCTGAATAAATAGTGCCTTTTTTATCAGAGCCAAGCTCTAATGCTTTGTTCAAACGAACAACAGCAGCGCTGAATTTTTCAGATTGTAAAAGTAATGAACCTGCTTTGCGGTAGAGCTCAGCGTCGTCATCAAATTTAGCAGCTTCTTCGTAATACTTAGCAGCTTTCTCTATATCTTTCGAACGATGGTAGTTACTAGCAATCGCGCTAATATTTTGCTTAGTGCGTTTTACTTTCTCTTCTTTAACAGCCTTTTCAAGCGTTACTGCTGCTTTGTAAGGAATTTCGTTTAAAGAATAAAAGTTAGCTAGTACTTTGTATTCAACTTCGTTTTCGAAGTAACCATTCTTGTATGCAACTTCCATAGTTGCTAGACCTTTTTGGTAGTCTTCGGTTTGTAAATAATACTTACCTAAGCCTACCCAAGATTTTTTGTCTTCAGGCCATACACGAACAATTTCTTCTGCAACTTTAACCATATCTTGATATTGCTTTTTCTCAAAATAGGCAGCTAATTTAAGTTGATAAGGAGCTTTATTTGGCTCTTCAGCTAACTCAATTGCTTTGTTTGCCGGTTCAAGGACCTGATCAAATTGTTTAAGCTCATAGCTTGCTTGCGCAATACGAGTGTAAACTTTCGGGTCCTCTTCACCTGTGAAGTCCATCCAATCAGAATATGCTTGCTTGGCAGCACTGTATTGTTCAGTACCCGCATACATATCGCCCAAGGTTTTTAAACCTTGAGCCTGATCAGCAAAGTTCAATACATCCGGTGCAATCGCTGCTTTCATATACTTAATTGCAACTTTGTATTGCTCTTTTTGAGCGTACATGCTGCCTAAGTAACGATTAACAGTTGCTTTATCAAAGTCATTAGACGGATCTAACTCTTTCAATAACGCTATTGCACCATCAACATCATCTTCGTTATACAAATCGAACGCTTTAATTACTTTTTTACCAGTACGTTCGCCCATGATTTTAGTTTTTGCTTTCTTACGCTCTTCAATCTTTGCGTAATCTGGCGCCGCTAAAACAGGTGCAGTTAATGATGCACCTGACACAGACATAAGAATTGCAAGTGCAGTTACTTTAGAAAAATTTCTCATTACTCGCCTCCTTAGTTGCCTTGGTTAAGTTTAAAGTCTAGTTGAACTTGTAAACCAACTTGCTTTTGTGGTTTCCCGTCAATGATCTTAGGACGGTATTTCCACTTACGCAATGCACGTTTAGCTTCACGGTCAAAGATACGTTTTGGTTCTGCGTCAATAACTTCAACGTCAATCACGCCACCTAACTCATCAATTGTGAACGAAAGTTGAACCCAACCTTCTTTACCATCACGTGCTGCTTGTGTTGGATATTTTGGTTCAATACGAACGATAGGTGTCGCATCACCATCTCGTCCAAATGCACCTGGACCACTTAGTCCACCGGCCGTGCTTCCCACATCGATACTTGGCATATTAAACGACAAGCTCGTACTTGGGTTGCTATTTTCCGGCTGTGGCGGCTGCGGTTTAGGCGGCTGCTTTGGCGGTGGCGGAGGCGGAGGCGGTACACGCTTCCTCTCCTGCACCTTAGATTCAGGCGGATTCGTCATAATTTCGACTATGATCTGCTCTTTTTGTTCCGTATTACGGTCAGCCCCACCAGAAATGAGGTATGCCATGAAGTAGAACAAGCCGAAAGTAACTGCCCCACCTGCAATCAGTGAAAACAGAAAACGAATCATTACTGATCTCCAGCTATTGAAATTCTCAGGTTATCACCCGTCGCTTTAATCTGGTCCATCACTTTAACCACTGTGCCGTGTTTTGCTTCTTTATCAGCTTGCAAAATTACAACATCAGTAGGTTGTTCTGCTAATAAACTTTCGATTTTTGCTGAAACACGTTCAACATCAACTTGCTGTTTATCAATCCAGATTGCACCGTCACTGCGAATTGCAATAAAAATGTTAGCATTTTTTTGCTTCGTAGCTTGGGCAGCTTTTGGTTTATTGACCTCGATACCAGCCTCTTTAACGAACGATGTAGTTACGATAAAGAAAATAAGCATGATAAATACGATGTCAAGCATTGGCGTCATATCTACCGCTGCTTCTTCTTCTTCACGAAAACGTTGTTTACGTGCCATATTTAATTCTCTCTCTAGTGATGAGGCATACTATCTATAAGCTTGGCTTTCACCATTCTCGCTCTTGCCTCAAGGCGTGAGCTAAAGAATACCCCAGATAGTGCCGCAACCATTCCAGCCATTGTTGGGATTGTTGCCATTGATATGCCTGATGCCATTAAACGTGCATTACCTGTACCTTGGGTTGCCATGGTTTCAAAAACCGCGATCATACCCGTAACAGTACCAAGTAAGCCTATTAAAGGACATACAGCTACTAATGTTTTAATCAACAACATACGCTGATCTAATTTTTCAGACGCTTCAGAAATCCATGCTTCACGGATTCTGTGTGCGTACCAAGACGTAGTGTCTTGGCGGGCATCCCACTTGGCTACTATTTCCTTCGTTAAACGAGGAAATTCAGCAAGTAGGAACCAATAGCGCTCAATCATTAAAACCCACATAAGAAAGAGTGCTATCGCGACCACGTATAATACCTGGCCGCCTGTGCCAACAAAATCCCTGATAGATTCCCATATCTCCATCAGGACTAGCATTAGGCTTTCTCCTTCTCCGCGTGAGTCGCGATGATACCCGCGCTTTGCTCATCAAGGATATGTAATACCGACTTACTACGACTTGCAACAATAGAGTGAAGTAGGATAAGTGGTAGAGCTGCAATAAGACCTAGCGCTGTAGTTACAAGTGCTAGAGAGATGTTACCAGCCATGATCTTCGGATCGCCCGTACCGAACAATGTGATTGTTTGGAACGTTAGGATCATACCGATTACTGTACCTAGTAGACCTAGTAATGGTGCGATAGCAGCAAGGATCTTGATGATGTTAATACCCGCTTCGATGCGTGGCGTTTCACGTAGAATCGCTTCATCAAGTTTAAGCTCAAGGTTTTCAACATCTTGATTTTTGTTGTCAGAGTACACTTTAAGAATACGACCCAATGGGTTGTTTGTATTCGGTGTAGACAAGTTCTTAAGCTGAGCTTTGATCTTAGAAGTAGTAAGCGCTAAATCAACGAAACGTACTAAGAAGATTAAAAGACCTACAGCAAGCAATACGGTGATGATGTAACCAACTTCAGCACCTTGCTCGTAGTACTCCATAAGAGACTTCTTCTGCGTGTTGATACGCAAAATTGCACCACGTGTAGGATCCACGTATACGCCAGCGTAGTTATCAGCTGAAGTACCTTCTAGATCAGAAATACCTTTTAAGATATAGCTGTCAGGTTGCTTACCTAGAGGCTGTATAGACTTAGTCTCTGGTGAGTAGATTAAGTAGCCATCGTCTGTAACTAAGTTGAAGTTACCGATACGTGTTACTTTTTTCATTGACGGGTTACCGTCAAGACCTGCAACTTCAGTTTCAAACGTTGAAACTTTAGCTGACTCAGTCATTTCTGTTTGAAGTGAAATCCAAAGTTCTTCTAACTCACGAACTGTTGGAAGTTCTTTAGCCGCAGCTAATGAACGAAGTACTTCAGCACGACCTGGTTTTTCAGCACTTACTAAAGATGCTTCGATTGAACCAATCGCGTCAGCTGCTGCACGACGAACAACACCAAACATTTCACCTAACGTACCTTGCGCGTTTTGAAGAGCTTGCTCTTTTTCCGCTAAAGTATTTTCGTTTTGTGCATATTCTTTGCTAAGACGATCACCACGTGCTTTCTCAGCAGCTAATTGGCTTTTCGCTTTGTTAAGTAACGCTTGCTTATCAGCACGATCTGATAAGAACTCTTGTTCACGTTGCTTATTGATTTTCCCTTCAGAAATACGCTCTTGCTTTACTTGCTCAAGAATTTTATCTAAAGCATCAGTATTTGCATGTGCATTAAGCGCGGTACCGGCAGAAACAGACAGTACTGCTGCAACAGCAAAACCTTTAAATAGTTTCTTCATTATTGATTACTCCGCGCCAAAAATTGGTAGTTTAACAAGTTCTAGTGTGGCTTGCTTACGCGCCATACGGATCACTTCTTTAACAGGTTTTAGGTATTCTTCACCTAATTCTTTCCACTGTTTAGTGTTGTTATCCCACACCCAAGCGTGTTTTAGATCGAATGATTGCGCAACATAAGTGATACGACCTAAACGACCAATATCTACGTTAATGCTACGACCATCAACATCTAAAGTACCTTGAGAAGCAGTTACAGCTGAACTGTATGCTGTTTCAACAGTGTACGCTTCAAGTACCTGACGGAACTTCTCAGACGTTGTTACAGATGCAGATGCCATGATCTCACGTAATCTTTCAACACGTCCAAGACGAGTTTCAAGGTTAAATGGAACGTCCGCTTTGATGAATTGCTCAAGCGTATCGATCATGCGATACATCAAAGGCACAACGTTTTGTTTAGTGTTATCGATAGTCGCGATTTGACGATCGAACGATGCGATAGACGCGTTTTGGTCTGCGACCAAACGTGCTACGTGATCGTTGTACACTTTCATAAGTTCAGTCTCATCAACGATGCTACGGTACTCAGCGATTAGCTCCTGAGTTTGACCATATACATTGTCAATTTTAGTTTGAGACTTAACCGCAGCCTTTTGAATTGTTTGACCTGCTTTTTGCACGTCATTCAAAGGATCTGCAATCACATTGCTGCTTGCAAATGCAAATGCGCCAACCAACGCAGTTGCTACAAGACTCTTTCTGATTTTAACAGACATAGTTCCCAACCAATTAAGTAATGTTACTTTTATAATTTAATTATCAACCCGTAAGGGGAAGACAACCCTGATATCTTTTAATAGATATCAACTTACCAATAATGCTAAATGCATTAAGTCATGTCAACTTCATGTTTCGCATAACCTATAAATAAATCAGCTTGTTTGTAAGATATTTAAAGGACTCACACAAAAAAATTAACATTATCGTAACTAACGTGACAAATGCAATTTCAGCAAAGCCAGATATAGTAAGAATAATGATAAACCACCTAGTTAAAGTAAACAAAAATATAACATTTAAAATTAACTTAATCGTGGCTGAAAAAAAATTAAAAATAAGCTTATATTCTCTCCCGAATATTCTTTTTTAGTGGTTTTTGAGACTTTTTAAGCTAAAAATACAGCTAATCGTTATTATTCGCGCATTCGTCGCATAGTAATAAGGACGTGCCGATTATCTAAAAAGCAATACAAAGGAGGGGAAATAGATTACAAAGAATCATTTTTATTAACACCTGTGTTTTTTTGTTTCTACTGATCATTAATATCCTGCCGATTTTTTATATTTTTCCATGGAGAAATATCAATCTTACACACTTTTATGAACTCAATATCATTAAACTCATATCAGGCAGTAGACTAAATTTAAATCGCTAGGCGATCATTGGCCAACTACGGAGTAGCGCATAAAGGTTTACGTTTAATTTGGTATATCGGAGTTAAAAATATAAATAATGGATATCAGAAATGAAAGGCAATAAAGAGAGATTAAAAATAGAGTTGATAATTATTTAAGAATTATGGTGAAACAGGTTAGTGTTTCACCACGATGAACTTAGGTTCACATAATAAATTATGCTACTTCTACGTTCTCAGCTTCAGGGCCTTTTTGACCTTGCTTGATGCTGAAAGTCACTGCTTGACCTTCGCTAAGAGTGCGAAAACCAGAACCAGCGATTGCGCTGAAATGTACAAACACGTCAGGACCATTTTCTTGTTCAATGAAACCAAAGCCTTTAGCTTCGTTGAAAAATTTTACTTTACCAGTAACCGACATACTAAATTTTCCTGTAAGTCAATAATTAAAATTCAGCCATATAATTATGGCAATATCCTCCCTGAGTCAATGCCCAAAAAACTGGAGGTGATAGTACAGGAAGAAGTAATAACCAAACCGGTAACCTTAAACGCAGCACAATACCGTAATTCAATACGCAAAAACTCAAAGCAAATTAAGATTAACACATTAAAATTTTTTTAGCTCTATTATTTAGGATTTATTTTTGAAGTTTCATTGTTTTACTAACTACGGTCTAACCTTTTAATTTTTATAGAAAATAACAAACAAAACATTGTATTTTTTATAAACAAATTACAATTGCTTTAAAATAGTTTTTATCAGTATATTTTTTAGCCACTTAAAATAAAAAACCACCTTGAATTTAAGGTGGTTTAAAGTTTAGTGCTTAAATATTAACTATTTAACTTGCCAGTCGATAACGCTCTCGGCTTTGATTGGTACTACTTCAGAGTCACCTAGCGAGTAGCTTGCCGGCACTGTCCAAGGCGATTTTTCTAAGGTAATAGTGTCGGTATTACGCGCTAAGCCATAAAAATCTGGACCAAAATGGCTTGCAAAGCCCTCTAACTTATCAAGCGCATCAGCCTCTTCAAAAGCTTCAGCATAAAGTTCAAGAGCAGCATGTGCAGTGTAAGCACCTGCACAACCGCATGCAGCTTCTTTTTTATCTTTATAATGTGGCGCTGAATCAGTGCCTAAAAAGAATTTTTTATTGCCACTCGTTGCAGCCGCCATAAGTGCTTGCTGATGAATGTTTCGCTTTAATATAGGTAAGCAATAATAATGTGGGCGAATGCCCCCTGCTAACATATGGTTACGGTTATATAGTAAATGATGCGCAGTAATTGTAGCTGCTACGTTATCAGAGGCACTTTTTACAAACTCGACTGCATCTTTCGTTGTTATGTGCTCAAGAACAATTTTAAGCTCAGGGAAGTCAGCGACAACATCGCCTAGAATAGTATCTAAAAACACTTTTTCACGGTCAAATATATCAATAGACGAGTCGGTTACTTCACCGTGGACGAGTAACAGCATGCCAACTTCTTGCATTGCTTTTAACACCGGATAAATATTTTTAACCGATGTTACGCCAGAATCTGAATTTGTGGTTGCACCCGCTGGGTACAATTTAGCTGCAAATATTTTACCCGTTGCTTTTGCCTTTTTTATCTCTTCTGGTGTCGTTTTATCAGTAAGATAAAGTACCATTAGTGGCTCAAACTGCCCTTGAGGTTTCGCTGCCATAATGCGCTCTCGGTACGATAATGCGGTTTCAGTACACGTGGCTGGCGGTACTAGGTTTGGCATAATGATCGCGCGGCCCATATAACGACTGATATCACGTACTGTATCTTTTAGCTGATCCCCGTCGCGTAAATGTACATGCCAATCATCGGGTCTAGTAATCGTTAAAGTTGTCATTTTGCTCGTCATCGTAAAATCCTAATGCTTAAGTTAACTGATCATAGGCATATGGGGTTTTCGAGTAAAGACCTTATTAAAAATAATCCTTAGATACTATATATAAAGTAAACTTTACACTTCACGCTTCTAATTTATCGTTTTATTTTGTAGAAAGGTTAATATTAGGTTAACGTATGTACCTTTAATAATTATAAGGCCTACCTTCGTTGCCTATGTCGAACACTATCGATACTACTAAAGCGCTCGAAACTAAAACGGAACAATTGAGTATAATCAATCAGTTCTCCTCAAGTTTATTGCAACTGAATACGTTAGAAGCGCTTTTTAGTTATGTCACCACACAAGTTGTTAATCGACTTGGATTTGTCGACTGCGTGATTTATTTAGCCGATGACAGCCAATCTACGCTAAATCAAGTGGCGTCTATGGGTATTGAAAGCGAACACACTAGTTACCAGTCAGAACGAAAGTTAATCCGCTTTAATGAGGGGATAACGGGCTATGCTGCATCAACTGGGCAAGCGTTAATAATTGGCGATGTAACTAAAGACAGCCGCTACATTGCTGATGAGCGCCCTGCACAATCAGAGCTGTGTGTGCCTTTAATATATAAAGATAAAGTACTCGGCGTAATTGACTGTGAACACCCAATAAAAAATTACTTTACCAGTTCACATTTAGAAATTTTAACTACCGTTGCCCACTTACTAAGCGCAAAAATAAATCAAGTGAATACCGTCAACAGCTTGCAAGATACCGTTCGGCAACTTAATAATGCGCAAAAATTAGAAAGTAGCCTACTTCAAATAGCTAACTTAACCTATAAAGCACAAAATTTAGATACCTTTTTTAAATCGCTGCATGTGATTATTGATAGCCTTCTTAATGCAAGTAACTTTTTTATTGCTTTGTATGATAAAAAAGAAGATGTTCTAGATTTTGTCTATACCGTTGAAGGCGGTGTACAAACAAACACGCATAAAATTATTTCAAAAGATCAGTTAAAAGAAACAGCCTCTTACTATTTATTAATTAACGAGCGCCCTTTACTGCTTAATAAAGAGCAATACCGACACTATATAGAGCAAGGCCACTTTAAATTGTTCGGTGAACTAGCAGACTCTTGGCTTGGTGTGCCATATAAAGTTAATGAGCGCATGAGTGGCGTTATTGTCGTACAAAGCTATGACAAGCAACATTACTACAACGAACATGATAGCTCGCTGTTGACGTATGTGAGCCGACAAATAAGTATGGTTATAGACAGGCATTTAGCCCGCCAAGAACTCGAGCACAAAGCACTGCATGATGAACTAACAGGGCTTGCCAATCGTTCGTTACTAATAGAAAGAATGAAGCATGCAATTTTACGCTTGAATCGTGCAAAAAAAGGTACTTTTCATGCTCTGCTCTACCTTGATTTCGATCGCTTCAAAAGTATTAATGATTCGTTAGGCCATGAAGTAGGTGACCATTTTTTAATTGCTATTTGTAAATTGATTACTCAAACCGTTCGCAATACTGATACCTTTTCTCGCTTAGGTGGCGATGAGTTTGCTATTTTTATGGAAAATCTCAGTCATCGTGACCAAGTAAACGATGCCCTCGCTCGAATAAAAACCGCCCTGTCAGATCCCATTGATATTGATGGTCATTTACTGCAACCCTCTACCAGTATTGGCATTGCATTTAGCGATAATGTAATCGATGAAGCATTTGTTTTATTACAGCAATCAGACGCGGCTATGTACGAAGCAAAATCATCAGGGCGTGGCCAAGTTAAATTTTTTAATAATGTCATGCGTAACAAGTTAAAAACACATGCCGACCTTGAAAATGATTTACAACACGGTATTGAGCATAATGAGTTTGAACTGTATTTTCAGCCTATTTTTAACATTACTAGCAGTGACGTTATGGGGTTTGAAGCTTTAGTACGTTGGCATCACCCACGAAAAGGGTTTTTATCGCCAGGTGACTTTATCCCCATTGCAGAAAAAACGGGGCAGATTATCAATTTAGATTTGCATTTGCTCGACCTTGCAGCACAGCATATCGCTTTATGGCAACAACAAGGGCATCGTTTTTTACGCGTTACGGTTAATGTTTCATCTCGCCACTTCGCAAGTTTAGAGTTTGTAGATCAGCTTCACGCGATCTACAAAAAACATCAACTACCTTTAGGCTCATTATGTCTAGAAATAACCGAATCGGGATTGATTGAAAATTTAGAGTTAGCAACACAAATTATTCAAGGATTGTCGCCTTTAAAAGTATTGCTCTGTTTAGATGACTTTGGCACCGGTTACTCTGCCCTTGGTTACTTGCATCAACTGCCTATTCATGTCCTTAAAATTGATAAAAGCTTTATCGATAATTTAAAAACCACGGCCAATCCATTGATTGATGCTATTTTAACCTTAGCCATTTCATTAGATCTTATTGTTATAGCAGAAGGGATAGAAAGCCCTGAACAACTCGCTATTTTGCAAAAAACCCAATGTGATTATGGCCAAGGCTTTTTAAAGTCTAAACCTGTTACAGCAAAAGAAGCTATTTTACTAATACATAGCCCTCTTTAATTAATAAGCCAGGGTTGCTGGCTTTTAAAAATCACAGTAATTTCTTACACGCTTTTGCCAGCCCATTAGCTGGCTGTTCTATTGAATGCTATATGACTTATTTTGCCAACACTAACTCATGCGACGTCACTTTACAGCTTTTTACACTCTGCCTTATAACTACTTACTTAAGTAAGGGTCTATTTAACCAGTAGAAAACTTATAATTAGTTTTATGTCACATTGTTCTCAGTAAAATCTTTAACGCCATTAGAGAATGCTTTAATACGTTATATTATTTAAAGACGTATACGAATTAGTATTAATGTGCGCCAATGAGTAGCGGCTAATCATTAAATCCCTGCCTTCGCTGCTTTTTTCAATCGTGTATCCTTTGAATCCGAGTTGCGTTTACTGAGCTTTTGCCTGCCAAACCCTTCGCCGTAAATTTTAATTAACATTTTAACCTCGCTATGAAACATCTAAATAACCTGAACTTTGGTTAAGAGATTTACTAACGTATTGAATCAAAATTGATATTTATATTTATTTTCTCTAGCCAGAGATTTCCAGTGAAAACAAGGCGAAATTACGCGTCAATAGCTCGCCTATTGCAAGTAAATTCAACGTAGTTAGCGCTGTAAATAGCTGCTTGAGATAGATTTATTATCCAGAGTTCAGGTTAAATATTAATGTCGCGCTATAACCTACTTACTTTAGAGAGTTACATAACAATAAAGTTATCTGTTACCAGGACAAAAATCATTAATAAAAAACTCAAATAAACATGAGACAAATTCAACAACATATAAAAAATTAAACACTATTTGACTCGGCAAAGTTAAAAAACTTAATATTCGCAATAAAAAACACACTAAAGTGCAATTTTATAGCCGTCCAGACGTTGAAACGGTTTTTGTAAAGGCGTAGTATGTAATGAATCTGAGCTATACTCACCATATCTATGAGATTTATTAAAGATGATTGACATTAAACACTTAAAAACAATTGCCACCCTTAAGGAAACGGGTTCTCTCGTCAATACAGCCCGCGAACTATTTTTAACTCAGTCAGCTTTATCACATCAAATCAAAGATTTAGAAAACAAATTAGACTGCCAGTTGTTTGAGCGTAAAACTCAACCAGTCCGATTTACACCTCAAGGTATGTTATTACTTGAATTAGCACACGACATATTACCTAAATTAGAAGCCACCAAGTGCCGACTCAAAGAAAGTCTAAACCAGCCTATTTCGCAGCTGCGTTTAAGCGTTGAATGTCATGCCTGTTTTCATTGGTTATTGCCTACCATTAAAGAATTTAATAACTTTTGGCCTGATATAAAAATTGATTACGAGCGTGGCTTTAGTTACGACGCTATCCCAGACTTATTAAATGATGAATTAGATCTCGTGCTTACATCAGATATTCGCGACCCTGACAAACTTGAATACGCCCATTTGTTTGACTTTAAGCTGAAACTGATTGTGGCACCAGATCACGACTTAGCGAAAAAAGCCTATGTAACTGCGCTTGATTTGAAAAGCGAAACTATTATTTCTTACCCTATTCCGCGTGAGCGCCAGGATATATTTAAGCATTTCATCCAAAATGCGCGTTTTGACGGCACGCTAAAAACGGTTGATCAAGGTTTACTTATATTTCAATTAGTCAGTGCAGGTATGGGTGTGGCCGCCTTACCCGATTGGTTAGTAACCCCGTATGAAAGCCAAGGGTTAATTAAGTCAATTCCACTGGGCGCGCTTGGTTTAACGCGTCCTATGTACTTAGCGATGAAAAAAGATATGAAAGATAATCCAGTTTATCGTCACTTTTTAAACACCTGTAAATTAAATAACGGTCGATAAACCTTAAACTTATGAGTAACATGCTAATAAATATACTTAACCATGTTGCTCATTATGTTTGAACTAAAAAAAATACTAGGCGGCTTGCTCATGCCGTTACCTTTGTTGGGTTTAGTAAGCCTAATATTACTTATTTTTGCGCTCAAACAGCGAAAGGTCGCAATCGCTTTATCTTTAATGAGCCTTGTAACTTTGCTACTTGCCAGCACCCCTTTGGTGGCCAACTTACTGATTAAAAATAGTCAACCAACCTCATTTGCATTTAATTATCTTAAACACCCCAATATAGATAAAATTGTGGTGCTTGGCTGTGACATAAACCCCAACCCTGCATTGAGTGCAAACAGCCAGTTAGGTAATTGTGCGTTAACCCGTTTGGTGGAAGGAATGAGACTTGCTAACATTTATCCCCATGCGCAGCTAATTGTTTCAGGTGGGGGGTATGAAAAAGTCACCAACAGCGCGTTAATGTATAAAACCGCAATTAGCTTAGGTATTAATAAAAATCGTATTGTGCAAAATCCAAACGCAATGGATACCGCCCAAGAGGCAAAACTTTTAGCCTCAAAACTCGTTGATTACAAGGTCGCTTTAGTCACCTCAGTAAGCCACATGCCCAGAGCAAAAAATTTATTTAATGCGCAAGGCATTAACGTTATCCCTGCCGCAACTGATTACCACAACTTTGCCGCTTTCCCTTGGTATAAACAACTCATACCCAATGCAAAAGCACTACTAGTAGTCACCCAGTATGCTCATGAAGTTATTGGCAATGCGTGGATAAATGTACGCCGTACAATTAACCCTGAAGCACTTTAATTAAGTTAACGCTTATTACGCTGGGTAAATTCCCCCTAAAAAACCGCAATTATTTGCGTTTTACACAGGGGGTTATAAAAAAATCAAACTGAATATTCGTTTATAGTAGCGTTGGGTGTTTTGTTATTCTTAGAGGGTTTTAACCTCAGCTGTTTTATTCCAAAGCCGGTACAGTGTCACTAAAAATACGCAAAGAAGTAGCAGGCTTAGTGCTGTTAAATTCTCAACACCTAAAGCATCAAAAGTAGCACCGAAAATGTAGCCTCCACCGACTAAAACAATAACCCATAGCAGTGTAGAGCATCCATTTAACACACTAAAACTGCGCCAACTAATTGCTGTAAGCCCTACGGGAAGGGCACCAATCGTGCGTAATCCTTTAGGATAACTATATAAAAAATGTAGGCTGTGCCATGGCGTTCAACAAGCTCACTGGCTGTTTTAAATAATCGACCAAGGCGGCCTGGTTTTTCAATCCATGCCGCGCCATACGCTCTTGCTAGAGCAAAACGTAATTCATCGCCCAAGTAGCCAACCACTTTTTAACGCACAATAACCAAAAAGTAACAGATAAACCAACAACCCGTACTGCTCAATTAAAGCTAATACCCCTTCCATTTCATTCCTTTAAAGTAACTACCTTAGTAGCAAGCAAAGTAACATTGTAATTTAAACGAGGTAAGTACAGCGAAAGATCTGTGTTTTTTGCAATATAAGAATGGATGTAATTATGATTTTAAGCGTAGGTTTATATCTATTACGTTTATTCAATTTTTGGGATGCATAAAACCAAAAATAATTAACTCACAAAAAGATAAAAGGGTATGCGGGTATATAAAAAATCAACATACTGGCTTATTATAGTTTGCTAAATTAGCTATTTAGAACACTAGATTTAAATAACCTACCCGAAATACGTTACAAGTAGGTTATTTATAAAATTACTTTTAAGCTAGGTGTTTACACAGGATTGTCTATGTCAATAAATGTCACGTCAAAACCATGTTGCTTAGCAAGATATTCGCCTAATGCTTTTATGCCGTAGCGCTCGGTGGCGTGATGACCTGCGGCAAAAAAGTCGATATTTTGCTCGCGTGAGCTGTGTATGGTTTGCTCTGATGCCTCACCGGTTATGTAAGCATCAATACCATGCTCGGCTGCTAAGTCGATATACCCTTGCCCGCCACCAGTACACAAAGCGATGGTTTCAATTTTATCAGTACGTACTAAACTCGTTAGTGGCTCGCGCTTAAGCACTTGGCTTATTTTTTTAGCAAATTCACTGCCCGTTAGCGGCGTTTTTAAACGCCCTCTCATCGCTACACTGTTGTTAGTTGGCTCAAGGCCTGCTTCAATTTCAATATCGAGCAATTGCGCCAGCTGTGCGTTATTACCCATTTCAGGGTGAATATCTAACGGCAAATGATAGGCAAATAAATTGATGTCGTTAGCTAAAAGCGCAGCCACACGACGTTTTTTCATGCCAGTGATAGGTTGTGACTCGCCTTTCCAAAAATAGCCATGGTGTACCAAAATGGCATCGGCATTATTTTCAATCGCGGCATCAATAAGTGCTTGGCTTGCCGTTACACCCGTTACTATGGTACGTATCTCATCTTTACCTTCTACCTGAAGCCCGTTTGGACAAAAATCGTTAATGGTTTCTGGCTTTAACAGGGTGTTTAATAATTGATTAAATTCTCTACGTTGCATACTACTTACCTTACTTTGCACTGAATTTTGTACAAATTTTGGCGGTTATGCGCTAAAAATGAAAGGAAAATCGCAAAAAATTGAAAAACAGTTCTAAAATAGGTATAAATACCTCTTCTTTATCTGTGTAAACAACGTATTGGGTCTCTGATGAGCAAACTAGACAAAACAGAAGTGTTATCTGCCTTTGAAGCTGCATATGAAGCTGCCAACGGTAAAAAACCTGAAATAACAACTAAACCTGGCTGGTATAGCATTGATGGCGGCAAGAACATGCGCCTAGCTGATGTAGCAGAGCTGACTAAAGAATTAAGCTCTGGTAAGTCTACAAAAAAAGCTGCAGTAAAAGCACCTGCTAAAAAAACTAAAAAAGCTGCTCCTGTAAAAGCACAGAAAAAAGCGCCTTTCACCGTGATCACACAAAACGAAGAAGGCTACACAGCAGAAGAGCTTTGGATAGTTGAGCTTGCTCGCAAAGATCACGATTGCCGCCTACCTCGCGGTGTTGTTTGATCTACTGAGTGCTTTGTATAAAAGAAACCGCGTTAAGCGGTTTTTTTATATTTATTATCCATCAAGTATTGAATAAACTACCTCGCAACAAAGCCAGACAAAACTATAAATACAGTTCCTGCCAGTACTGGCATTATTAAAAAATCCCAACTTTGGCCAGACTCAATAATTAAGATAGGGTTGCGCCGGCAACAGGGTGAATAGTTTTTGTGATTATCATTAATGTTATAGCAATACCCAAAGCCAGCCCAACCATAATCGCACTATCAGCTAAAAACAACCCCAATCATTGCGGTCAACATATGTCCCCCTATTACTTTTTTGGCATAGCTAACGGGCTCTGCGGTACACTAAAAACAAGTACAGCTGTTGCGCCGAATGGCGCCATTAACCAAATACCGTAATCACCCATATAATTTAGCCACGCCAAAAACCCCAAAACAAAAGTAGAAAAAACACCTGCGATTAATACCGACTTTATTTGCTCACTATGCATATTACCTGCTCAAATTTGGAATATCATGGATAAACAACAACAAATAATCAGTACGGCACTGAGTCTTTTTTATAAAAAGGGTATACACGCTGTTGGTATTAATGAAATTTTAGCTGTATCGGGCATTGCAGAAAAAAACTTATATAAGCACTTTGAAAGCAAAGACGCGCTTATTTGTGCTTGTTTAGTCGCACGTGACATCTGCTTTAACGCTTGGCTTAAAAAAATATGTATACAACCTAGCGCTATGTTAGTCGCACAGACAATTTTTGCCGGACTGAAAAAGTGGATTAATAATGAGATTTCAGAGTTAGGGTGTTTTAATGGCTGTTTTTTTATTAATACTGCAGCTGAGTACCCTGTAGAGAACGACCCTATTGCCAAACTTTGCAAACAGCACAAGCAAGCGAACTTTGAGATCATACTATCAGCTCTTTTAGAAACGCCTGAATTTGCTCACAATAGAGAAAAAGCAATTGAAGCCACGCAACACTTACTTATTTTAAAGGAAGGTTATATATGTAGAGCGAGGGTGATGCATGATGTAACAGTGACTCCACCTAGTGATAATATTTTAAAAGCGATAGTAGCGGTTAGTTAAATAGGTAAATACAGTATTAAAAAAGCGGCTAAATAGCCGCTTATTAACTAAAAAATGGCTGCATTATTCAAAAAATAATGGTTCACGCTGTTTTTTGCCTACTTCGTTCATGGTGGCTGCGTTGAACAAACGGCCGTTGATCATGGTGTAATCAATTTTGTCTGAATCACGTATGTTTTTCAGTGGGTCGCCATCAATAACCATTAAATCTGCCAGTTTACCGACCTCTAATGAACCCACATTTTTATCTAGGCCTAAATATTTTGCCGGATCGAGTGTCGATGCTCTAATTGCTTCCAGTGGCTTCATGCCGCCTTGGGCAAACATCCACATTTCCCAATGCGCACCTAACCCCTCACGTTGGCCATGCGCACCCAAATTAACAAGTACACCTAAATCTTGTAACTCAGCCGCTACGCGAGCATTGTTGAAGTGATTATAGTGATGATCGGGCGCTTTAACTCGGCGCATTGAGCGCGGTAATAATTGGTTTTTAGGCACAAATTTACTTAAACGTGGATGATTCCATACGTCCGTTTTATCATACCAGTAGTTTTCACCCCAAATACCGCCATAGGCAACCACCAATGTAGGTGTGTAACCTACATCACTTTGTGACCATAGCTGCTTAATATCGTCATAAATATGTTCAACAGGAATTGAATGTTCAATACCTGTATGACCATCGACTACCATGCTCAAGTTATGTTGTAATAATGACCCCCCTTCAGGGACTACCATCATTTCAAGCATTCGCCCTGCTTCTATAACTTGCTGACGCTGCTCTCTGCGCGGTTGGTTATAAGATTTAACACTAAACGCACCCACTTTTTTAAGACGCTCTAAATGAAATTTAGCATCATCTAATGAGTCAATATGCGAGGTATACCCAGGCATATTCGCACCGTATAAAATAGTACCGGTAGAGAAAATACGCGGACCAACGATCATCCCCGCTTTTTGCATTTCACTCGCGGTAAATATTTCAGTGGTATCGTTTGATGGGTCATGAATAGTAGTAACACCCAGCGCAAGACCTGCTAAGTTTTTCCAATTTTGCTGCGGGATAATTTCATCACTGGCTTGAGAGCCATGAGCATGGGCATCTACAATGCCTGGCATAATTGTTTTACCTGTTACATCAATGACCTTTGCTCCCTTAGGAATGCTCACATCAGCAGCAGTGCCAATGGCTTTGATATGTTTGCCATCGGTAACAATAACGCCATTTTCAATGACCTTTTCACCCTCCATGGTAATAATTTTAGCGCCAGTTAATGCAATCATGCCCTGCGGTTCAGCCATTTTTTTACTAAAGCCGATGTTAGTACCGCTTTTTACTTTAACGTCTTTATCATCCGCTTTATTAATCGCAAACATCCCCTCTAAACTGGCATGGTAAAGCTCAGGCCCCAGTGTCCAATACAGTTTATTGCTATTTGCACTCCAGCTAATGTTTTCACCGGCGCGTACAGATAGCTGCTCAATTGGAAATTGACTGTCTTTGGGCCCAATATTTATCGTTTTGCCGCGCTCTACAAATGGAGTAACAAATACTTTAAAGCGCTCAGCAAAAGCTAAATACTCACCATCAGGAGAGACTCTAAATTCAGTGGCGTGCTCTGATTCATACAGTTTACGTACTTTTTTACTTTCAAGCTCTACCACACTTAATGTCGGCTTAGGCCATGGGCTCATAATATAAACACGATCGTTGGCACTGCCAAACTGAGGTTGATAGCCACTTTTAGAAATGAGCTCACTTTTTCCGCCTTTAGCACTAACACTGTATACCCCAGGATGCAGTGACCACTTAGGGTTTAAAATGTTGCCGCCGCTGGCTTTACGATACACCACGGTTTTGCCGTCTGGACTAAATGTTGGCTCTACGTATTTTCCCGGCTCTTGTGTAATAGTGTCGCCACGACCACTGCGTGCAGAGACGACACGCACGGTGCCTTGTTCGTTATCATCCCACGTGGTGTAGACAATGTTTTTGCCATCACGAGAATACTGCGGGAATAACTCATAATGATCGGTTTGCTTAGTTAAGCGCTTTATTTTTCCTGATTCTAAGTCGCGCATGTAAATATAGCCCAATGCTTCAAAAAGTGCGGTTTCACCGTCAGGGCTAATTTGCACATTGCGCAGCATTTTTACATCAAACTCATCAGTGTCGATATTTTGAGTAAAACGCACTGCTTTTTGAATTTTTTTCGTAGTGTCTACTTTAAATGCAATATCGCTAACTGATTTATTATCTACATTGAGTTTATGAAGGGTGCCACCAGCCCAAAATACCAGCTCTTCGTTATCTGGGGTCCACGCAATAGTCGGATATACGCCATGAATCGCCCACGTTTCTTGCATATCGCGCTCTAGCTTATCGTATAGCTTAGTATGCTCACCACTGGTTAAATCATATAAGTACAGGCTGGTTTGAAAGTCATCACGCTTTATGTACGCTAGTTTTTTACCATCTGGCGACGGCGTCGGTCTTATTGCCCCGCCCATGCCACTTATAATGGTTTCTATGTCGCCTGTTTCACGGTCATAACGTTTAATTTTATAAATACCGGCAACAGAGTCTTTTGAATAATGAAAAGTTTTACCTGGGGTTGCATCGTGAGAAAAATAAACATACCGACCATCCGGTGAAAACATGGGTTCACCTAAGTCTTTTTGATCGTTTTCACGTTTAGTCAGTTGCACCCCTTTACCGCCGGCTTTGTGATAAAGCCAAACTTCACCCGCACCTAGCGAGCGACTGGCGGTAAAATGCTTACGTGCAACTAAATAATCACCATCAGGGCTCCACGCAGGGCTATTGAGTAATCTAAATGTTTCGTCAGTGACGGCGGTTTGGTTTTCGCCGTTAACATCCATTATCCAAATATTGTCACCACCGCCTTGATCTGATGTAAAAGCAATGTGCTTGCCATCTGGGCTAAAGCGCGGCTGCATTTGCCATGCAATGTCTGAGGTTATTTTAGTCGCTTTACCACCACTCATTGGCATGGTGTAAATATCGCCCAGTAAATCAAATACTAAGGTTTCTCCGTCAGGACTTATATCGACATTCATCCATGTGCCTTGCTCTACACTAATAGATGCATCAACAAATTGCCCTTTAGGTGAATCAACTTGCCATTTTTTTTCATCCGTTTGCTCTGCGTGTGCGTGGCCTAATGCCAATGAAACTGATAACGCGAGTGCTGTTTGCAGCATTTTTTTCATGCTTATCTCACTTGTTATTGTTGCTGTGTGTTGATCTATTACATGATTGCAACAAAAACGCCAGCAAGTTACCAGCGTAATAGGATGAAGTGCATAAAATCAGTGCCAAACAATAGGATCAAATTGATAAAAATCCACTAGCAAATGGTAAATTTCAGGGTCTTCACGGCGTAAATCGGCAGGCTTTTCTAAAAATGTTTCGGTGATCACCGCAAAAAACTCAGCCTCATTGGTGGCTCCATAGCTATGTATTACATGCGGCATACTATAAGCAACATGGGTTTTTAACTGCGAAAACGCTCGGCTAAATACTCTGCCCCATTGTTGGTATTTTGCCTGTGATGCAAGTAGTGGTGTGCCGGTGGTTTTACCGGTTTCTTGATCAAGTTGATGTGCAAATTCATGAAACACTAAGTTATGCCCATCACTGGGTAAGCGGTTGCCCTCAAGCACATCATGCCAGCTAAGCACCAATGTTCCCCCCGGCCACGATTCACCTTGCCTTACTGTATTATGAAAACTGACAAGGCCTGCGTTATCGCGGCTTGATTGGGGCGCGTAATACGCGCTGGGGTAAAGTAAAATTTCTTTTACGTTTTTATACAAAGGCCAAGGCTTGTTAAGCACCAGCAAGCAGGCATCGGCGGCAATAATGAGTTTCATTGCCTCCGTTAGTTGCAACCCATCGCAGCCAACAAAACGCTTTTCATTTAAAAACCACACAATATGGGATGCTAACTTTGCTCGCTCTGCATCGGTCATTTTGTTGTATATGGGCATAGCACGCAGTAACAACGTATGTTGTTGCTCGCTTAATAATAAACCACTGTATTTACGGTGCCACACGGCATTTTGAATATCAGGCCAGCGCCAAAACATTATAATAAATACAATTAAAACAAAAATTAATAGCCCATTTATCATTGGGTCGTCCTAAATCAAACCATTTAGCTTTAACGCTAAAATGCTGCGCCCGTATTATTAAAATAGTAATGGGTGCAGTGAGGCTGTTTTTCAATCACATCACTTCAGTTCGATTTCGACCATTGTTTTTTGCCTTATACAAAGCTTGGTCGGCCCGTGATAATAATCGGTCATAATCATCAACATCACCAGAGTCAGAAACACCAAAACTCACGGTTACGCTGAGGCCTTCTGCGATATTTGAAAAGTTTTTATTTTCAATACATTTGCGTAACTTCTCGCACATTTCTTGGGCCTGCACTGCACTCGTATCGGGAAACACAAAAGTAAACTCTTCGCCACCCCAGCGAGCTACCTCTTGCTCACCTTCGCAGTGCGCTTTAAGAATGTTAGCTATTTCACATATAACCTGATCACCTATGAGGTGTGACCAACCATCGTTAATCCGTTTAAAGTGATCAATATCCATAATAGCGATAGCAAGTGATTTTTTACATGCTTTAAAGTCTGAAAAGTTATCCGCCAGCCAGCCATCAAATGCGCGGCGATTCGGTAAATCGGTAAGCTGATCGTGTGTGGCTTGATACGCAAAGGCACTGGCTTGCTCTTGCAGTGCTTGCGTTTGCTTCACCACTCGACTCGTTAATTCCTTTTCAACTTGTTTATAACGATATAAGCGGTAGCGATAAGCGCTATATATCACCACCACAAAAAGAAAAAACATAAACAACTTAAAGCTTGTTTTTTGCCAAAAGTGCGATTGAATTTCAAAGTTAACGACTTTGTGATTTTGTTGCCAATCAGTATTTGGATAGGCTGCACGTACAGCAAAAGAATACTTGCCCGCAGGTAAGTTAGTGTATTCAGCAGTCGCTATGTGTTGACGGTTGACCCATTCGTTATTAAAGCCTTCCAATTTTGTTTGAAAGTTTAATCGCTGCGGCATAATAAAGCTCAGTCCCGCGTATTGAAATGACAAGCGCGTCACCCCTGGTGGTAAAATAATAGTTTCACCGTCTATAGGTAACGACGTTGGTTTACCATCAACAGAAAAGCTTTCAACAATCGTTGGTAACGCTATTTTAGTGGCATCTTTTAAGCGTTCCAGTTTTACTGTACTCACCCCTTTTGCGGTAGCAAACCAAATTGTGCCATCTGAATGAGCGGTTGCAGAGGGGGTTGAACCGCCATTTGCTTGTGCACTGTGCATGCCATCAGCCTCATCGTATAATTGAAAGGCGAGCGTACCTCTATTGTTAGATTTTGAATCAAGCAGCTCATTTACCTGCTTATAATTGACTTCAATAATGCCACGGTTACTTGATAGCCAAAGTGAGTCTTTAAACGGCACAATTTGAAAAAGCTTATCAACGGGTAAACCTAATTCACGCCCTAAAATAGTCATCTTTGCGTTTGAATGCTGATAACGAACTAAGCCACGATCGGTAGCCACCCACGTGTATTTATCATCAATGTAAAAGCCAAACGCATATTGGGCGGCAAATTCAGCAGGAAACTCAACAGGATTAAACAAGTCAGTTTGAGTGTCATAAACCACGACCCCATTACCGGTTCCTACCCAAATATTAGCTGAGTTGTCTTCACTCAAGGCTAAAATAAACCCACTCGGCAGCTCTTTTTCATTAGTAAATTGGTTTAAGCTACCATCGGTATTAACGCGTGTCAGCCCCATGGCCGAGCCTATCCATAAGCGATTTTTTGAATCAAAAAGTAAAGATCTTACTTCATTACTACCTAAGCCATTATCACGGTTTAAATAAGGTACGAGTTCGTTATTAACCACTTTTAAAACACCCGAGGTGTATGTGCCTACCCAGACATCACCTTGGTTTTGCTCTAGTAAGCTTAGTATTGAATATGGCGAGCCTTGTTTAGTGCCTTTAATATGGCTGATCTGATTATTGTGCAGCCGATCTAAACCCGTGCTTCCGCCTATCCATAAACTGCCATCAGAATGTGACAATACCGTACGCACATAATCGCTAGATAAGCCTCGCTTTTTGCCCCACGATGAAAACGGCGCTTCTCTTAACCTAAATACACCAGCATTGGTGCCTACCCAAATACTATTTTCTCTGTCTTGTAACAAAGAAAGAATACGGTTAGCGGGTAAAGCATTTTTAGCATCTAATTGCTCTAAACCATCGACGCTAAGCCTAAAAACACCTTTATTAATGGTGCCAAACCACAGATCCCCATGATCATCTTCTAACAAACTGGAAATAGATTCCGCCTCGAGTTGTGGGTGAGGCGATTCAAATAGCCCACCATTAAGGATTCGTGCCCCTCTTTCACTTCCTATAATGAGTCGACCTTCACGGGTGATTAATAAGGTATATACGGGAGCATCTGGAACCCCTTGTTGTGGCGTCATCAAAGTGGGTTTGTAGTTGACTATTTTATACAGGCCATCACTGGTCGCCGCCCATATAACCCCCTTGGGGTCTTCAATGATTCGATACGCACTGACATTTTGTATTATTGGGATGTCTTGAGTGCTACTAGCTGAACGATAAAACACACCATCATTCTCAAGCGCTAGCCACAAGTTATCATTTTTACTTTTAAATATATGATTAACCATCGCTTGGGCAGGTGGTTGCGTGTCCCATTGGCGATGTTGATATAAGCTAATACCGCCGCGCGCTCCTGCAATAAGTAAACCGCCATCAGATGTAGGGGTTAGCGCACGTACGCCTGAGTCAGGCAAGTCAGTAATTTCGGAGCGAGTAAATAACTTAAACTCTCGGCCATTGAAGCGGGCAAGTCCTTCCCAAGTACCCACCCATAGATACCCATCTTGTGTTTGTGCAAGGCTATTAATGCTATTGTGAGGAAGACCCGTACGTGTATTCCAGGTTTCAAAAAAATAATCACGTAACGGCAAACGAGTCTGCTGTTGTGCGTCAACAGAAAAAATCACCAACAAAATACATAAAATCACTAAGCGATTCATCAGATATTGCCTTTATAATTATTAATTTTTATATTTGGATAAGTTTAGAGCGACAATTTAAGTTAAAAGCACTGCTGGTAAATAATAACATAAAACTTACAACTTTTTAATTAATTATTATTACTTAAATTATTAAATGTATACTGCAATTGCTTTATAAATTTAGCGACATGAAGCCCATCCAACAACGCATGATGAACATCAATAGCGAGCGGCATTTTACCTGTCTCAGTATTGTATTGGCCAAACACAAATTTAGGAATACCATTACTTTGACCGTGGGTAAATGCATGTGAAAAGCTGCTAAAGTTTAACCAAGGTAATACAGAAACATGAATTAAATCTGCTTGCCCTTCAGTTGCTGCAAACGCATCAGAAAACAGTGGGTTTAATTTTGTGGCATTGCTAATAGCTTTCGCCTCACGGGCAAATTCATTTAACGACTCGTGTAATTTAAAATAACTAAAGCGAAACGACTCGTCATCGGCAAGCTCGACTACACTTGCCCGCGTAGCACTTAAGTAACAAGGTTTTTGGTTAATAATGCGCAGCATCATCGGCTCATACTTATGACAAACTTTTAATAAGCAATAAATATAACCATGAAAAAAAGCAATATTAGCTTGTTTACAGGCGATATATAACTTTTCCGCATTCAGTTGTACGCACACATTAAAATAAGGCTGAGTGAACTGCTGAAATAACTCAAAGTGTTGCTTTCGAGGCCATTGCTCAAAATCAAGAGGGGTAATAGAAAAATCAGTAGAGGACATAAAATATAGATAAAGTGTAAAACTAAATTTTACCGTGCTTTATCTATATTCGCATTAACTAAAATGACGCTTTGGGTGTAGTTATACTAAAGTCTTACATAAGGTATAAAAAAGGAGCGTATTTCGCTCCTATTTTAAATCGAGTGGAAACTTAAAGTCCGTTTTCAATAATTTCTTGTGCCAGTTCATCGGCAATTAAATGGGTTGATTTTTGCTCTTTTTCACTACGGGTAAAAATTTCACTCAGTGTATCGTAAATTCTTTCTACGTGTTTATTAGAAGCCTCTTTACTGTAACCCTCTGGTGCAGTTTCGTAATAAACGTTAATAATACCACCTGCATTTATTACATAATCAGGCGCATATAAAATACCTTTTTCACGTAAAATTTCACCATGGCGTGATTCAGCAAGTTGATTGTTTGCACAGCCTGCTACTATCGTTGCTTTTAAGCGTGGGATTGTTGTGTCATTAATAGTGGCACCTAATGCACAGGGTGCATAAACATCCACATCTAGGTCGTATATTTCATCAATACCAACTGCAGTTGCGCCAAAATCATTTACTACACGTTCTACTGCAGCTTGATTAATATCGGTAACAAATAACTCAGCACCAGCTTCAAACAAATGTTTACATAATCCATAAGCTACTGCACCTAAACCTTGCACCGCAACTTTAATACCAGAAAAGTCTTGAATACCGCGTTGATGGTTAAGCGCTGCTTTCATGCC
The DNA here is from genome assembly GCF_023161865.1 of Pseudoalteromonas sp. 2CM36K. NCBI lineage: Bacteria > Pseudomonadati > Pseudomonadota > Gammaproteobacteria > Alteromonadales > Pseudoalteromonadaceae > Pseudoalteromonas > Pseudoalteromonas sp. 2CM36K. The sequence goes on from NZ_JALNTK010000004.1 coordinate 175,690, forward strand.
CAAAAACGTACCATAGGCTGTAAACGGCGAAGGGTTACCACTTTTTCCTTCAAGACCTAGCACGTAATTTGTTTCTTTGTTCATTAACGCCACATCATCACAGGTAATGTTTACATCTTCTGCTGAGTAGTAGCTACCATTTAGTCGCTCTAACTGGCGACCAAATGCGCGAAATAACTGCTCAGATTTGATTTCTTTGGCATTACCAATAATAACCGATTTACCACCACCAAATGGCAAGCGTGCTACGGCATTTTTATAGGTCATCCCTTTTGATAAACGCAGCACATCATATACTGCATCTTCATCGTTAACATAATCCCACATTCTACAACCGCCTACCGCAGGGCCTAAGTTTGTGTTATGTACCGCAATAATGGCTTTCAAACCAGACGCTTTGTCTGAACAAAAAACCACTTGTTCATGGTTATCAAATTCAACTTGATTAAATACAACCACTTTAAATACTCCGAAAATAATAGGCCCTTTTGGGCAAGCACGCTACAAATTGCCGAGACTTTATCACTTCAGTTAATGGTTCGCCATACCATGAGTAAATAAACCAGATAAAGCGCGTCAAAGTGAAATATAAAACGACTTATCGTTAAAAGTAAGCATAAAAAATCCAAAAATAACCATCTGATTAAGTATTAAAGTTAAAAACACCACCGCAATTAAAGTTTACGCTTACGTGAACGTCACCCTAAAGTTATTTGTAAACTTAACCATACACCCTAAAAAAGTACACTACACTTTAAAATACAGTGACTTATACACTAATTGCCTATGCAGCATAAACTGGTCTGAGGTGTATAAGTCTTTGCAAATATAAAAGTAAATAAAAAAGCGAGCACACAGTGCTCGCTTATATGATTGCTTTTTAAGTAAAAATTTACTTCATTTTGCTGTCTAGCTCTTCAATTTTTGCCTTCCAAATAGCAGGGCCTTGGGTGTGTGCATTTGCTCCTTCACTGTCTACGGCAACTGTTACTGGCATATCTTCTACTTCAAATTCGTAGATAGCTTCCATACCTAAATCTTCAAAGGCAACAACACGTGCTTTTTTGATTGCTTTAGATACTAAGTAAGCCGCACCGCCTACCGCCATCAAATACACTGACTGGTGCTTTTTAATAGACTCAACCGTTGCTGGGCCTCGTTCAGCTTTACCAATCATACCCACGATGCCGGTTTTTTCTAACATCATATCGGTAAATTTATCCATACGTGTTGCCGTTGTAGGACCCGCTGGACCTACTGCTTCATCGCCTACTGCATCCACAGGGCCAACGTAGTAAATAAACTTGTTATCAAAATCAACACCTTCAGGTAAACCTTCCCCTGAGTTGATCATATCCTGAAGACGTTTATGAGCAGCATCTCGACCCGTTAAAATAGTACCTGAGAGTAAAACGGTTTCACCCATTTTCCATTCTTTAGTGTCTTCTTTAGTAAGAGTATCTAAATTAACACGGCGTGTACCCTCACCCACTTCGAAAGTCACTTCTGGCCAATCTTCTAATTTAGGTGCTTTTAAATTCGCAGGGCCTGAACCATCAAGGGTAAAGTGAACGTGGCGCGTTGCAGCACAATTTGGGATCATAACCACTGGCTTTGAAGCTGCGTGAGTAGGCGCTGTTTTAATTTTAATATCAACAACCGTGGTTAAACCGCCAAGGCCTTGCGCACCAATACCTAATTTATTCGCACGTTCAAAAATTTCTAAACGTAGTTTTTCTTCTGTTGTTTCTGCGCCGCGCTCAATTAGCTCATGGATATCAACCGGATCCATTAATGACTCTTTGGCCATTACCGCTGCTTTTTCTGCCGTGCCACCAATACCTATACCTAGCATGCCAGGTGGACACCAACCCGCCCCCATTGTTGGTAGCGTTTTTTCTACCCACTCAGCCACATCGTCAGATGGGTTTAACATCACCATTTTACTTTTGTTTTCTGAGCCGCCGCCCTTAGCAGCGACCATCACTTCGACTTTATCGCCTGCAACTAAGTCAATGTGAACCACTGATGGCGTATTATCTTTAGTGTTTTTACGTGTTCCCGCAGGATCTGCAACAATCGATGCACGTAAAGGGTTATCTGGATTTAAGTACGCACGACGCGTTCCTTCATCAACCATTTGTTGTACTGTTAAGTCGGTTTTATCCCAATTAACATCCATCCCTACTTTTACGAAACAAGTAATGATCCCGGTATCTTGACACAGTGGGCGCTTACCTTCTGCCGACATACGCGAGTTAATTAAAATTTGCGCAATCGCATCTTTAGCAGCTTTACTTTGTTCTTTGTTATACGCTTTCTCTAGTGCTTGAACAAAATCAAGAGGATGGTAAAACGAGATGTATTGCAAGGCATCTTCAATGCTATCAATAAAGTCTTGCTGACGAATTGTACTCATAGTGGTTCCTTAAGTTGTTGTTACTCACGCTGCACGTAAGCGATATCAAACCCGTGACGGTGGTTCGAACTGTTTTCAACCACAGCGCTCACTAAACGCTGCCAAATAAATTTGACTTATGATACCCTCCCAGCCCGTTTGGAGCCAGTTCTTATAGGGGTAGTAAATGCTAAACAATAAAAAAAATTGTGTTGAATTAGCCATATCACAAAATTGTATTGAGGTATTTTCGCATTTTGCTCATTTGCCTTACGCCATTTTATTAGATTCGGGTGATAGTGATCACATAAACAGTCGTTTTGACATTATTGCGATTGCCCCCCAGAGCACCCTTGAAGTCGAAAATAATCAAAGCGTTTTTAATAACCAGCCAAACATAAAAAGCTGCTTTGAAATAATGAATAATGAACTGGCAAAGTTAGACAGCACTAAAGCCGCCAACAACTTACCTTTTAATGGTGGCTGGCTGGGTTATTTTGGCTATGACTTAGGCCGTACTATAGAGCAACTACCAAGCAGCGCTTTACACGACATAAATTTACCGCAAATGGCGGTTGGACTTTACCTTGATGCACTGATTTACGATAAACAACTGCGCACGTGGTTTTATGTTTCGCAGCCCAATGCAGACCGCCTTTGGCTATATCAGCAATATTTAGCGCAACCACCTAAACACGAGAGCTTTTCGCTTACATCAGCGTGGCAGTCAAATATGAGTCAGACTAGCTATAGCGAAAAGTTTGCCGCGATTGAAGAATACCTAAAAAGTGGTGACTGCTATCAAATTAACTTAGCGCAGCGTTTTAGCGCACATTACCAAGGCTCGCCTTGGAGCGCCTATGTTAAATTAACTCAGGCTAATAAAGCGCCTTTTTCTAGTTTTATTAATCATCCTCAGGGCGCTATTTTATCAATCTCACCCGAGCGTTTTATTGCAGTACACGACAATAAAGTAGAAACAAAACCCATTAAAGGGACTTTACCTCGCAAAGAAGATGCCCTTGAGGATGCAAAACAAGCGACCTTACTGGCAAATTCAAGTAAAGACCGCGCTGAAAATGTAATGATAGTAGACCTGCTACGAAATGATTTAGGTAAAGTCGCAAAATCGGGCTCTGTTGTTGTACCTTCTTTATTTGCTATTGAAAGCTTTCCGGCAGTACACCATTTGGTAAGTACAGTTACATCCATCCTTGATGAAGGAAAAACAGCAGTCGATCAACTTGAAGCTGCATTCCCTGGAGGGTCTATTACCGGGGCACCAAAAGTGCGCGCAATGGAAATAATAGAAGAGCTGGAGCCACACAGACGCAGTATTTATTGTGGCTCTATTGGCTATATTAGCGCCTGCGGTAATATGGATACCAGTATTACCATTCGAACTTTAGTTACTCATCATCAGCAAATACATTGTTGGGCTGGCGGTGGCATTGTTGCTGATTCAAAAGTCGAATTGGAATATCAAGAAACATACGATAAAGTAAATAAAATACTCCCTATATTAAATGAAGGTCGCTTTGAATAGTGAAACCATTTCGGCTCGTTTTCAATTAAACCGCAGTTTAGCCGTGGATCAGCTCAAAGATAATAAAAAAAAGCGCGCCAGTGCAGTGATGCTACCTTTGATTGATATAGATAACGAAGCACATGTTTTATTGTGTAAGCGGCCAACCTATTTACATCACCACCCTGGGGAGATTTGTTTACCGGGTGGTAAATTTGAAATTAATGATGTTAACCTGCGCACCACGGCACTGCGTGAATTACACGAGGAGCTAAACATTCCCCCGCATAATGTTCAAGTTTTAGGCCAGCTGCCCCAATACTCTACCCTTACTGGATTTACTATACGTCCTTTTGTGGGCTTAATTAAAAAAGAAACGGTATGGGAGAACGATCATAACGAAGTACAAGCCAGCTTTTTACTCTCTATAAAAGCACTGAACAACGAAGCTAATTGGCAACCAATCCCCTTTGAACGTAATGGAAAAGCCCTAACTTTAAATGGCTTTATCACTCCTCACGGGCTTTTGTGGGGTGCCACAGCCAGCATTATTAAAAACTTTACAAAACAACTCGCCATACCAGTTTAAATCTTTGCTAATAAGGGTTACACACCTGCATTTCCACGTTATTATAGTCGACCGTTCAAAGAACAGCTGAATGCTGAGAAAACTAAGTAGAGACACACATTATGATCAGTGCATTTGACATGTTTAGCATTGGTATTGGCCCCTCATCGTCACATACCGTTGGCCCAATGCGTGCATCACGCTTATTTGTTAATGACCTAGATGAACAACAACTATTAGCAAATGTGACCGATGTAAAAGTAGAGCTTTACGGCTCGCTTGGCCAAACAGGTGTTGGCCACGGCTCTGGTAAAGCAGTGATACTTGGCTTAGCAGGGTATGATCCTGAAACCATTGATGCCGATTTAGTGGATGACATACTCGCTAAAATTGAAAAAGAACAGGTTATTTACCTAAACCAAACTCACAAAGCTAAATTCCCTAAGCAGGGCGCGATTGTTTTCCATCGCAGAAAGACACTCCCTAAACATTCCAACGCAATGGAAATTATTGCCTATAACAATGGCGAAAAAGTATATAGCAAAGTTTACTACTCTATTGGTGGCGGATTTATTGTTTCGGATGAAGAGTTTGAAAAAGAAAAACAAGCGGCCTTAGATATTCGTGAAGAAAACCCTGCCCCGTTCCCGTTTGGAACGGCTAAAGAATTACTCGAAATGTGTAAAGAGTCGGGTTACAGCGTATCAACGTTAATGATGAAAAACGAAAAAACGTTACGCAGTGAAGAAGCCATTAAAGATGAGCTATTTAATATTTGGCAAGTAATGAAAGCCTGTATTGAGCGAGGTATGCGCACCGAAGGTATTTTACCTGGCGGATTAAAAGTAAAACGCCGTGCGCCAAGCTTATATTTAAAGCTTAATGTAGAAGTGAGTAACGACCCGCTGCGCGCCATGGACTGGGTTGATTTATTCGCATTAGCTGTAAACGAAGAAAATGCAGCCGGAGGACGTGTAGTAACTGCCCCCACAAATGGCGCAGCCGGAATTTTACCTGCAGTATTAATGTATTATCATACTTTTATTAAAGAAGTAGACCGTGATATTGCTACCCGCTACTTATTAACTGCCGCTGCAATAGGCATTTTATATAAAAAGAATGCCTCTATTTCTGGTGCTGAAGTGGGTTGCCAAGGCGAAGTCGGTGTTGCTTGTTCAATGGCCGCAGGCGCACTTACTGAAATTGTTGGTGGTAACGTTGTACACGTAGAAAATGCCGCTGAAATTGGTATGGAACATAACTTAGGGTTAACCTGTGACCCTGTTGGCGGCTTAGTGCAAGTCCCCTGTATTGAGCGTAATGCAATGGGCGCTATTAAAGCAATTAATGCGTCGCGCCTGGCTATTCGCGGTAGTGGTGAGCAAAAAGTATCGCTGGATAAAGTAATAAAAACCATGCTCGATACGGGTAACGATATGAAAACAAAATACAAAGAAACCGCTCGCGGTGGACTGGCCGTTAATATTATCGAGTGCTAATTAACCTGAACTCTGGTTAAGAGATTTACTAACATATTGAATCAAAATGATATTTATGTTTATTTTCTCTAGCTAGAGATTTTTAGTGAAAACAAGGCGAAATTACGCGTCAATAGCTCGCCTATTGCAAGTAAATTCAACGCAGTTAGCGCTGAAAATAGCTGCTTGAGATGAATTTATTATCCACAGTTCAGGTTAATTACATAGCACAAAAAAAGCCGCTTAGTTGCAAAACTAAGCGGCTTTTCATTGCTGTTTATGGCGGTTACTTAACCGGCAATTCAATATCAGCAAATAACTTATCAACATCTTCTTGATTACGCAGTAAACTCGCACGCTCTACTCGCTCTTTAGTTAAATGCGGTGCAAAACGTTCGATAAAGTCATACATGTAGGTGCGTAAAAAACTGCCCTTTCTAAAGCCAATTTTAGTCGTGCTCGCCTCAAATAAATGGCTAGCATCAATGCACACTAAGTCGCTGTCGTTTACCTGATCAATTGCCATAGATGCAACCACACCCACACCTAGTCCTAAACGCACATACGTTTTAATAACATCAGCATCGGTGGCAGTAAATACAATATGTGGCTCAAGTCCGTAGGCGTTAAATGCTTTATCAAGCTCTGAACGACCAGTAAAACCAAATACATAAGTGATCAATGGATACTGCGCTATATCTGCCACCGTTAAGTTATCGGCTTTTTTCGCAAGTGGATGATCTTTAGCAACCACAATACTGCGATTCCAGTGATAACAAGGCAACATAACTAAATCTGAATATAAGTGCAGTGCTTCAGTAGCAATCGCAAAATCTGCATCACCGCGCGCAGCTGCATCCGATATTTGCTGAGGCGTACCTTGGTGCATATGTAGTGACACTGCTGGGTATTTTTGAGTAAAGCCTTTAATTACACTTGGTAACGCATAGCGTGCTTGTGTATGCGTAGTCGCAATATTAAGTTTGCCTTGATCGGGCAGCGTATGTTCATTCGCAACCGCTTTAATACCCTCAACTTTTGAGAGTATTTCGCGTGATATGTTAATGATTTCTTCGCCAGCGCCTGTAACATGAGTTAAATGCTTACCACTGCGGCCAAAAATTTGTACACCGAGCTCATCTTCTAACATACGTACTTGCTTAGAAATACCAGGCTGGGAGGTAAATAAACTCTCAGCCGTAGCTGAAACATTTAATTTATGATTTTGAACTTCTACGATATATCTAAGTTGTTGTAATTTCATGGCTATGTAGTTTCGTTATAATTCACATTGACAGATAAAAACGCACCCTAACTATAGGTAGCTATATAAAAGGCTGATTAAGGTTACACAATGTAACAATTAATATATTGAAATTTCAGGTTAACACAATAAATACACTTGAGGTAGCAATGATTATCAGCAATCGAAACATAACATATTAAGATTTAAACGCTTTATGGTGACGCTTTTTTCAGTTAATCTGAGCAAAGTTTCCCACCTTTTATATATTTAATGTAAGATTAGATAATAAGGTTAAGAACTTGAGAATTATAACATGATCGTTTCCATTATAATTGTATTAATTGTTGCACTTATAGTCATTGCACTATTGGTTAGTGCTGTTCAGCAACACAAAGAAAAACAAGAAGCTGAACGACGCAAAGAGTTAACAAAGCAAAAAGCAATCATTGAAGAAACCGAAGAAGCATTAATGAATAGCGCCAACATTCCACTTTCAGAGGCAACTCAGCGAATATTACAACGACGAATTCATGATGCGCTCAGTCAAATGGTGCCTATTTCAAGCGGAGGTAGTGGACTAAAAAACCGCTTAAAAGAAGCAAAAGAGCGACTACAAAACCCAATTCAAGACGGTTCAGATGATTTTGTTTTACCAGGTAATGACAAGCAACTGATATCACTAATACAGGGTATAAAAAAGCTCCGTACTATTATTCGTTCTGAGCATAATAAAGGCAAAGTAGACAGCCAAGCGTTTATTGCAGAAGACAAACGCCTTGAAAAGCTACAACTAAGAATCAACATTGAAAGCCAGATAAAACGTGGTCTAGCAGCACAAACAGCTGGAATGATAGGCTCTGCAAGGCAGTACTTTGAAAAAGCAGCTTCCACACTTAACAGTGTTTCATTCAATGACGATTACATTACTGCAAAACGGGCTGAAGTTGAAGGCTACCTTGAAACGATAAGTAATGAACTCAAGGCATCAAATGCTACATCATTGAAGAAAAAGAACGAACAAGAGCAAGATGATTTAGACGTATTATTTGCACCTAAAAAGAAATGGTAACATCCTTTCTAAATAAAAAGCCCATGCAGTTGCATGGGCTTTTTTTTGAATAGGATTTTGCCCCACTTTGTGTTTACATACTAGAACATATACATATTCTAACAAGCTGCCTGCATTAAGATAAAAATGCGAACTTAACAATAAACAAGGCCGTTAAAATCCAAACACTAATGCTTACCTGATCTTTTTTGCCACACAGCACTTTTACCGCCGTATAAGAAATAAAACCAAGTGCAATACCGTGTGCAATTGAGAAAGTCAGCGGTGTCATTAATAATACAACACTCACCGGAATTGCATCAGTCATGTCGTCCCAATTTACAAACTTTAAGTTTTGTAGCATCAATACAGATACATATAAAATAGCTCCCGCGGTTGCGTATGCAGGAACCATTTGAGCTAAAGGCGCAAAAAACATCATCAGTAAAAAGCAGCAACCCACAACCACAGCGGTCAAACCAGTTCGACCACCAACAGATACACCTGCAACAGACTCAATGTATGACGTGGTTGTTGAAGTACCGAGCATTGCACCTGCAATGGTAGCTGTGCTGTCGGCGCTTAATGCACGACCTAAACGCGGCATATTACCGTTTTTATCTGCTAAACCAGCTTTCTGAGTTACCGCAACTAACGTGCCTGAGGTATCAAACAAATCAACGAATAAAAACGCAAAAATAACACTCAACATCGACAGTTCAAACGCGGCACTAAAGTCCAGTTGCATAAAGGTCGGCATGATAGAAGGTGGCATTGCAATAACACCATGATACTCCACTAACCCCATAGACACAGCAATCGCGGTGACTAGTAAAATACTGATCAGTACGCCACTTTTAAAATCGCGATAAAGCAGTGCAGCAATAACAAAAAAGCTGAAAATAGCCAATAAAGGACCAGGCGAGGTAATATCACCCAACTGCACCAGTGTTGCAGGACTTGATACAATAATACCGGCGCTTTTAAGTGCGATGAGAGCTAAAAATGCGCCAATACCCGTTGCTATTGCTTGCTTGAGCACCAGAGGGATTGCATTAATAATCCACTCTCGCACCTTAAATAAGCTTAGAATTAAAAATATACACCCTGACATAAATACCGCACCCAACGCAGCTTGCCAGCTATAACCCATACCTAATACAACACCATAGGTAAAAAATGCATTTAATCCCATACCCGGTGCCAATGCCAGTGGGTAATTGGCCCACAAACCCATAATAAAACACCCTATTGCAGCTGCAATACAGGTGGCAACAAAGGCAGCACCTTGGTCCATACCCGCTTCAGCAAGCATAGCTGGGTTAACGAATACGATATAAACCATCGTAATAAATGTAGTCATACCGGCAATACATTCACGGCGAACCGAAGAATCATTTGCACGGATTTTGAATAAGGCTTCGAGCATAATAAACTTATGGTTGTAAAAAGTGGCGAGATTTTAGCATAAAAATAACTTTTTACAGGACATTTTACCTTGCTATATACTAAACTAGCTAAGTGATTAAAATAACAAACGAAGTAGCATGATCAAAACGACACCCAGTGGCCAAGACTTAGAGCAACAATTAGACAACATTCTTTCTTTTGTAACGCAACCAAGCGATGCAAATCTCCCTGCGAACTCTAAAAACACCGATCAAGACACATTAAATAAAGCCCTTTATTACCTTAAAAATGAACAAGGCGCCTTAGCCGCAAAATGGATGCGTTTGGCAGCAATGGCAGGAAATTATCGCGCGCAGTTTTATTTAGGGCTGTTTTTTATAAAAGGACAAGGTGTGCCGCAAAGTGTATTTCATGGTGCTGCGTGGCTTAGCTTAGCCGGTAGTCAAGGCTATGAACCTGCCATAGAAGCAATGAGCGATATACGAAAACATATTAGTACCAAACGACTTAAAGATGCTCAATGCTACGCAGCCAGCCTGTATGAACAAATTCACCAGTTACAATTCTCACATTTGATTCCTCCTAGTAGCGAAAAATAATTTCACTGCCCAGCAACTCATTTCATCTGTAAATTAATTAAGCATTTATAGCCAAAACAAGCACGCTTAATTAATTTAAACTACTGTATACCCCCTGTTCATCTGTATTTATTTGTTCCCAGCCTTAAAATTAATTCTGTGGGCATTAACTTTCAATAAAAATTAAACCATTGTTGTATATAGATTATTTATATATTTATAGTAACTGTCGCGTTTTAAGATGAATAACTGTACAAAAAAATAGCAAAAAAACACTTGCACCAAACAACTGTATAAACTACTGTATGAATGTACTGTATAAAAACCCAGTGAGTGAGAAGATTATGTTACAGCCAATTACCGTAAGAACAGTTAAAAGCTATCAACAAGATGACCAATCAGATTGTGTTAACGTTGTACAAATTGAAGATGAAATTTCAGCAACGTTTGAGTTATTAAAAGTATTACACCAATACAACAGCCTAAACGCATGGACACTGTTAATAGCACCAGATAACGTACCGAGCAAAGCGCTACTTGATTCATGCTCAATTGATACCAGTAAATTACTGGTTATTCGTCAAAAACATTTAGTTAATTTAGAGTATGTTTTAAGTTCTGCACTTCACAATGGAAATTTTGCCGCGGTGATCACCTGGACTGACATAATAAATAACCAACAACTGTCGCAGTTATCATTAAACTTGAGCCATACGCGCACTAAGTTGTATTGCTTTAGCAAAAAAAGCGCTCATTCTGAGATTTCACTTACGCAATAAGCTTGATAAACTAGCGTTTTAATACACAGTACATTTATCATGACTCCTAACGCCCTATTATGTTTTTGTGGCAGTCAGCAACCTTATGCTGATTGCTGCGAGCCTTTTCATTTAAAAACCAAACAGCCACACACACCAGAGCAACTTATGCGTGCACGCTACAGTGCTTATGCTGTTAAAAACGCGGTTTTTGTTCGTGAAAGTTATGCAAAAGAAAAACAAGCTGAAAACTCAATTTCAGAAATTAAAGATTTTGCAAATAGTTGCCGTTTTATAAACTTAACCATATTAGACTCTGGTTATAATGATGAAACAGGGTTTGTTACATTTAAAGCTCACTACTTTTATCAAGATTTATATTGCGAGTTGGCAGAAAATTCAAGGTTTATTAAAGAAGATGGACAATGGCGATACCTTGATGGTGAGATTACACCGGTTGCCGATATTAAAGTAAAACGTAATGATACGTGCCCTTGCGGCAGTAATAAAAAGTATAAAAAGTGTCATAGTGTATAAATAACAGCTACAAAAAATGGGCCACAAGGCCCATTTTCAAAAACTACACTAAACGCAAATTAGCGTTTTACTCGCCATCATCTTCATCGAAATCTTGACGCTGTGCAGGTCTTGCTAAAATCTCTAAGTAAAAAGAAGTTAAACCTTGCTTTTCAATTTCACTGATGTGATTGTTAATTTCAGCAACGTGAACCACTTGGGCTTCTTCAACCGTGTTACCAAACTTACAATCAAATGCCCAGTAGTCGGCATCAACAGGTAAAGTTTTATTACGTTCTCTTTTCAAATATTTTTTCACTTCATGCTTTGCAGCATCAACCATACGAGGGTATTTGATTTTCTCATGATTCAGCGTGAATGTTTTCTTCATTACGTTCCTAATTACCTTGGTTTAATGATAATGGCATTTAATGTCATACCATTTGCGCCATTATAGCAATTGCATTTAAATTTTGGATGCTTTTTTTATATTAAATCAGTTATTAAAATAAAGCATCTATAAAATCAATAGTTACTTTCTACTATAAACACAGTTTATTACAATCAAATGGCATGTATAAAGCAGCAATTGAACACATATGATTAGGCACTAAACAAATGTAATGGCTGGTGGATAGCTTCATTTTGTAAATCATCATAAAATGCCACCGGATCCATTTGAGGGTTTGATAGCTCGGTGTTGGTATTTTGAATTCGTCGACGGACTGCTAGTTCACAGTTATCAATGACAGTCAGTGGAATGTGGTTTTTATCATCACGAATATTAAATGGCTCAGGCTTTAAGCACTGAGTTAACTTTATATCACTCATCCCTACAGCGCTTCCCATTTTTGCTAAAAGCTCTGTGTTATTTTTACCAATTAACATATTAAAGGTATCTGGCGCTAATGGCTGCTTTGGACCTGCGCCAAATTGTTTACGCAAAGCATCTTCATCAGCTTGATAATGCTTAGTGTCACTTTTGGGTAGGTGGAATTCACTAAAATCGAGTGCATCGTGAGAGAGCATTGCTAATAAAAGTGCAAACTCGCCTCGGCGGTTTTCGTGCACACTTTCGTTGAGCCTCGTTTTTAACTGGCTCTCCGTGATTAACAAATCACCAATCTGCATAGACTTTAGCCTATTTAACTAATTAATAAGTATTTATCGGCTAAATTTGAATTTTCTTTAGCTTTTTTCTTTACTTAAATAAGAAGTTTGCTATTATCTGCCGCGTTGCATTGGAGGGGTTCCCGAGCGGCCAAAGGGATCAGACTGTAAATCTGACGGCTCAGCCTTCGCTGGTTCGAATCCAGCTC
>NZ_JALNTK010000050.1:0-1231 GCF_023161865.1 Pseudoalteromonas sp. 2CM36K
CGCGGCATAAAGCCCCGCCTTGTATCTCTCTGTAATAGATGATTAGCTATCATTTATTACATCGGAAGTTAGTGAGCTTGTAGCCCCGCCCAGTACTTGATACTGAGCCGTAGATTAAGCCCTAGCTTCCAATTCTCAACAAACTGAATGGTATCCAAGCACTCTTAGATTAAGTTGATGCTGTATGTACAAGGGGAGTAAGTAGAGATGATGTTTATTGGTTTTGATATCAGTAAAGATAAAGTTGATTTATGTTGGCTGAGAGATCCAATCACTAATAAAAAGAAAACAAAAGTATTTAAAAATAACCACCTAGCTTTCAAGGAAATTAAGCAGTGGCTTTTAAGTACAACCAAAACTATAGCTGAGGAAATCGTTATCACGGTAGAGCCAACCGGTGTTTACCATGAGCCGTTAATGTACTTTTTATACCAGCAAGGATTCAATATTATTCTCGCTAACCCTAGCAAAGCAAAAAAATATGCTGAGGCTCTAAATGTTGTTCATAAAACAGATAGGTCAGATGCGATAATGCTTGCAAGCTACGGTTATGCTAAGCAATCAACCGTTAACTTCTGGCAACCTGAAGCAAAGGAAATTAGAGAGCTTAAATCCTTACTGCGTCGACTTGATGCATTGGAGTCCAATAAACAACGAGAGCAGAATCGATTAGAAGCAAGTGAGTTTAATGCGACATCTGAGCGAGTCACTCAATCATTAAAAGAAACGATTAACTTTCTAGATGATGAGATAAAAAAACTTAAGTCAGATATTGATAGTCACATAAATAGCTTTCCTGACTTAAAGAAGAATAGAACGTTACTAGAAACAATCCCCGGTATTGGGCCTGTTATGTCTCGGGAGCTGACGTATATATTCGCCGCTAAAAATTTCAGCAGAGCTAAGCAAGCTGCTGCCTACTGTGGCTTAATACCGCGGCTGCATGAGTCTGGGAAAATGAAGGGCCGTACAACTATGAGCAAGCTAGGGCCCTCAAAAATAAGAAGTAAACTTTATATGGCAGCAGTAGTCGCTGGGCAGTGGAATTATAAGATACAACAGCAAAAAATAGCCTTGCTGAATAATGGCAAAACGTCGATGCAAATCATTGGCGCCAATATGCGTAAACTCATTCATATATGTTTTGGTGTAATAAAAAATCAAGAAGCGTTTAAGCTCCAAGAAAGTTAAATACGATCTTGAAGCCTATAAAGAGAGATGGTATCTACAA
>NZ_JALNTK010000051.1:0-1223 GCF_023161865.1 Pseudoalteromonas sp. 2CM36K
CACGGCTAGCGCATTTTAATCCCAGACTCTAACAGGGTTGAGCGGTAATCATCGTCTAGCCCTGCCATTTTCTTTTTCCTCGCCATACTTGCTGACTTAGATGCATCTTGTTTAAAAAGCGCCATGGCTATCTTTCGCATTACATTAAACATTAATGGCCCTTGAAGTTTGCGTATTCTCGATTCATCTTCTCTGAAGTTCATATCAAGCATCCAATGCATGCTTTCAACCTGCCAGTGACTGCGTACTGCATTGAGTGCTTGCGCTGCATTTAAGTCTAATGAACTTATATACCAGCGTGTTTCAGTGGTATCCGACCCTGCCGACTTATCATGAACTTCAGCCCTGACCTTAATAATACTCGTTAAGCCAGGCCAACGATAATCCTTGCCTAGCCAGCTTTTATCTATAAGTAACTGCTGGCATGTACGTGTTTCAACACGCCCATGTCCTGAGCTTATTTCGGTATGTTCATCACAATTATGCTTAGTTAACCTTTCACGCTCGCACTTGTGCCACCACGCTTCTAGTTCCTTTTGCATGCCTGAATGATTACCTTTAAGTGCAAGAATATAATCTGCTTTTTGTTGGATGATTTGTTTTGCTATTTCTTGTTGGCATCCCATCGCATCTAACGTAATGATACTGTTTTCAATATCGAGCAGGGTGAGTAATTCTGGTATTGCGGTGATTTCATTTGTTTTATTATCAACAGCCGTCTGCCCAAGCACTAACTGGTGTTGGCAACTCCATGCACTGACCGTGTGTAAGGCACTTTTTCTGTCTTTTGTGGTAAATGAACGCCGTGCGGTTTTGCCATCAATAGCGATGATATCTGCACCTGTGATTTCAATCAGTGATGATATCCAAGATTGAAATGCCCTTTCTATTTCATTTGCTTTTAACCGACACATGACGCGCGCAATCGTGTCATGTTTTGGAATTCCTGCGTTGAACGTACCGTATTTTTTTAACCAATCAAGCTTTAGGTGCCCAAAGTCTTCAATATCTTCCCATCCTTCTGCACCAGAGAGTACAGCGCTAATAGCAAGGAGAAGAATATCGATAAGTTCATGCTTTTTACAACGTTCAATGCGAGGATCTGTAATTGAATTAAAATGTTTCAGAAAAGTAGTGCTCATATTTATGCGACCAAGTAATTATTATGCCTTGATCTGATCGCTACTTGCTCTATAAGTTCAATTTATAATGATCTTGCCGTG
>NZ_JALNTK010000053.1:0-1044 GCF_023161865.1 Pseudoalteromonas sp. 2CM36K
TGCCGTCTTAGAGCGCGAGAATAAAGAGCTCAAGCGAACGAATGATATCCTGAGGCAAGCTGCCGCTTTTTTCGCCCAAGCGGAGCTCGACCGCAAACAGAAGTAATAGTGGATTTTATTGATGCTTGCAGAGAGCATTACGGTGTCGAGTCAATTTGCAAGGAATTGCCGATTGCACCATCAACGTATTATTCTCATAAACAGATACAAAGAGAGCCTGAGCGACTGTCTAACCGCAAAAAGCGTGATGCTGAGCTGATAATACTCATTCGCGAAGTGTGGGAGGATAATATGTCAGTTTATGGTGCAAGAAAAATATGGAAGCAGCTACAGCTTGACGACCATCAAGTCGCCCGCTGTACAGTCGAACGATTGATGCGAGTTATGGGAATTCAAGGTGTTCGTCGGGGTAAAGCACATAAGACAACGATACCTGACGAGCAACAAGATAAGCCACTTGATTTAGTTAATCGTCAATTTACTGCTGAGCAGCCAAATCAACTTTGGGTAGCTGACATCACCTATGTTGCCACATGGAGTGGGTTTGTTTATGTCGCTTTCGTGATAGATGTTTTTTCACGATACATTGTAGGTTGGCGTGTATCAACGACAATGCACACAGAGCTTATTCTTGATGCGTTAGAGCAAGCTATTTGGCATCGTGGCAACCCCGAAGGGTTAATTCACCACAGCGACAGAGGCAGCCAATATTTGTCTATACGATACACTGAGCGACTTGCTGAAGCTGGAATTCAAGCGTCTGTAGGCAGTGTGGGTGACTCTTATGACAATGCATTGGCTGAAACAATAAATGGATTATTTAAAACAGAGATTATTCGCAGAAATGGCCCGTGGAAGAATGTTGATGCTGTTGAATACGCAACGTTAGAGTGGGTCAATTGGTTTAATAATCAACGCTTATTATCTTCAATTGGGTATATTTCACCAGCTCAATATGAAACAGACTACTATGATAATTTAAACGAGTCAGGTAAAGTGGCCTGACTTAAACAAACTGGTCTCCGATGAACTCGGGGCGATTCA
>NZ_JALNTK010000054.1:0-755 GCF_023161865.1 Pseudoalteromonas sp. 2CM36K
GGTCCTATGCCACAAACTCGTGAGCACATCCTACTTTCTCGCCAAGTTGGCGTTCCTTACATCGTTGTGTTCATGAACAAATGTGACATGGTTGATGATGAAGAGCTACTTGAGCTAGTAGAAATGGAAGTTCGTGAACTTCTTTCTGAATACGACTTCCCAGGTGATGACTTACCACTAATTCAAGGTTCTGCACTTAAAGCACTTGAAGGCGAAGAGCAATGGGAAGCTAAAATCGTAGAGCTTGCAGAAGCACTAGATTCTTACATTCCAGAGCCAGAGCGTGACATCGATAAGCCATTCATCATGCCTATCGAAGACGTTTTCTCAATCCAAGGTCGTGGTACTGTTGTAACTGGCCGTGTTGAAGCTGGTATCATCAACGTGAACGACGAAGTTGAAATCGTTGGTATCAAAGAGACGACTAAGTCTACTTGTACTGGTGTTGAGATGTTCCGTAAGCTTCTTGACGAAGGTCGTGCTGGTGAGAACATTGGTGCACTTTTACGTGGTACTAAGCGTGAAGACGTTGAACGTGGTCAAGTACTAGCTAAGCCTGGTTCAATCAAGCCACACACTACATTCACTTCAGAAGTATACGTACTTTCGAAAGATGAAGGTGGTCGTCATACTCCATTCTTCAAAGGTTACCGTCCACAGTTCTACTTCCGTACAACTGACGTAACAGGTGACGTACAGTTACCAGAAGGCGTAGAAATGGTAATGCCTGGTGATAACGTTAAGATGACAGTAAC
>NZ_JALNTK010000055.1:0-751 GCF_023161865.1 Pseudoalteromonas sp. 2CM36K
CACCTTCAACGGCTTACAGAACGCTCCCCTACCACTCAAAATAAATTTTGAATCCGCAGCTTCGGTGCATAGTTTAGCCCCGTTACATCTTCCGCGCAGACCGACTCGACCAGTGAGCTATTACGCTTTCTTTAAAGGATGGCTGCTTCTAAGCCAACCTCCTGGCTGTCTGGGCCTTTCCACATCGTTTCCCACTTAACTATGACTTTGGGACCTTAGCTGGCGGTCTGGGTTGTTTCCCTCTTCACGACGGACGTTAGCACCCGCCGTGTGTCTCCCGGATAGTACTTTACGGTATTCGGAGTTTGCAAAGGGTTGGTAAGTCGGGATGACCCCCTAGCCTTAACAGTGCTCTACCCCCGTAAGTATTCGTCCGAGGCTCTACCTAAATAGATTTCGGGGAGAACCAGCTATCTCCCGGTTTGATTAGCCTTTCACTCCTAACCACAGGTCATCCCCTAACTTTTCAACGTTAGTGGGTTCGGTCCTCCAGTTGATGTTACTCAACCTTCAACCTGCCCATGGCTAGATCACCGGGTTTCGGGTCTATACCTTGCAACTATTCGCCCAGTTAAGACTCGGTTTCCCTACGGCTACCCTAATCGGTTAACCTCGCTACAAAATATAAGTCGCTGACCCATTATACAAAAGGTACGCAGTCACAGAACAAGTCTGCTCCTACTGCTTGTACGTACACGGTTTCAGGTTCTATTTCACTCCCCTCACAGGGGTTCTTTTCGCCTTTCCCTCA
>NZ_JALNTK010000056.1:0-647 GCF_023161865.1 Pseudoalteromonas sp. 2CM36K
CAACCCAAACGGGTCTTTGTTTTGTGACAGTTTAACTTCGCCAGAAGTTAATATTGAATACTAAAGTAGATACCAATTAATCATAAATGATTAAATTGGCACTGAATGATACTGCTATCATTCTTTTTTACTTTTGAAAACTCTGTACAAATAACACTGTTATTCATACGAATTTTATTATCAGCTTTTCCAAATTTTTAAAGAGCATATTAATTAGTAAACTCAAAGAGCAAACTAACTAACTAACAATCATCTGTGTGGACACTACGAACAAATAAGTTCTAAATCGTATAAGGAGGTGATCCAGCCCCAGGTTCCCCTAGGGCTACCTTGTTACGACTTCACCCCAGTCATGAATCACTCCGTGGTAAACGTCCTCCCGAGGGTTAGACTATCTACTTCTGGAGCAACCCACTCCCATGGTGTGACGGGCGGTGTGTACAAGGCCCGGGAACGTATTCACCGCGTCATTCTGATACGCGATTACTAGCGATTCCGACTTCATGGAGTCGAGTTGCAGACTCCAATCCGGACTACGACGCACTTTAAGTGATTCGCTTACTCTCGCGAGTTCGCAGCACTCTGTATGCGCCATTGTAGCACGTGTGTAGCCCTACACGTAAGGGCCATGATGACTTGACGTCGTC
>NZ_JALNTK010000057.1:0-631 GCF_023161865.1 Pseudoalteromonas sp. 2CM36K
TTCCCCTCAGTACTTGCTGTGACCTTGATGTCGACAAGAACGCATTTAATATCCGATGCAGCGTTTGGCCCCATTACTCAAAGTGAAATTCATTATGCTCAACAGCTTGTTGGCTCAGCACCTGACTATTCATTGACGCTATTTGATAGAGGTTTCTTTTCGGCTGAACTATTTACGAGCTGGCAAGGTGTTAGCGAAAATCATCATTGGCTTACGCCCATCAAAAGCAAAATGCGCTATGAAATAACGGAGTCATTTAGCGATTACGACCACTTAATAACAATGCCTATTTCACCACAAGCTAAGAAATCAGCCCCTTACCTAGGTGATACATGGCAAGCAAGGCTTATTCAAATTCCGACACCTAAAGGGGAAATAAAAGGGTTCATCACCTCATGCGCCTGTCCAGAAAAGTACCCGCTGAAAGCGCTACTCGAT
Organism: Pseudoalteromonas sp. 2CM36K; assembly: GCF_023161865.1. Taxonomy (NCBI): domain Bacteria; kingdom Pseudomonadati; phylum Pseudomonadota; class Gammaproteobacteria; order Alteromonadales; family Pseudoalteromonadaceae; genus Pseudoalteromonas; species Pseudoalteromonas sp. 2CM36K. Next base: position 439 of record NZ_JALNTK010000057.1, read on the forward strand.
GTGTATTGGCAACGATGGGAAATAGAGCGAGGCTATGGTGAGCTCAAGCAGTATCAACTATCAAATAAACCAGCATTACGTAGCCTGAAACAGGAAGGTATTTATCAAGAGCTCTGGGGTATTCTGACATCATATAATATCGTGAGACTTGAAATGGCAGAGATGGCTAAAGCCCATAAAGTTGAGCCATTAC
>NZ_JALNTK010000058.1:0-607 GCF_023161865.1 Pseudoalteromonas sp. 2CM36K
GCTCCTACTGCTTGTACGTACACGGTTTCAGGTTCTATTTCACTCCCCTCACAGGGGTTCTTTTCGCCTTTCCCTCACGGTACTGGTTCACTATCGGTCAGTTGGGAGTATTTAGCCTTAGATGATGGTCCACCTATATTCAGTCAAAGTTTCACGTGCTCCGACCTACTCGATTTCACTTAAAATGCGTTTTCATGTACGGGACTATCACCCTGTATCGTGGCACTTTCCAGAGCCTTCCATTAACACATAATAAGCTTAAGGGCTGTTCCGATTTCGCTCGCCGCTACTCTCGGAATCTCGGTTGATTTCTTTTCCTACGGGTACTTAGATGTTTCAGTTCTCCGCGTTCGCCTCGTTAACCTATGTATTCAGTTAACGATACCTGCAAGCAGGTGGGTTTCCCCATTCGGAAATCCTAGTCTCAAGTGCTTTTTACTAGCTTGACTAGGCTTATCGCAAGTTAATACGTCCTTCATCGCCTCCAACTGCCAAGGCATCCACCGTGTACGCTTAGTCACTTAACCATACAACCCAAACGGGTCTTTGTTTTGTGACAGTTTAACTTCGCCAGAAGTTAATATTGAATACTAAAGTAGATACCAAT
>NZ_JALNTK010000005.1:0-133755 GCF_023161865.1 Pseudoalteromonas sp. 2CM36K
CCCGAACCCCGAACCCCGAACCCCGAACCCCGAACCCCGAACCCCGAACCCCGAACCCCGAACCCCGAACCCCGAAAATTAAAATTAGCTGGTCTGACCATTTGTTTTTCATCTTATTAACCTTTCTTTATCCTCTGCATTCTGTGTATTATTTGAACTTTGTTTAAATTACCTTACGCTGGCCTTACGGCTTTAAAACTGCTGTAAATTGACAGTAATTACGGTTTTTGATAACGTATGGCAAAATTTGGTATGACCAATTTACCTTTTGGTCAGGTCATTCAGTTAAAAGCCTTATTTAATGGGCTGTTAGCATTTATACAACGCGGACGTTGATTGATGTCTTTAAAAATTAAAGCGGCAAAATTATCTGATGTTATTTTACAACAACTTGAGAACATGATTCTTGAGGGGTCGTTAGCACCAGGAGAAAAGTTACCACCGGAGCGTGAACTCGCTAAGCAATTTGAAGTGTCGCGTCCGTCGTTGCGTGAAGCCATTCAAAAGCTTGAGGCAAAAGGGCTCGTAACCCGTCGTCAAGGTGGTGGAACGTATGTAAAAAATCAATTGGAAGAGGGGCTGACTGATCCGTTGTTTGATTTGATCAGTAAACACCCCGAATCGCAATTTGATTTATTAGAATTTCGTCATGCGCTAGAGGGAATTGCGGCTTATTACGCAGCACTTCGCGGAACAAGCAACGATTTTGCAAAAGTAAAACAGAGCTTTGATCAGATTGCATTAGCTAAAGATGAATTAAAGCAAAAAGCCAAAGCGATTAATGACTTTCATTTTTGCATTGCTGAGGCGTCTCATAACGTAGTGTTACTGCATTTAGTAAGAGGGATGCAAAGCTTACTTGAGCAGAATGTTTTACAAAATTTAACGGTGTTACTTAAAAAGTCAGATATAAGCAGCCAATTAGCCGAGCACAGGCGTTTATTAATGGATGCAGTGATTGACGGTAATCCTGAACAAGCTCGTTTAGCGAGTAATGCGCATTTAGCCTATATTGAAGAAGCATTGCTTGAAGCGGGTAAAGAGCATTCGCGAATTGAACGTAGTTTAAGACGCACCAAACAAAATTAAGCAAGTACATTCACTGTTAACTTGATTTAACAGTGAAGTATTCAATACATAAAATTAGTATTTTAAACATAAGGAAACCTCCATATGTCTGAAGTCAATAAAATTGACGTAGACGCGCTAGAAACACAAGAGTGGTTACAAGCTCTTGAATCGGTTGTGCGCGAAGAAGGTGTTGAACGAGCTCAGTTTTTACTTGAGCAAGTGTTAGAGCAAGCCCGTTTAGACGGTGTTGATATGCCAACAGGCATTAACACAAACTACGTTAATACGATTCCGGTTGATCAAGAACCTGCTTACCCAGGTGATGTAAATCTTGAGCGCCGTATTCGTTCAATTATTCGCTGGAACGCGATTATGATTGTATTGCGTGCATCGAAAAAAGATCTCGACTTAGGCGGCCATATGGCGTCTTACCAATCGTCTGCTGCATTTTATGAAGTATGTTTTAACCATTTCTTCAAAGCGCCAAATGACGTTGATGGCGGCGATTTAGTTTATTATCAAGGTCACATTTCTCCGGGTATTTATGCGCGTGCATTTGTTGAAGGGCGTTTAAGCGCTGAGCAGCTTGATAATTTCCGTCAGGAAGTAGACGGTAAAGGCTTACCTTCTTACCCTCACCCTAAATTAATGCCTGAGTTTTGGCAGTTCCCAACGGTATCTATGGGCTTAGGTCCAATTTCTTCAATTTACCAAGCACGATTCTTAAAATACTTAGATGGCCGTGGCTTAAAAGACACTAAAAACCAACGTGTATATGCGTTTTTAGGTGACGGTGAAATGGATGAGCCAGAATCACGTGGTGCTATTTCTTTTGCTGCCCGTGAAAAGCTAGACAACTTATGTTACTTAGTTAACTGTAATCTACAGCGCTTAGATGGCCCTGTAATGGGTAATGGTAAAATCATTCAAGAGCTAGAAGGGCTATTTAAAGGCGCTGGCTGGAATGTTATTAAACTTGTTTGGGGCAGCGGTTGGGATATATTGCTTGCTAAAGACACCACAGGTAAATTACTACAGTTAATGAATGAAACTGTTGATGGTGATTACCAAACATATAAAGCAAAAGATGGCGCGTACGTACGTGAGCACTTCTTTGGTCGTTACCCTGAAACTGCAGCACTTGTTGCTGATATGACCGATGAAGAAATTTTCGCCCTTAAGCGCGGTGGTCATGAGCCTTCAAAGCTGTTTGCCGCCTTCAAAAAAGCAGAAGAAACGAAAGGTCGTCCAACCGTGATCCTTGCTAAAACTGTAAAAGGTTACGGCATGGGTGAAGCGGCTGAAGGTAAAAACATTGCGCACCAAGTTAAGAAAATGGATATGTCGCATGTGGCTCACTTACGCTCTCGTTTAGGCTTAGATGATTTAGTATCAGAAGAGCAATTAAAAGAGCTACCCTACTTAGAGCTTGAAAAAGATTCTCCAGAGTACAAGTATCTACATGCGCGTCGTGAGGCATTACAAGGTTACACGCCAACACGTATTGCTAAGTTCTCTGAAAAGTTACAGTTACCAGAAGTAGACGCGTTCAAGCCGTTACTTGAAGAGCAAAAGCGTGATATTTCAACCACTATGGGCTTTGTACGTGCACTTAATGTTTTATTAAAAGATAAAGGTATTGGTAAAAATATTGTGCCAATTATTGCCGATGAAGCACGTACTTTTGGTATGGAAGGTTTATTCCGTCAAATCGGTATTTACAACCCACATGGCCAAAATTACACCCCTCAAGACCGTGATATTGTTTCTTACTACAAAGAAGCAACCTCAGGCCAAGTACTACAAGAAGGTATTAACGAGCTAGGTGCAATGTCGTCATGGGTTGCTGCTGCAACATCATACAGCACCAACGACTTACCGATGATCCCATTCTACATTTACTACTCTATGTTTGGTTTCCAACGTGTTGGTGACATGGCATGGATGGCTGGGGATCAACAAGCACGTGGTTTCTTATTAGGTGCTACAGCGGGTCGTACAACGCTAAATGGCGAAGGCTTACAACATGAAGATGGCCACAGCCACATTCTTGCAAACACAGTACCTAACTGTATTTCTTACGATCCTACTTATGCATTTGAAGTAGCGGTTATTGTGCAAGACGGTATTCGTCGTATGTACGGTGAAGATCAAGAAAATATTTACTACTACCTAACGCTAATGAACGAAAACTACCATCAGCCAGCAATGCCAGAAGGCGCTGAAGAAGGTATTCGTAAAGGTATTTACAAGCTTGAAAGCTACGAAGGTAAAAAAGCCAACGTACAGCTATTAAGCTCAGGTACTATCATGACTGAAGTGCGTAAAGCGGCGGCCATTTTAAGCGAAGAGTTTGGTATTGCGTCTGATGTTTACTCAGTAACATCATTCAATGAACTTACCCGTGATGGACAAGACGTTGAACGTTTCAACATGCTTAACCCAGAAAGCGAGCAAAAAACGCCATACATCACTAGCGTATTAAACGACTCAGTAACCGTTGCTGCAACGGATTACATGAAAAACTACGCAGAACAAGCGCGTTCATTTATCCCAAGCAATAACTACAAAGTATTGGGTACAGATGGTTACGGTCGTTCAGACAGCCGTGAAAACCTACGTCGTCACTTTGAAGTTAACGCAAGCTACGTGGTAGTTGCGACATTATCTGAACTTGCTAAACGTGGTGAAGTTGAAAAGTCAGTGGTTGTTGAAGCAATTAAAAAATTCAACATCGACACTAACAAACTTAATCCACTGTACGCATAAGAGGTTTGCAATGAGTATTGAAATTAAAGTACCCGATATCGGTGGCGATGAAGTAGAAGTAACCGAAATACTAGTGAGTGTTGGCGATAAAGTTGAAGTTGACCAATCACTATTAAGTGTTGAAGGCGATAAAGCTGCGATGGAAGTACCTGCTGCACAAGCAGGTACAGTAAAAGAAATTAAAGTAAGCGAAGGCGACACGGTAACAACCGGTTCGTTAATTATGATTTTTGAAGGCGAAGAAACTGGTTCACAAAGTGAGCCCGAAGCGCCGGCTAAAGCTGAAGCTGCTGCACCTGCAGAAGCTTCAGGTTCTGACACTCAAGAAGTGACTGTGCCAGATATTGGTGACGACGAAGTTGAAGTAACTGAAATTATGGTTGCGGTTGGCGATAGCGTAGAAGAAGAGCAATCTATCTTAAACGTTGAAGGCGACAAAGCGGCAATGGAAGTACCAGCACCCTTTGCCGGCACTGTAAAAGAAATTAAAGTAAATACTGGTGACAAAGTGAAAACGGGCTCATTAGTATTTGTTTTTGAAGTGGCGGGTGGTGATAACCAAAGTGCCCCTGCAGCTGATTCAAAAGCACAAGAGAAGTCTGCTGAACAGGCATCGGCATCAAGCACTAAAGAAGTTAGCGTACCGGATATTGGTGACGACGAAGTTGAAGTAACCGAAGTTATGGTTGCGGTTGGCGATAGCGTAGAAGAAGAGCAATCTATCTTAAACGTTGAAGGCGACAAAGCGGCAATGGAAGTACCAGCACCGTTTGCAGGTACTGTAAAAGAAATTAAAGTAGCGACTGGCGATAAAGTTAAAACGGGCTCATTGATTTTTGTATTTGAAGTAGCAGGTAGCACGCCAAGTGATGCGCCTGCAAAACAAGACGAGGCAAAGGCTGAATCTAAGCCAGCAGCTCAAGCAGAGTCAAAACCAACTGCTTCGCCTGAAAAAGCAAGTGCTGAGAGCTTTGAAAACAACAGCGCTTATGCTCATGCATCGCCAGTTGTTCGTCGTTTAGCACGTGAGTTTGGTATTAACCTTGCCAACGTTAAAGGCACGGGCCGTAAAAACCGTGTTGTTAAAGAAGACGTGCAAAACTATGTTAAGCAACTGGTTAAGCAAGTTGAGTCTGGTCAAGTGCCTGAAGCTAAAGGCAATGCCGGTGGCGGTGAGCTTGGATTAATTGCGTGGCCAAAAGTTGATTTTGCTAAGTTTGGTGAAATTGAAGAGAAAAAACTCTCTCGTATCCAAAAGCTGTCAGGTAAAAACTTACACCGTAACTGGGTACAAATTCCACATGTTACCCAGTTTGATGAAGCGGATATCACGAGCCTTGAGCAGTTCCGTAAAGAGCAAAACGCGCTTAACGAGAAGAAAAAGCTAGGTGTTAAAATTACGCCACTCGTGTTTGTAATGAAAGCAGCAGCTAAAGCGCTTGCTGAGTTCCCGACATTCAATTCATCGCTTTCAGAGGATGGCGAAAGCTTAATCCTTAAAAAGTACATCAACATTGGTGTAGCGGTTGATACGCCTAATGGCTTGGTTGTGCCAGTATTTAAAGATGTTGATAAAAAAGGCATTATTGAACTCTCTCGCGAACTTATGGATATTTCTAAAAAGGCGCGTGATGGCAAGTTAAGTTCATCAGATATGCAAGGTGGTTGTTTTACTATTTCAAGCCTAGGTGGTATTGGTGGTACGGCATTTACGCCGATTGTGAATGCACCTGAGGTGGCTATTTTAGGTGTGTCTAAATCTGAAATGAAGCCTAAGTGGAATGGTAAAGAGTTTGAGCCTAAGCTAATGGTTCCACTTTCAATGTCTTACGACCATAGAGTAATTGACGGTGCACTTGCTGCACGCTTTACTGTTACTCTTGCAAGTTACATGAGTGATATACGCCAGTTAGTGATGTGATCACTACAGAGTGAGTAAAATCAAATCCCAGCCAGTTGTTTTTAGCTGGGATTTTTATCATTTGCAATGATACAATATTTGCACAAATGCCCTTTTCTGCCTTGCAGAAACATGGCAGTTAAATTTTGGGGCTGTGTCCCGTTCAAACAATAAAGGTAATAGCATGAGCAACGAATTAAAAACTCAAGTTGTTGTACTAGGCGGTGGTCCTGGTGGTTACTCTGCGGCTTTTCGCGCTGCTGACTTGGGCTTAGAAGTTACATTAGTAGAATCTCGCGAGACATTAGGCGGTGTATGTCTTAATGTTGGTTGTATTCCTTCTAAAGCACTTTTACACGTAGCTAAAGTGATTGATGATGCTGCAGAAATGTCATCTCACGGCGTTACTTTTGGCGCACCAAAAATTGACTTAGATGAAGTTCGTTCTTGGAAAGAGTCTGTTGTTAGCCAGCTTACAGGTGGCTTAGACGGCATGGCTAAAATGCGTAAAGTAAAAGTTGTATCTGGTTACGGTAAATTTACTGGTAGCAACACTTTAGATGTTGAAGGCGCTGACGGTAAAACAACCATTACCTTTGATAACGCAATTATTGCTGCGGGTTCTAAACCTGTAAACTTACCTTTCATCCCAGAAGATGATCGTGTTATTGATTCAACGGGCGCGCTAGAGCTTAAAGATGTTCCTGAAAAACTACTTGTTTTAGGTGGTGGTATTATTGGTCTAGAAATGGGTACGGTTTACCGTGCACTAGGTTCTGCAATTGACGTTGTAGAATTTGCAGACCAGCTTGTTCCTGCTGCTGATAAAGACATCATTAAAATTTACCAAAAGCATGTTAAAGACAAGTTTAACGTGATGCTTTCAACTAAAGTAACTGGCGTTGAAGCAAAAGACGACGGATTATATGTTACTTTTGAAGGCAAAAATGCACCAGCAGAGCCAGTTCGTTACGACAAAGTACTTGTTGCTGTAGGTCGTACACCAAACGGTAACATGTTAGACGCTGATAAAGCGGGTGTGAATGTTGATGAGCGTGGTTTTATTAACGTTGATAAGCAATTACGTACTAACGTAGAACATATTTTTGCAATTGGTGACTTAGTGGGTCAGCCTATGCTTGCGCATAAAGCGGTTCATGAAGGTCATGTTGCTGCTGAAGTTATCTCTGGTCAAAAACATTACTTTGATCCTAAGTGTATTCCTTCAATTGCTTACACTGACCCTGAAATTGCATGGGCGGGTGTAACTGAAAAAGAAGCGAAAGAGCAAGGTTTAAGCATTGAAACAGCAGTATTCCCTTGGGCTGCATCGGGTCGTGCAATTGCCTCTTCACGTACTGAAGGTTCTACTAAGCTTATTTTTGATAAAGAAAGCGGCCGTATCATCGGTGGTGCTATGATTGGTATTAACGCAGGCGAAATGCTGGGCGAAATCGGTCTAGGTATTGAAATGGGTGCAGATGGTGAAGACCTAGCGCTAACAATTCATGCTCACCCAACATTGAACGAATCAATCGGCCTTGCTGCTGAAATTTTTGAAGGTTCAATCACTGATTTACCAAACAAAAAAGCAGTTAAAAAGAAGAAGTAATTTCTTCTAGTTAATCGTGATAAAAAACCCAAGCCTCGGCTTGGGTTTTTTGTTTTTATAGCCTCAGCGTTTAGCAAAGGGCTACTTGTATAGCGCAGCGTCTTTATGGTGCAAAAAGGTTAAAGTATGTCGTTCTGCGAGTGTCGAGCAACGAGCTTAAAACCTCAAAATTAAACCTGTGCGAGGTTAGTTCACGCCTGCAACATAAAAGTTATGCTTGCAAAAAGCTCGGTGTTTTATTTTACTAGCGCCCGCAGCCCGCAGCCCGCAGCCCGCAGATATCTATTTTCTTTTATTTTAGCTACAATGCGCAGCCATCAATTTATAGGTAATAAACCACAGTGACTCAAGGTTTCAAAAATTCAGTTTTAGCGTTACGTGCCCAGCAAATAAGTGAATCTCGACGCGAGTTTAATGCCCGGGGCGGTAAGATGGACCGCTGTGAGCAATGCTTAATTGCCAAGCATTACTGTATTTGTGAGGGCGCTGAGTATGCAAGTTGCGACGCTGCGGTTTGTTTACTGATGTATCATAATGAAAGTTTTAAACCGTCTAATACAGGGCGTTTAATTGCTGAAATAGTCCCTGACAATTATGCGTTTCGTTGGGATAGAACCTCCCCAGATCCTGCTTTATTAGCATTATTGAATAATGATAAATATCAGCCTTTTGTGATTTTTCCGGCAGAAGATGTTGAAACAGATAGAGTAGTAACGCAAGTAGAGCCTGTTGCAGGTAAAACGCCTTTATTTATATTTTTAGATGGCACATGGCGTGAAGCTAAAAAAATGATCCGCAAAAGTCCTTATTTAGATAACTTACCAGTGCTTTCTATTACCGCACAAAAGCTCTCAGATTACCGATTACGTGTAGCACCCCATGCTCACCAGTTAGGTACGGCAGAAGTGGCTATTATGGTATTGGCATTGGCTGGTGAGGTTGATGCAAGTATTAAATTAGAGCAGCATTTTATCAAATTTCGCGACGCCTATTTACTCGGTAAGCGCAATAAAGGCAGGCCCGAATAAAAAGCAGGGCACGAACATTCAAAAAACTGAGTTTAATGCTTGTTCATAGTTTGAATGTATATAATCTTGGCTGAGCGTTGATTTTCAGGCAAAAGAAAAGCGCGAACCATCTCTAGTCGCGCTTGCGGAATCTTCTAACTTTGTTGCATCCTGCAATTGAACCTAATCAACTCCAATTTTTACGTTCCTTGTTATTACAATATTACTTTCTAGTTCTATGTAATATAGGCTATCCGAGCCTGTCTCCCTAAATCCTTGAAACATCCTGTACGGTAAAATCTATTACCTATCCTTATAGCACATCCGAGTGCATTCCTTTTGCTACCATTCCGTTGTGTTGCCTTAATGGCCTGTCCGTCTTATTCCCTATCCTTTAGCAACAACTTTTTCGTGTTGTTATCCATTACGCATCATCCGGATGCTATCCCTTATGCAACAATCCATTGCGATACTCATCCTGAGCCTGTCCTTAAATCCCTGTTATCCTAAAAACCAAACCTTGGAATTCGAGTAGTTAGTCCGTTTCCATTTACTCGGTAAGCGTCGTTGCTTATTTATGGGTTAATTATAGAGAGTGATTTGCAGTAAATGTAGGATAAAACCGCTTATGGTTTAGGTTCTTACAAATGAAATATTTTTAAATTATATAAAATACAATGACTTGTTATGTTTTTGTGGTGTTATACAGAGTGTTTTTACTCATTAGCTGTCATAAGCGTAAGAGATGTCTTACAGGGGTTTTCTTTTTTGGGTGTATTTATCACGAAGTGATTATATAAAGTGTGCACTTTTTAGTACATCGCGGTAAAATTAATGATAATAATTATTAGTTAGGTAAGAAAATATGAAAAAAACACTCGCGTTTGTTGTTGGATTAATTGCCTCAGCACCGGCTGTTGCAACTGATGTTGTGAATATTTACTCATTTCGACAACCTTTTTTAATTAAACCTATTTTAGACGATTTTACACAGCAAACGGGCATTAAAACCAATGTGGTGTTTGCTAAAAAAGGCTTAATAGAACGTGTTAAGCGTGAAGGGAAACACAGCAAAGCCGACTTAGTTTTAACCTCAAACTTTAGTGCTTTAATTCAATTAGAAGAGCTAAATCTTACGCAAACCATCGAAAGCGAGCTGGTTAATAATAATGTCCCAGCGGCATTTCGTGATGGCGATGGCCAGTGGGTAGCGCTCACTAAGCGCGTGCGTAATGTTTACTCTTCAAAAGAGCGTTTAGGCGCATTGCCTAACCTTACCTACGAAGCGCTTGCTGAGCCGCAATACAAAGGACAAATTTGTACTCGCTCTGGCAAACACCCATATAACTTAGGCCTTGTGGCTTCTATGATTGCTCATCATGGTGAAGCACAGACGAAAACATGGCTTGAGGGTGTAAAAGCTAATTTAGCGCGTAAACCTCAAGGTAACGATCGAGCGCAAGTTAAAGCGGTTAAAGAAGGTTTATGTAATTTAGCCTTAGGTAATAGTTATTACTTGGGAAAAATGCTGCAAGACGAAGCACAAAAACCATGGGCTGAAGCCGTTCATATTAACTTTCCAAATCAAACTGACCGAGGCTCACATATAAATGTATCGGGTGCAGTTATTACTAAGCATGCTAAAAACCCTGAAAATGCCTTGAAACTCATAGAGTATATGACCGACAATAAGGCGCAAAATATGTATGCCTCGCTCAATATGGAGTATCCGGTTAAGCCAGGTGTAAAACTTTCTAGTTTGGTTGCATCATGGGGAAGCTTTAAGGAAGACAGCTTACCGCTTGATGAAATTAGCAAATATCGTCCGTTAGCCCTTAAGCTAATTGATGAGGTGAAGTTCGATCTTTAATGACTTATAAATTTCAGCTGTCGAAATGGCAGCTTATTGCGTGGTCGACGGGGTTATTGCTGTCGACCCCGTTGTTTTTCCTACTATTAGAATCTTTACAAGGCGACTCAGAGGTATTTACCCACCTGTGGAATACCGTACTGTGGGACTATATAAGTAATACCGTATTACTGGTTTTAGGTGTAGGGCTGCTTAGTTGCGCCATTGCGTTACCACTGGGTTGGCTCACCGCTTATTGTCGTTTTCCTGGCAAACAACAGTTTGAATGGGCATTGATGCTGCCTCTTGCCATGCCTACTTATATTATTGCTTATGTGTACACTGATTTACTCGACTATGCGGGGCCGGTACAAATAACTCTAAGAGAGTGGTTTGGTTGGCAGTCGCCAAGTGACTACTGGTTTTTTGATATACGCACCTTACCAGGGGCTATTGTTATGATTGCGCTGGTACTCTACCCGTATTTATATTTAATTTTTAAAACTGCACTGCGAGAACAATCTTTTAAGTTAGTCCAAGCCAGTCAGTTAATGGGGCTAAATGCATGGAAAAGCTTTTTTAAAGTCAGCCTTGTATTATCCCGTGGTGCCATTGTAGCGGCCCTTGCTTTGATCAGCATGGAAACCATGGCTGATTTTGCCACCGTAAGCTATTTTGCTGTCAGTACATTAACCACCGCCGTATACGATACCTGGTTTGGCTATTATTCATTAACTGCAGCAGCAAAAATTTCAGGGGTGATGTTACTACTGCTGTTCTTAGTATTGATCACCGAGCGTTTTAGCCGTCGTAACCAAGCGGTGTTTGAGCGTCAATCGAGTGTGAACAGTGAAGCGCTTTATATCCTCAAAGGCAAGTCTGCGTGGCTAGCAACTGGGTTTTGTAGCTTTATTTTAATTATTTCGTTTATTATTCCGATGGTTGTATTGCTCAAATATGCAGTGATGTATTTTGATCAAGCGTGGAATAGTGAGTTTTTTAGCTATGCATGGCAAAGTTTAAAAGTGGCGGCTGTAGTCAGTGTGGTGACTATTATACTGAGTGTTTTAGTGGTGTTTTATCAGCGCATTGCTAAACAAAAAAATCCATTAATACCCGGGCGTTTGGCCAGTACGGGCTATGCGTTACCCGGCACAGTATTAGCGATAGCGGTATTGTTGCCACTCACCCTATTAGAAAATACTATTAACCGCACTTTAGCTCCTTATGATTTGGATATTGGCTTATTACTTACTGGTAGCTTACTCACTATTATTTTTGCTTATATAGTGCGGTTTTACGCCGTTGCACACGGAGCTATTGAGTCGAGCTTTTCGCGCATTAGTCCCTCCCTTGATATGGCAAGCCAGTCAATGGGAAAAAGCCAAGGGCGCACATTACGCTTAGTGCACTTACCTTTATTACGCCGAGGCTTATTAACCGCCGGTTTATTGGTCTTTATCGAGTGTATGAAAGAGCTACCCGCAGCTTTGTTGTTAAGGCCTTTTGATTTTGAAAGCTTAGCAACTCATGTGTTTCAGTATGTAAGCGATGAACAATTAGAGCTGGCCTCTATATCGGCTTTGTTTATTGTGGTGGTGGGGTTTATTCCGTTATATTTTATTAACCGTTCAATGGAGCAGCGTAGCTAAATGAGTAGTTTGATTTTACAAGGCGTGAGCTATGCATATAACGGGACTAAGGTGATAGATAATTTAGATTTAACCTTAGGTAAAGACGAAATAGTGTGTTTACTCGGAGCCAGTGGCTGCGGTAAAACCACCACACTAAAAGCCATTGCAGGATTAATTGAAGCCAAACAAGGGCAAGTATTTATTGATGGTAAGCTAGTCAGTGATGCTAATACGTTTGTTTCACCTGAGCATCGTAATATTGGCATGATGTTTCAAGACTATGCGTTATTTCCGCATTTAACGGTGGCTAATAATATTGCGTTTGGGCTTGGCGGCATGAGCAAAGCAGATAAACACGCACGCGTAAGTGAAATGCTAAAGCTTGTGCACCTAGTAGGCTGCGCCGATAGATTCCCTCATCAACTCTCTGGTGGGCAACAGCAGCGAGTAGCGATTGCACGCGCATTAGCATATAAACCTAGCTTACTGTTACTTGACGAGCCATTTTCTAATATTGATACCCAAGTACGATTTGAGTTAATTGCCGACATTAGGCGCATTATTAAGGCGCAGCAAGTATCGGCTGTGTTTGTTACTCACTCAAAAGAAGAGGCGTTTGCTTTTTCAGATACGCTTGCGGTTATGCACCAAGGTAAAATTGCGCAGCAAGGTACGCCAGAACAGCTTTTTGCTAAACCACGTTCAAAGGAGGTTGCAGAGTTTCTGGGTCAGGGCATATACTTAAGCGCCACCGCATTAACCGCCACTGAATATCAAACGCAGTTTGGGGTGGTTGAATCAATACAGCCACAGCAGCATGGCGTGGCGGATAAGGGCGTTATTTATGTGCGTCCGCATCAACTTGAACTTGTTAGTAATAACGATACGCAACAGCAATGTGAGCGGGTTAGTATATTAAGTAGTCGCTTTATTGGCTCTGCTTATGTATACACTGTGGTTATTGCTGAGCAAGAAATAGAAGTTGCAGCCCAGTATGGCCAGTCATTTGAAATTAATGAACAGGTTATAATAAAAATAAAACCGCACACGGTGAATTTTTTTAAATCGTAATTAATCGCTGTGTTTTGCTCTAAAAAGTAAGGAATAACAATGGCGCAAGCGCAATCAGGGATTTGTGCTGAAGCAAACTTACACGGTTTGCACTTATTTTTTAATGTACTTGATGGTCACGACGAATCACTTCGCGCTAAGCTTAAAAAAGTGAGCGATATTGAAGATGAGTTTAGTGATCAGTTCTCTGAATCTATGCTTTCTTGTATGGTCGCTATTGGCGCGCAATACTGGCCACACATTCTGCCCGATTATATGCCAAGCGAGCTGCAAAGCTTTCCTAATATCACCCATAGCGACTTTGTTATGAGTGCCCAACCTTGCGATTTATTTGTGCAAATCCGCTCAGACAGAGAAGATGTGAACCACCTGTTTGCATTGCAAATATTAAAACTTTTCAACCCTGATGTTGAGCTGGTGGAGCAAATTCGAAATTTTCGTTTTTTAGATGGCCGTGATTTTAATGGTTTTATTTATGCGGGCGATACTCCGCATGGTCGTCAAAAACGGGTAACGGCCCTCGTTAATAAGCCCGATAGCTTTGAAGATCAAGGCAGCTATATTCATGTTCAGCGCTATAAGCATGACTTAACGTTATGGCAGCACTTGTCGTTGCAAGAACAAGAACAAATAATGGGGCGTACTCGTCTCGACAATACCCTAATAAGCCCCGCACTTGAAAGCAGCCATGCGACCCGAAGTGAATTAAAAGATGAACAGGGGCAAGCATTATTACTAAATCAAAGTATGCCTTATGGCGACGTGTATGAGCAGGGAATGTTAATGATTATGTGCTCGGCTAAAGGGGATGCATTCGAGAAAGTGCTCAACAGCCGTTTAGGGCAGGGGGAGCATTACGATCATTGGCTTGATTTTACTCAAGCAGATATGGGCTCTGCGTTTTTTGCACCCTCAGTGCGATTTTTAAAGCAGTTATAAAACAAGCCAGTAACGGCTACGTATTAGCATAGCCGTAACAATGATAACCAAACGTGTTTAAACCGTATCAAACAAAATACGCACACGCTCTAATGTGAGGTCTATTTCTGATACTTTCGCTGGCGCAATAAAAATAGTGTCATCACCGGCAATTGTTCCTAATACGCCATCTGCTTTACCTAATGAGTCAAGTAAACGGGCAATTAGCTGCGCAGCGCCTGGGCTGGTGCGAATAATAATCATCATTTCGTTATGCATAATGTCAATAACTAACTGGCGTAACGGGCTTTTAGCGGTTGGTACACCCATTTCGGCAGGTAAACAGTACACCATTTCTTGTTTTGCATTGCGGGTACGTACCGCGCCAAACTTACTTAACATCCGCGACACTTTACTTTGGCTAATATTATCAAAGCCTTGTTCTTTTAATGCGTCGACTATTTCGCCTTGTGAGCCAAAATTTTCTTCTTTTAAAAGTGCTTTAAAGGCTTTTACCAATGCTTCTTGTTTGTCTTGTGGTTGCATAGTGTCTAGTTAGTTATGTTGTCGATACTGCAAATTCTACACAAAAATGCATATTTATGCAGCAGTTGTTTAGGTTTTGCTGCGTTTAAACAGCAAAGTTTACAACTATGGTCGAAAATATAGTTAAAATAGGCAGGATAAATTTGTTTTTAGTCGCTAATTTCTTTATCTTATGAACCACAAATATTTCCTTCCTCAAATCACGGAGAATTCCAATGAAAGTTGCTGTATTAGGTGCTGCAGGTGGTATCGGTCAAGCGTTGTCTTTATTATTAAAAACAGGCTTACCAGCTGGTTCAGAATTATCACTATATGATGTTGCGCCAGTAGTTCCTGGTGTTGCTGTTGACCTTTCTCATATCCCAACAGATGTAAAAGTTGAAGGTTTTGGTGCAGATGCACTAGATAAAGCATTAACAGGTTGTGATATTGTTTTAATCCCAGCGGGTATGCCGCGTAAGCCAGGTATGGATCGTGCAGATTTATTTAATGTTAACGCAGGTATCATTAAAACATTAGCAGAAGGCATTGTTGCTAACTGTCCTAAAGCGCTTGTAGGTATTATCACTAATCCAGTTAACGGCACTGTACCGATTGTTGCTGAAGTATTCAAAAAAGCAGGTACTTACGATGCTAAGCGTGTATTTGGTATTACAACACTCGATGTGATCCGTTCTGAAGCGTTTATTGCTGAACTTAAAGGCGTAGACGTAGCAAGTGTTAAAGTACCAGTGATTGGTGGCCACTCAGGCACAACCATTCTACCGTTACTTTCTCAAGTTGAAGGTGTTACTTTCACTGATGAAGAAGTGGCTACACTAACTCCTCGTATCCAAAATGCAGGTACTGAAGTAGTTAATGCTAAAGCGGGCGGTGGTTCTGCAACATTATCTATGGGTGCTGCAGCAGCACGTTTTTGTATGTCTCTAGTTAAAGGCCTACAAGGTGAAGACGTTGTAGATTATGCATACGTTGCTGTTGAAAATGGCGATGCAGAGTACTTTGCACACCCAGTACGTTTAGGCAAAAATGGCGTAGAAGAAATTCTTTCTTACGGCACTTTAAGCGCATTTGAAGAGCAAGCTAAAAATGACATGCTTGAAACGCTGAAAAAAGATATCAAAGAAGGTGTTGATTTTATGGCGTAATAGCCAAAATTAACCAATAAAAAAGCCTGCGTTTGCAGGCTTTTTTATTGCTCGGAATTATCTACACAGTATTACTTAGTGGTCGCGGTCAACCGCTATTCTAGCTAAGCTAATTAGTGCTTGCTTGTAACTCGACTCCGCTAAGCAATCTAAACAGGCAATGGCTTTATTAGCTTCTTGCTCGGCTTTTTCCATTGTGAACTCAAGGGCATTGGTATGTTTGAGCGCAGCCAGTATCTCGTCAAGGTGCTCCATACCATTACAGTGCTCAATAGCGTCTCTTATTAACTGTGTTTGATGCCCACTACCGTGTTGCATTGCATATATAAGAGGTAACGTCGGCTTACCTTCAGCTAAATCATCGCCAATGTTTTTACCAAGTTGGTCGGCATCAGCGTTGTAATCTAAAACATCATCCACTAACTGAAAAGCAGTACCTAAATGCATGCCATACAAATTAAGTGCCTCTAGTACAGTATCGTCTTGGTCAGTAATAATGGCCGCAAGGCCCGTCGCTGCTTCAAATAGCTTGGCGGTTTTAGAATAAATAACCTGCATATAACTGGCTTCAGTGGTATCAGGGTCGTTGCAGTTCATTAATTGCAGCACTTCACCTTCAGCAATAATGTTGGTTGCATCAGCCAGTACTTGCATTATTTGCATTTTACCAAGACCCACCATTAGCTGAAACGAGCGGGTGTAAATAAAATCACCCACCAGTACGCTAGCAGCATTACCAAACTCAGCATTTGCTGTAGGTGTGCCACGGCGCAAATTAGATTCATCTACAACATCATCATGTAAAAGCGTTGCGGTATGAATAAATTCAATGATAGTTGCTAGCGTAATGTGATCTTTGCCTTGGTAACCTAGCGCTTTAGCCGCCAAAATAGCCAACATAGGGCGAACACGTTTGCCACCGCTGTTAACAATATACAAACCAAGTTGATTAACTAACGCCACATCTGAGCGCATTTGCGCATGTATTAGTTGATTGACGTCATTCATATCGCTTTCGATTAACGCCTGGATAGCTTTTATATCCATTGATCTCCGAGCCAATTTTAATGTGTGAACGGCGCAGATTGTACAACAAAAAATGCATTAGCTCGATATTTTGTGATGATTCCTTAAAAAAACACCCTTAATTAGGTTAAATGACCTATTAACCTTGTGAATAATTGATTAAACACCCTGGTTTAATTTTGAATCACCCTTGGTGGTTAATTGAACTACATAGGCTCGCTTTGCTATTGCTAATTTATTTTCTGTAACCGTTAAAAAGCGCTTGGCAAAGGGGGATTTTAATATAAAATGGAGGAAATATTGAATTGCTCTCAATGCAGCTACTTTTTATTCATTTAATTACAAAAAGAGGCTTGCTAGTTTTTACGCATTAGCGTAAACTTCGCGCCCTATTGAAGAATATTTTAGTTGCGTCGATTTGAGGGCGCACAGACGGAGTTAATTATGTACGCGGTTTTCCAAAGTGGTGGTAAACAGCACCGTGTGACTGAAGGTCAAACAATTCGTCTTGAGAAATTAGACGTTGAAACTGGTGCAGCAGTTGAATTTGATTCAGTACTTTTAGTTGCTGATGGTGAGAAGATCGAGATTGGTGTACCGTTCGTAAACGGTGGTAAAGTAACAGCTGAGGTTGTTTCACACGGTCGCGGTGAGAAGATTAAGGTTGTTAAATTTAGACGCCGTAAGCATTCTCGTAAGCAAATGGGCCATCGTCAATGGTTCACAGAAGTTAAAATCACTGGCATTAGCGCTTAATTAGAGGTACTTAGAAATGGCACATAAAAAAGCAGCTGGTAGTACTCGTAACGGTCGCGATTCAGAAAGCAAACGCCTAGGTGTTAAGCGTTTTGGTGGCGAATCAGTTCTAGCGGGTAGCATCATTGTTCGTCAGCGTGGAACTCGTTTCCACCCAGGCGCAAACGTAGGTATCGGTAAAGACCACACTATCTTCGCAAAAGCAGATGGTAAAGTTCAGTTTGAACAAAAAGGTCCTTTAAACCGTAAATACGTAACTATCGTAGCTGAGTAATCAGTAAGGTAGTTAAAAAACCCCGCCTTTGCGGGGTTTTTTGTTTTAAGCATGTTTAAATATATACCCAAGTGTTTTTATGCTCAGTGTGCTCTATAGGCCACTTAGGTATATAATAGAGTTATTAACAAGCCAATCCCTAAAGTGAGTAATCATGAAGTTTGTAGATGAAGTAGAAATTCGCGCAGAAGCTGGTGACGGTGGCAGCGGCATCGTGTCTTTTCGTCGTGAGAAATATGTTCCAGATGGTGGACCTGATGGCGGTGACGGTGGAGACGGTGGTAGTGTTTATCTACAAGCTGATGAAAACTTAAATACCCTTATTGACTATCAATTTGAGCGTTTTCACAGAGCAGAACGCGGTACAAACGGTCAAAGCCGTAATTGTACGGGTAAGAAAGGTGAAGACCTGATCGTTAAAGTGCCTGTTGGTACACGTATTATTGATGTTGATACACAGGAATCATTAGGGGATTTAACCCAAGATGGTCAACGAATTGTGGTTGCAAAAGGCGGTTTCCATGGCTTGGGGAATGCGCGTTTTAAATCAAGTACTAATCGTGCTCCACGTCAAAAAACACTTGGCACACCGGGTGAAGTACGTAACCTTAAGTTAGAGCTAATGCTACTGGCTGATGTCGGCTTACTTGGGTTACCAAATGCAGGTAAATCAACCTTTATCCGCAGTGTGTCAGCTGCAAAACCTAAAGTAGCTGATTATCCATTTACTACGCTGATTCCTAACTTAGGGGTTGTTCGTCCTGAAGCAAACAAATCATTTGTAATTGCTGATATTCCAGGTTTGATTGAAGGCGCGTCAGAGGGAGCGGGATTAGGTATTCGCTTCTTAAAGCATTTAGAGCGTTGTCGTGTGCTTTTACACATTATAGATGTAATGCCAGTTGATGGCTCTAACCCTGTTGATAATGCATTTGCAATCATCAACGAGCTACACCAGTACAGCCCTAAGCTCGCTGAAAAGCCACGCTGGTTAGTATTTAATAAAATTGATTTATTGCCTGAAGATGAAGCCAAAGCCTTATGTGAGCAAATTGCAGAAGAGTTGGGTGAGTCTGAAAATATTTACAGTATTGCTGCAATTAATAAATTAAATACGCAGCCATTAATTCACGACATCATGACGCTACTTGATAACATGCCTAAAGAGAAGTTTGTAGAAGTGGCAGACGAAGAGGTTGAATTTAAGTGGGATACCTACCATCAAAAAGCCACTAAAGGCGATGATGATGACTGGGATGATTGGGATGAAGATGATTACGACGTAGAAGTTGTCTACGAGCGTTAATAATTGTTTATATTTAAAAGGAGCTAACGCTCCTTTTTTATTTTTTTAATAATAAAGAATTAGGTGTTTAGTGTGATAATTTCAATGATTGCAGCAATGGCAAACAACCGTGTCATTGGCTTAGATAATAAAATGCCATGGCATTTACCTGGTGACCTTCAGCACTTTAAAAAAGTAACCTCTGGTAAACCCGTTATTATGGGGCGCAAAACATTTGAATCAATAGGCCGACCGTTACCTGGGCGACGTAATATTATTATTACTCGTAATAAAGACTATCACGCATCAGGAATTGAAACAGTAACCACACCAGAAGCTGCACTTGAGCTTGTTAATGATGTTGCAGAGGTGATGATAATTGGTGGCGGAAACATCTACCAGCAGTTTTTAGCGCAGGCGCAGCGCTTGTATTTAACCTTTATAGACTTAGATGTTGAAGGGGATACACAATTTCCTGATTATAAAAGTGTTGCAAACTGGCAAATTGAAGATGAAATGTTGATGACGCCCGATGATAAAAATAAATATAGTTATAAGTTCGTAACTTTGAATAAAATTTCTTAACATTATTGCCAAAATCTGAGCGTGTTGGTACAATATTAAACAGTCGAGTACGAAAAAAGTATTGATATAAGGTATCCAGTCAATGATTAAATTACCGAAGCTAGTTGTAATTGCTGCTATTGCAGCGGGTTCGTTTGCTTATACTGCGCCTGCAAGCGCTAATGATCAGTTAGCTGTTTCAATCTGTGAATACATTGCTGGTGATGATAAAAACCGTCTGCGTAGCAAATTAAAAAGTTCACGTGTGAAAGTTCGTAATATCTATGATGCAGTTTTCTGTAATGGTAATAACTTATTGCGTCACGCTGTTGCAAGTAATGCGGTTGATACGGGTGAGTACATTGTTAAAAACTTATCAAAGAGCTCACTTGAAGATGGTGCCGATATAGCCTGGGCTGAGGCAAATCATGCAGGATCACCTTTAATCCCTATTATTAAAGACCGCGCAGGCCTTTAATTAAAAGCTTAATTTAAAAAAACCGCGTTTATACGCGGTTTTTTATTAGTTACCTAAAACATCCTTCCATTGAGCTTTTATCTATCCTTCCCTCTGAGTTAGAAGTGCGCCTTTCAACACAGCTATTTTCACAAAATAAAGACATTAACGGTAAATACAGAGCTCTAGGAAAGCTCTCAGGTAACGATACTGCGCTTTTAGACAATGCACTGAGACAAATGGCGGGCTCAGCGTCATCGCTTATAAATTATGTACAAAAAGCCTAAACTCTAAGTACCCATGCTCTAAGCTACAATAAGTTGGCGAGTGACTATTATAGTGAAGTGGTTAATTTATCTTTATCGACCTATCAACTGCTAAATGATTACCAGCCTGAAATTGAAAAAAGCCTGCAACAAAGTGTAAAAAATTTAAACTTACTCGCTGCAAAAATTGCACAGTTGCCTAATTTAGGAGTGATGAATGAGGTTGATGAATTTGCTTTATTTGTAGATGAAGAGCCAGAAGATCTGGATGCTGATATAAAAGCGGAGTTGGTGAGTTGGCCTAAACGTTATTTGCGCGATTTAAGCAGTACTTTATCGCAAGCAAAGCAGCGTAATTCTGGAACGAATGAGTTACGTGAACAAATTAGCGTGTTATCAAAAACAGTGATTGAAGCAGAGCAAACATTAAAAGCGCAGCAAGATACCGTTAAACAACAAGTATTTTGGGTGTTCGGAATCGCAATAGGTGGTTTAGTAATATTAGCTTTTGGTATTTATTGGGTGCAACGTAAACAGGTTTTACAGCCTTTGAGGCAACTACGAGATGGGTTTGCATTTTTAATCGAAAGTAATGAGTTAAAAAATATTACAGTGAATAATCCTAAAACAGTTGTTAAAAATGAAAGTTTACTAGTAAATATTCAACACATAGGTGAGCAGGTTAATCATATTAACGCGCAGGCTGCTGAAAATGCACAAAATACTTATGAGGCAATGCAGCAAAGTGTTGGTTTTGCTAAAAATATGCTTAATGCGAGTTCTGATACACAGCAACGTATTGAACAAGGTATGCACAGTGTGCAAGAGTTACTGAGCGGCGTGCAAGGTCGAGGTTTTGCGGTGGTTGCTGATGAAGTAAGGCAATTAGCCATGCAAACCCAAGGTTCGTTAAAAGAGATTAACGATCAGCTGGCGTTATTAAGTGAGAACTCTCAAATGGTCTACTCACAAATTAATGCGTTAACTGAGGATGCCCAATTACAAACCGAAAATGCCCAAGAGCTTCAAGCAAACTCGGAAGGGGTCGCAAATAATGCTCAGCAGACAAACACAGTTGCAGTTGAAGCAATGGAGCTTGCAAAACAGCAAAGCAATTTCCTTAGTGACTTTACTCAATCAATGCATAATAAGAAAAGCCAAGTAAATGAGTTGAGTGAGTTGGTGTCTGATATTCGCTCGCAGCTAGCGCTGCAAATGGCAACAATTAAAAAGGGATTGGGTTTAGACAGTGATGCAGTTTAATCTCGGTATAAACTCGAAACCGTAAATATTAACCTGTATGCTAAAAGTCTACGTAGTTACCCAAAGGATTTAACATGATTGAACAAGGTCAAACAATACCCGCAGTTAGTCTATCTAAGCTAACCGATGACGGTATGCAAACACTGACAAGCAATGAATTATTTGCAGATAAAAAAGTCGTGTTATTTGCAGTGCCAGGCGCTTTTACACCAACGTGTTCGAATGCTCATTTACCTGGATATATTAGCTTGGCTGATAAAATTAAGGCCAAGGGAATTGACGCTATTTATTGTGTATCGGTAAACGATGCATTTGTGATGAAAGCGTGGGGTGAGTCACAAAATGCAGAACATATAGATATGCTTGCAGACGGTGATGCTAGTTTTACTTGTGCTTTAGGGCTTGAAAAAGATACCGCAGGCTTTGGTGGAATACGCTCAAAACGATACGCGATGGTTGTTGATAATGGTGTTGTTACTGGTCTATTTGTAGAACAAGGCAAAGAGTTTGTAATAAGCAGTGCTGAAGCTGTTTTAGCCAAGCTTTAACACTGCCGACTTTAATCAGAGAATAAAAAGCCGATACAGTGTATTGGCTTTTTTTATCTAAAGAGGATGTTTTATGGCTGGTATTGACCGCTTAGCGTTAAACCAGAGAATGTTTGATACGCATTAACACTTAAGTGCCATGTTCCCGCTTGAGGATTACTAAAAGTACAAGTTTCGGCGTTACCATTTTTATATGGACGACAATCATAGCTTGAGCTTGTTGGCTGGCTACCAAATTTTACAAATAAATCTGCATCACCGGTGCCGCCTGACGTTGTAACAGTAAAGCTTGCCATACCCGCCGGTACATCTAGCGTGTAATGTTTCCACTGACCTGCATTTGCTGTGATATCAGACACTGTGCCACCACCTGCTTGAGGTGTGCCTGAACCACCACCTGTTGAACCACCCGTAATGTTACCGACTAAACTCACGCCACTGTAGGCTGAATAACCACGCAGCATTACATGGTAAGTGCCGGCTGTTGGATTATCAATAGAACATTCTTCACTGTTTCCACCTTTATATGGACGACAATCATAAGTGGTTGTGGTTGGTTTACTACCTGCACGTACATACAAGTCAGCATCCCCTGTGCCACCACTCATAGTGAAAGTAACATTGGTTGCACCATTTGGTACTGTCATAGTGTAAAAGTCTTGTGGACTAAGTAAAAATCGAGCAAAGCTTACGCATCCTGTTTACGCTCAAGATAAACACGCTCTGGCTATCTGGTTATTATTGAAACTTTGTTATAATTCACAAAAGTTTTTAAGAGATAACTAAATGACTCACGTTGATGTGATAGTGATTGGTGCCGGAGCCGCTGGTTTAATGTGTGCGGCACAAGCAGGGTATCGCGGCCGAAGCGTCACAGTACTTGATATGGGTAAAAAGCCAGGACGTAAAATTTTAATTAGTGGCGGTGGGCGTTGTAATTTTACCAATGAAAATGCAAGCCCTAGCAACTATTTATGCGCTAACCCCCATTTTGTAAAATCGTGCTTAAGTCGCTACACGCAGCACGACTTTGTAGAGCTTGTAGACCGACATGGTTTGGCATATCACCATAAGACACTCGGGCAATTATTTTGTGACAATAGCGCACAAGACATTGTTGATATTTTACTAACCGAGTGTGAGTGGGCGGGCGTTACTATTAAACTGCGCAGCGAAGTGTTAAATGTCGCTAAAACAGCTACCGGCTATAGTGTGACAACTGAACAAGAAACACTTACTTGTGAGTCGCTTGTGGTTGCATCGGGTGGGTTAACCATGCCTAAACTGGGTGCTACGCCAATTGGCTATAAAATTGCAGAGCAATTTGGCTTAAAGATATTGCCGACTATGGCTGCTCTAGTTCCCTTTACCTTACATCAGCACGATAAAGACCGTTTTGAAGGGCTTTCGGGTATTAGTATTCCTTGTGAAGTTGCAAGCGAAGATGGCACCGTATTTAAAGAGAATATTTTATTTACTCATCGTGGGCTATCTGGGCCTGCTATATTGCAAATAAGCTCATTTTGGCGAGCAGGTCAGGCGGTAACGATCAATTTACTGCCTGAACTAGATTTAAAGCAACAGCTAGCTAATTGGCGAGAAACACAAGCGCAAAAATCGTTGAAAAATAGCCTCGCGACTATCCTACCTAAGCGCTTTGTAGAAATACTTTACGCCAGTAACGCCATTCCCGATTGTAATATTAATCAACTAACGCATGGCCAAATAGATGCGCTTGCTGATTATATTCATGCGTGGCAAATTAAACCAAATGGTACCGAGGGTTACAGAACCGCAGAGGTTACTTTAGGCGGCGTAGATACCGACGAGTTGAGCTCAAAGACATTTGAGGCTAAAAAAGCTAAAGGCTTATACTTTATTGGCGAAGTGACCGATGTAACGGGTTGGCTAGGAGGCTATAATTTCCAATACGCGTGGAGCTGTGGATTTGCCGCCGGGCAGTACGCGTAGTCGTTTTTAATCAATTATAAAATTTCGCTGGAAACAGCGTATTAACACGCCACTTCATCTTTGAGGTGGCGTTTATTCCTGCTCTGTTTATAACTTAAGCTTTTAACTCGTCTGGGTAAGTTTATACTGCTGCATTTTGCTATTCGGTTTTTCGGGAATCGTCATTTCGATTATGCCTGCGTCAATGGCTGGCTTTAAGTAGCGCTCTCTAAAATGTTTACGGTCTTTTAATCCAAGTAAATTTGTAGCTCTTGTCGGTTTAATGGCTTTTCGCTTTGGATAAATATATTTAACCTGAACTCTGGATAATAAATCTATCTCAAGCAGCTATTGGCGCGTAATTTCGCCTTGTTTTCACTGGAAATCTCTGGCTAGAGAAAATAAATATAAATATCAATTTTGATTCAATACGTTAGTAAATCTCTTAACCAAAAAAGTTCAGGTTACATAGTTAAAAACCCCGATATCACGCAGTGCAGTCGGGGTTTTTAACTTCTAGTGGTTACTCTTCGATAAACGCTTCACCTTCTTTCATCCACTTAGCGGCCGGTTTGCCTTTAAGGTAATGATCAAAGTACTGCATCATACGCACTGAAAAATCGACCTGATTTGGAAATTGTTTTAGGTGATGAGGTTCACCTTCATATTGTAAAAAGGTTGCGTCTTTACCTGCGCGACGAAGCGCTAAGTAATATTGCACGCCTTCATGCCATGGCACCGCATCATCTTTGTCGCCAAACATAATCAAAATAGGCGTGTTTACTTTATCGGCAAAAAAAACTGGCGAGTTTTCAATATAAAGCTCAGGTGCTTCAAATAAATTTTTACCAATACGGCTTTGCCCTGTTTCGTATTGAAATTGGCGTGCAAGTCCAGATTTTAAGCGAATGCCACTGTAAGCACTGGTCATGTTTGATACTGGCGCGCCCGATACCACTGCTTTAAACATATCAGTTTGGGTGATCATAAATGCACTTTGATAACCCGCCCAAGAGTGGCCTTGTAAACCTATTTTATCTGGGTCGGCAATGCCTAAATCAATCAGCTTTTGGGTGGCGTTGATCATGGTTTGAGTTGAAGATTTACCAGGGTGTCCTATTTCAAAGCGAATGTCAGGTAAAAAAATGGCGTAGCCATTTGAGGTAAACATCGGGAAATTAGGGCGATGATTTAATTCCATTTTTGGAAAGTCATACATGCGCTGGCTCATGTAGCGGTAAAAGTACACCACAACAGGCACTTTATCGCCTTTTTTATAACCGGCAGGCTTGATTAATACCCCTTGTAAATCTTCACCATCAAAGCCTTTATAGCTAATGAGTTCAGGTGTTTGTCCCCAAGCAAAGTTGCTTATCTGAGGGTTAAGGTTAGTTACGCGTTGTGGTTGTTTAAAGTTAGAGTCTGTTTGATAAATGTCTGGAAATTGCTGATAGGTTTGCTCAGTAAATAAGTATTTA
Organism: Pseudoalteromonas sp. 2CM36K; assembly: GCF_023161865.1. Classification (NCBI taxonomy): domain Bacteria; kingdom Pseudomonadati; phylum Pseudomonadota; class Gammaproteobacteria; order Alteromonadales; family Pseudoalteromonadaceae; genus Pseudoalteromonas; species Pseudoalteromonas sp. 2CM36K. Next base: position 25,393 of record NZ_JALNTK010000005.1, read on the forward strand.
TCGGCATTTTTGGCTTTTTTAACTACATCAAAGCGCTTATTACCTGTAAGTAATTTAGTGACTTCAAGAGTTGCTAAATTAAGTTTTGCCACTTCACTTTGCTTGCTTTGTAAATTAATTGCAGAAAGCAGGAGCGTATCATTGTTGTTAAAGCCTACTTGGTTTTTATCAAGTTTGATCACTCTGTATTGCGTATTACTTTTTTTACCATTAGTTAAGCGTTTAGCTTGCTTGGTATTGACGTTAAATGACCAAATATCGTATTTGCTGTAAACCAGTATTTCGCTGCTATCGTTCAGCCAGCCTGCAAAACCATAACCAGGCTGCTTGGATGGATAGTCGTGTTTGTCATCGGCAAATGTGGCGTTAATCGCCTTGCTGAGTACGCTCACTTTATTATTACCTAAGTTTTTAAGCTGTACTTGGTTATTATCAAAGTAAGCAGCAAACTGCCCATTGGGCGCAAGGCTCGGCCTAAATGGATAGTCGTTAATGATAGAAGTCTGTTTACCCGTGTTTATATCAACAGCAAAGTAGTCAGCAAAAAAACCGCCATACATTACTTTTTCAAGATGCGCTAAATTTGAGTAGCCTAACAATGACGTGGCACGCTCAGTATTAAGCGCCAGCTCAGGCATATTTGGCGTGCTTAACTGAACGACTTGCTGTGAGTTTACATGGTATACCGCAGTGTAATGACGATTTTTATTATTTTCATTCCATTGCTGTTCTTCGCGCGGTTTTATTTGCGCGTCATTGTTGTGCCATACATTTAATCCTTTATGGTCGCGAATTACTTCAAAGTCATACAGTGATGACTCATTTGTGTATTCTTTTTGTTTAACTTTTGCAGCGAGTTTTGGGCGGTTTTCAAAGTATAAACGTGTACCATCTTCGGCCCAAGTTAATGTCGCGGTTTTGCCCATTAACCATTCTGGGTTAGGTGATTGCACAGTGGTTAGCGTGTCGTTTTGCCACAGCGTTAATTCGTACTGACGACGACGCTTATCATCGTTTACATAGTTGCCTAAGGTAAACGCAACGGTTTTTTCGATTGGGTGCCAGGCTATTTTGCTAGCAACCACACCGGGCTCATCAATTAACACGGTGCTGGTAAAATCATCGAGTGAGAATAAAGTAATTTGATTATTGCCGCCATCAACATAGCTTTGACTCACTAATAGCTGATCGCTGGTGGCACTAATGCCATAGGTAAAGGCACTTTCAAGAGTATGAGTGCGCTTATCACTTAAGTTGATGATAACCAGCGGATAGCTTTTATCTTTTTTGTCGGCAGTGATAGCGCTATCGTTGTCGAGTTTTTTATCGTCTTCTTCAGCGTTTTCATTTTTGCGATAGACCAGCCACTGGCCGTTATTAGCTAGCACGTAATCTTTTACATTATTAAAGCTTTGCTGCTCACCGGTTTGGGTGTTCACTAATACTAAGTTATTTTTTAAGTCACTTTTTTTCTTAGTGGTTTCTTTTTCAAGCAGAGTAGGCACCTGCGTAAATGCGACCCAGTTTGCCATTTTGCTAATGGTAGGACGGGTTCCTCGTTCCACATCAGCAATAAGCTTATTGCTATTGAGTGAGTAGACTTTCCCTGTAGCATCCCCGCGATAAGGGGTTGCACTTAAAGATAGGATTTGACCATTTTCAGAAAGCTGTGTGCCTTTTGCAGATTTAAAATCAAATACATCTTTAAATTCTAATGGCTTATTAGCTAAAGCACTGGCGCTCGTTAAGCTGGTAATAAGTGCACAGCCTACAAGAGTGAGTTGTGTTTTCATTATAGATTCTCGTTTTTTAACATTATTTTATTGTAACGAGTTTTAATAACAATTCGAGTAGATACGATAAGTGGTAGCAGGGCAGAGATGAGAAGTTAAAAATAAAAGGTAAAAGGTGAAAGGTTAGATTTCGGGCCACGGGATGTGAGGTGTTTGGCATCGGTAAAAATAAGAGTGGAAGTGGTTAATTTAATACCTTGTTAGCATCACTAACAAGGTATTACTTCGAATCTTATAACCAAATTTTTTGAAGCTCTAGCCATTGTTTTTCAAATTGCTCGCTAGGTCGTGCGCTAAAATTACTGCGCACAAACTGGTTCATTTTACCCTCAACGTAGGCAAGCAAAAAGTTAGCTAGTGTAAGTTCATCACTTTGAAAGTTTTTACCTTCACGTAATTTACGCTCTCTAAGAATCTGTTTGAATTGGGTTTCTAGCTTTTCAAACAAGCCTTGTACACGCTCACGAAGTCGCTCTTGTTCACCCTGTAGAGCGTCGCCTGTTAATATACGGGTTATGCCTGGGTTTTTTTCAGCAAACGTTAGCAGCAGTAATAGGGAGTTGTATACACGCGCTTTGCTTTCTTTCTCGTTATCTAAAATAAGATTAATACGTGATAGCAGCGTGTCTTCAATAAATTCAATTAACCCTTCAAACATGCGCGCTTTACTAGGAAAGTGGCGGTAAAGAGCGGCTTCAGATACGCCAACTTCTGCGGCAAGTTTGGCTGTTGTAATACGCTGACCTGGGCTGGTTTCTAACATTTGTGCGAGTGCTTGCAGTATTTGCTCTTTGCGATTACTTTTTTTTGTCGCAGGCATGAACATTCCTTTTTAATAGTTATTTTTTCAACATAAATGTGCGATAACACAGCTTTCTGCCAAGTGTTACAGCGCGCAATACTCAATGGGGTGTTTTGCACGTATTACAGCGATGCATTAGTACTGCGTAAGCGTTAAGCTATTTTAGCGCAATAAAATTACACTAAAAGGTCACAAGGCGTCATCATGTTAATGTTTTATTCAGTTTGTTTCCAGCCTTTTTATAATCGCTTGGCAAGCTGTTCGATCACTTTAACCGCTATTTCTATTTTACTGGTTTCAGGTAAGTCGAGTTGTTCATTTTGCCAATAAAGGGTGAGTGCGTTGCGCTCTGAATTAAAGCCTACATCACTGTGCGATACATCGTTGGCACAAATCATATCGAGGTTTTTATTGGTTAGTTTCCCCTTTGCGTAATTAGCAACGTTCTGCGTTTCTGCGGCGAAGCCGACGGTGTAAGGGCGGTTTTGTGTGAGGTTTGCGACCGCTGCTATTACATCTGGGTTTTTAACTAAGCTAAGAGTGAGTTCATCGCCTTGTTTTTTCATTTTTTGCGTGGCGATACTTGCTGCACGATAATCGGCCACAGCGGCACAACCAATAAAAGCATCTGAGTGAGACGCATATTTGAGTGACTCATGCAGTAACTGTTCAGCACTTTCTATATTAATTAAATTAACGCCTTGCGGTGCTGTAATAGTTACCGGGCCTGAAATTAAGTTTACGTGTGCGCCGAATGATAACGCAGCTTGCGCCAGTGCATAGCCCATTTTTCCAGAGCTGTGGTTTGATATAAAACGAACAGGATCGAGAGGTTCACGAGTTGGACCTGCAGTAATTGTAATTGTTTTACCTGCCAATAGTGCAGGTTTAGCAGGTTCAGTGCATAAGCTCACTAATTCATGCGGTTCAAGCATTCGCCCAGCACCGACATCACCACAAGCTTGCTCGCCTTTGCCTGGCCCCCATATAGCAACGTTGCGTGCTTTTAAAGTGGCTAAATTAGCTTGCGTTGCAGGGTGTGCGTACATTTGTTGATTCATTGCCGGCGCTATGGCTACTTTTGCGGGGGTCGCCAGTAATAAAGTCGTGAGCAAGTCGTCAGCAATCCCTGCGGCCATTTTCGCAATAATATTGCTGGTGGCAGGAGCAACTAAAATTAGATCAGCCCATTTGGCAAATTCAATGTGCCCCATAGCGGCTTCGGCTGATGGGTCTAGCAACGAGTCAGACACCATTTCACCACTCACAGCTTGCATGGTTAGCGGGGTGATAAAATGTTTTGCTGATTCAGTCATTACAACTTTAACGTCACAACCATGGTCTTTTAAGCGTCTTACGAGTTCAGCACATTTATACGCTGCAATTCCACCGCTAATACCCAGCACTATTTTTTTATTTGTTAAATTAATCATGGTTGTTCATCAATTTTATAAAATATGGTGGCTAAAATAACAAATCTTGAGCGTGACAGCTAAAATAAAATGCGTTTTATCGCACTAATTTTTGATTTTGCATTACAGTTATACAGTACAGTAATCTTTCAAGGATGAATCATGCAATTAACGTCATTACCTAATTCGCTCCGCCCGCGAGAAAAACTGCTAGAAAAGGGCGCAAAGGCACTCTCTGATGCTGAACTATTAGCTATATTTTTGCGCACGGGCCTACCCGGCATGAATGCCATAGAGTTGGCGCAGCATTTGATTAACGAAAATAAAACCCTGCATAATTTGTTTAATGCCAGTATGGATGAATTTTGTGCGCAAAAAGGCTTGGGAATGGCTAAATATGTTCAGCTACAAGCAGTACTTGAGCTAAGCCAGCGTTACATGCAAGAGGGCTTTGTGCGCGACGCCGTTTTTAATTCTCCACAAGCCGTTTATGACTATTTAACGCTGCAAATGCGTGGATTGCAGCAAGAGGTATTTATGGTGTTGTACCTTGATAGTCAAAATCGTTTATTAAAAGATGAAATATTATTTTACGGCACAATTAACGCAGCCAGTGTATATCCGCGTGAAGTGGTAAAGGCGGCACTGAAAAATAATGCGGCGGCGGTGATTTTTTCACATAATCACCCCAGTGGTATTGCAGAACCGAGTCAGGCCGATAAGCTCATTACCAATAAATTGTGCCAAGCACTGCAATTAGTCGACATAAATGTGTTGGATCATATTATTATTGGTGGTGAAAGTAGTGTTTCGTTTGCCGAACGGGGACTGATTTGAGTTTATCGTTTACAGATATGTGCTAAAAATGAGCGGTTTAGTGCGTTTTGGCAAATTAGTTTAATTTAAATGCAGTTTTTACTTTCCCTAAGGGCATTCGATCTTTATAATTAGCCGCTATCAAATTTACACATGAGCTGGTTGGATAAGATCAGTATTTGATCTTTGCCTGTAAAAGCTGTATAAAGAGCGCCCTTTCGATTTATCTCTAGGGCACAATACATGGCCTTAGGGAAAATTAAGCTCGAGCGAAGTTATTGGAGATATATAGACATGTCTAAAGTATGTCAAGTTACAGGTAAGCGTCCAGCGGTTGGTAACCACCGTTCACACGCGAGAAACGCGACTAAACGTCGTTTCCTACCTAACCTACAAACACACCGTTTTTGGGTTGAAAGTGAAAAACGTTTTGTAACATTACGCACTACTACTAAAGGTATGCGTATTATCGATAAAAAAGGCATTGACACGGTTCTTACAGAAATCCGTGCTCGTGGCGAAAAAGTTTAAGGAACTGAATTATGCGCGATAAGATCCGTTTAGTTTCAACTGCTGGTACTGGTTTTTTCTACACTACCGACAAGAACAAGCGTAACATGCCTGAAAAAATGGAAATCAAAAAATTCGATCCTAAGGCTCGTAAACATGTGATTTTCAAAGAAGCTAAAATCAAGTAATTTAGTTTTCTTTCAGAAATGTAAAAACCCAGCTTATGCTGGGTTTTTTGTTTTTAAAATCTGCTCTATCATCCACCGAAACCATATCACCGTAATGATACCCATTGAATTAAATCGCTAATTGGCTTTTGTTAAGCGCCACGAATTATTCCGTAGATAATGGCATCAGTTGTTTATAACTAAAAAACATAAAAAGTATGAGCATTAAATAATTTTACGGGCTAAGTCGTTGGGTATTGTGTATTTAGAGTGCGGTTATGAGCTATTTAAGTATGCCTGAAGAGGAAGAAAGAGGTTTTACGGTAACTGACTAGGGTATGAGCTGTAAGTAGCTCTAAGGCTACTTACAGCGCGATATTTATACTTTAAAGTTCTCTACTGATATTCTTAGCTCTTCGGCTAATTTAGCCACTTCTGAACTTGAAATATTCGTTTGTACAGCGCCTTCTGCTGTTTGCTCGGCAATAGCAACAATAGACTCTAAGCGCTCACTGATCTCTTGTGATACTTGTTGTTGCTCTTGTGCTGCTGTTGATATCTCTTCACTGACATTATGCGCTTGTGATACTGCAAGGGTAATTGAATCCAGTGCACTATTGGCTAAGTCACTTTGCTCAACACACGAAACCGCGCGTTCTTTACCTTTTTCCATAGCTTTAACCGCTTCTTCAGCGCCCGACTGTAGTGACTCAATCATAGATTGAATTTCTTGGGTCGACTCTTGTGTTTTACTTGCAAGTGATCTCACTTCATCAGCTACCACAGCAAAGCCTCTGCCTTGCTCGCCGGCACGCGCAGCCTCAATAGCCGCATTAAGTGCAAGTAAGTTAGTTTGCTCCGCAATACCGCGAATAACATCTAAAATACTACCAATTGATGCGCTATCTTTGTGTAGTTTATTGATAACACTTGATGCTTCGTCTACCTCGTAGGCGAGTTGCTCAATGGTTGCTTTATTTTGATTTGAAATACCTTTAACGCGCTCCGCTTCTTTATCGGCATTTTTAATTTCGCTCAGTGCTTGTTGTGCACTATTACTCACTGTTTGTGATGTGCTGCTCATTTCAGTGGTTGCGGTTGCTGCTTGCTCTACTTGCGCTTGCTGATTACTGATTGCTTTGCTTGATTCACCGGTAATTGTTGAGGTTTGCTCAGAAGCGGCTGCAAGTTGTGTTGAACGTGAAATAATACCGGTGATTAAGCTACGTAAACTATCAATTAAGGTATTACAACTTTTCGATAATTCACCAAATTCATCTTTTGCGCTGTCATCTAAGCGTTGAGTCATATCACCACTGGCAACAATATCTAGAATACGATTTACTTCCGCTAATGGCTTAATAATACGGTTAACCGTAATGATGGCTACAAGCACAGCGATAATAGTCGCAATGATCATACCTATCCATGTCCATAAATTAGCTGAGTTTACGTCACTACGTACGCCTTCTTGTAATGTAAATGCAACGCCACTGGCTTGTAATACTAATTCGTCAATTTGGCTAAGCGCTGTTTTGGTCGCTTTTTCAGACTCTGCTAATTCACGCTCGGTTGTGCTTATTGCGTCAATAAGGCGCTTTTTATTCGCTGAAAGGCTATCGTTACCTAAAATATTGCTCTCTAGGGTATCTATATAACCCTTTAAGTCATTAAACAAGCTGTTGTGACTTTGCTCTATCGCCGGCTTTATTAATGAAACTGTACGAACGACTTCTTCAAAGTAATACACTTGCTCGTTTTTGATAATATCGAGCGTGTTAAGCGTTTTAACGGTTAGCATGTCGGTGCTGCTGGTAACCACGGACATAAAGTTATTTTCTAGATTATTAGCTGCTTGATAAGCGCGTGGATGATTATCCTCTAAACCATCAATATCAATAATATCAAGCACTATAGAGTTGGCATCTTCTGCCGCGAGCTCAATGGTGTCTAGTTGCGCTTTGAGCTTTTTGTTAAGCACTAGCTGGGTGTTTTTATCTTTAAGCAGGCTGCTTATGATATTTGAAAAGCTCTGATAGGTTTTTTCAACTTCAAGGCTACTTTTGTTTAATTGTGGATCGTCTTTAACAACTTGTTGTAGTTCGCGGTGTAATTTATCAAATATTTGTTTTTGTTCTTCTATTTGAGCTTTTAATGAGGCGAGTTCTTGAGCCGATGTAATATGGAAACTAGCTTGGGCGGCTTTACTCATCAAAATAAATTCAGCTTGTAATTGTGCACTTTTGTTCAATGCAGGGAGCGATAGCTGATTAACTTTTTGAGTTGAACGATCTATATTTGCTATTTTTATTAAAGAGTTACCGCCAATAATTAAAAGTAATAAAGTGATAAATATAAAACCACCCCAAATACGTTGACTCACTGTTAGATTCATATGGTTTTCCATTCAAAAATACGTCTATTAAAACTTATCGGCGCTTTCAACAATAAGTTAAGTAATTAAAAATAATTAATTTTTACTGTTAATAGTTAGTTGCTAAATTTACCGCGAAACTTAATTACAAACCAAGCATGCATAATACAAGTCTTCGATTAGGGATAAAAAATAATGTAAGGCGTTAACACTTGTTTATTGCCTATGTTTAACTCAATTAAGAGTATTACTATTTTTTTACACAATATTGTGAATGTTTTGTAATTATGCAATTTAACATCCACTTTTAAACTTAACAGATGTATTAACTTTTTTCAGTTTATTTAGACAAAAGTTGTGATTTTTCTGAAAATTTTTGCTTACTTTGTAGTTCTATTAGTGTCATTGAGCCACCCCATACGCAACCCGTGTCTAGAGCATAAAGGTGGTTGTAGGGCGTTTTGCCTTCAAGTGCTGCCCAGTGTCCAAAAATTAGGTCATGTTGAGCATTCATAATGGCAGGATGAGAAAACCAAGGAATTAGTGATGATGAATTTGTTGTTGCTTCTTTTGCATTAAAATCGAGCAAATTATCAGGCGTAATAAAGCGCATGCGAGTGAAATAATTAACGATGTAACGAAATTTAGCAGCATCATCAAGTTGCTCAGTCCATTTTATCGGGTGAGGCTGATACATGTTTTTAAAATAGAACTCGGCATTGTTTTGACTGTAACACTGTTGAGCAAATTGAGCGTGTTCAATAGCATGTACGCATGACCAATCAGGGTTAAGTCCTGCATGAGAGATAAAACAATCATACTGCTCTAAATAAAGAGCTAAAGGCTGAGTTTGTAAAAACGCGATGTAGTGGGGCAGTTTACTACTGTTAAACAGTGCAGTGAGTCTGTCTTTGGGGTTAGGTGTAACATTATTTAAATAACAGGCAATCATGTGTAAGTCATGATTGCCTAATGTGACGCTAACACTGTCTTGATGTTGATAGATATAATCAAGGCACGCTTTCGAGTTTGGACCGCGAGCGACAATATCACCCACTAAATATAAGTGATCTTTGCTAGGGTTAAAGTCGACTTGCTTTAACAATAAACTAAATTCGTCAAAGCAGCCTTGTAAATCACCTATTGCGTAGTCGGCCATTGTTACCTGTTTTTGTCAGTGTAAGATATTAGGACAGGCTAAGCGGAATACGTTTATGGGGGCTTCAAATTCAGCACCAAACTCGTTACGTAAAGTGTAATGTCCCTGCATGGTGCCTACCGGTGTATCTATTATTGCACCACTGGTATATTTGTAGCTTTCACCTGGAGCTATATCTGGGGTTTCACCCACCACACCTTCGCCTTGCACTTCTACTTCTTTGCCATTGGCATCAGTAATCAGCCAATAACGGCTAAGTAGCTTTGCACTGCATAAACTGTGGTTTTTTATAGTAACGGAGTAGGCGAACACAAACTTATCTAGTTCGGGTTGCGATTGCTCTTCCACATAAAACGTTTCAACAGATACCTTTACAGGTGATCCTATATTACTATTACTGCTTGTTGTCATAAATCCAGTTAGCTATATCAATAAATTGTTGTAACGACAGGCTCTCAGCACGCAAAGTAATATCAATGCCAATGCTGGTTAATTCGTCAGCTGTTAGAAGGTTGCCAAGGCTGTTACGCAACGTTTTACGGCGCTGATTAAACGCTTCTAAACAAACGGTGTTTAATATTTTAACGCTTTTAGCGGTGCGCTGCTGTGCCTTTTTAGGGATTAAGCGAATAACCGCAGAATCGACTTTAGGTGCCGGTTTAAAGCACTCAGGCGGTACTTCTACCACAGGCATCGCATGACAATAATACTGAGTCATCACACTCAAGCGACCAAAGGTTTTACTACCTGGGCCTGCTACCATGCGCTTTACCACTTCTTTTTGCAGCATAAAGTGCATGTGCTCAATATGATCGGCAAATTCAAACAAGTGAAACAACAAAGGCGTTGAAATGTTGTACGGCAGGTTGCCGAATACTTTTAGCTTTTTGTCATCTTTAACCAGGCTTGCAAAATCAAACTTCATTGCATCGCCTTGGTTTACGGTTAATTTTGGCCCTAAAAAAGGGTGTTCAATTAAACGCTGGGCTAAATCTTTATCTAGCTCAACAACCGTTAAATGGCCGCTTAAATCGGCAACAGGTTCGGTAATAGCGCCTAGACCTGGGCCAATTTCTACTAAATTATCTTGCGGTTTAGGATCGATAGCGGTGACGATTTTGTCGATGATTGACTCATCGAATAAAAAGTTTTGGCCAAAACGTTTACGGGCGCGGTGTCCTAAGTGTACTTTATCGGTCATTGATTCTGTGCTTTTTCATGGGCGAGCTTAATTGCTTCGCGGATCGCTAATTCAAAACTGCCAACATCAGCATCGCCTGTACCGGCTAAATCAAGCGCAGTACCGTGGTCGACTGAGGTGCGAATAAATGGAAGGCCAAGAGTTATATTCACTGACTTACCAAATCCTTTATATTTTAGCACAGGTAATCCCTGATCGTGATACATAGCCAGCACTGCATCGGCTTCATTTAGGTATTTATCTTGAAATAGGGTATCGGCTGGTAAAGGACCGATTAAGTTCATCCCTTCAGCCCTTAGTAGGTTGAGCGTAGGCGTAATCGTGTCGATTTCTTCGCGGCCTAAATGGCCATCTTCACCAGCATGAGGGTTTAAGCCACAGACTAAAATGCGTGGTTGCTCAATACCAAATTTCGTTTTTAAGTCATGATTAAGAATATTAGCTACTTTAACTAGTCGCTCTTGCGTAATGGCACGAGAAACATAAGCAAGCGGAATATGTGTGGTTACTAGGGCAACACGCAAACCTTCAGTGGCTAATAACATAACCACATCGGCTGTACCTGATTGCTGAGCAAAGTACTCAGTATGGCCACTAAAAGAAATGCCGGCTTGGTTAATAATACCCTTGTGAACAGGCCCCGTAACAACGGCATCAAATGTGCCATCCATATTCTTCTCGCTGGCAATACGTAATGTATCTAACACGTATTGTCCATTGGCGTCATTAAGCACGCCAAGCTCAACGGGCTCTGCTAAATTAATTTGCTTAATATATAAGCTGCCAGCCGCTGTTGGCATTGCTTTGGCTTGTTCATCAAATTCAATTAATTCAATGTTTAAACCCAAATGCTTAGCGCGTTGTTTTAGTAGCGATGCATCTGCAATCGCTACTAGTTGCGCATCCCAGCTGTGCTGTGCCAGTTTTAATAGCAAGTCTGGGCCAATGCCTGCAGGCTCACCGGGGGTTACCGCAATTCTTAAGGTCATAATTATTCGTCTATTGGGAAAATTTCAACGTGGGCTTGTTCGCGCATTTCTTGCTGCCAGTTAAAGCTTTCTTCTTTAAATTTACGATTAAACAACATGCCATGTGCACGATTGCGTTTAGCTTGCTCTGTCTTATCTGCAACACGTTTATCTAGTAACTGCACAATGTGCCAGCCAAACTGACTTCTAAATGGTTCGCTGATTTCGTTTTTATCAAGTGATAGTAACGTATCTCTAAACGCAGGCACGTAGGTGGTTGGATCAGTCCAATCGTATTGACCGCCTTTAAGTGCTGAACCTGGGTCTTGTGAATGCTCTTTAGCAAGTTCTGCAAAGTCAGCATCGCCGGCGCGTAAATCTTTAACAAAGCCTGCTAACATAGTGCGAGCTTTTTCTTCACTTAAAATAATTGAAGGCTTAATAAGAATATGGCGAGATTTAACTTCAGTGGTCTCTACTACTTGGCGACCACGTACGTCTTGCACTTTAATGATGTGGAAACCCGCACCGGAACGAAGTGGACCAATAATCGCATCTTTCTTTTTACCTTTTACAGCTTCTGCAAATAACGATGGCATTTCGTTAATGCCCATCCAGCCTAATTGTCCGCCTTCAAGCGCTTTTGAGCCGCTTGATGATGAAATGGCAATACGTTTAAATTCTTGGCCATCTTGCAGCAGTTCAATAACTTTGTCTGCGCGTGTTTTTGCTGAGCTTACGTCTTCTGCAGCAGCACCACTTGGAATATCGATAAGTATGTGACCAATATCGTATTCTTCGGCATTTTGGCCTTGGCTATCCATAATTTTTAGTAAGTTATCAATTTCTTGGTCGCTTACATATATACGGCGGTCTACGTTTGCACGTGTAACTTGTTGCGTGGTTATCTCTTTACGAATTTCTTCGCGGTAAGCTTGAAAGCTCTCACCCGACGCTTCAATAGTACGACGCAAATCAGCAATTGTACCGCCTTGCTCTTTAGCCATGTTGGCAAGTGTTTGGTCAAGCTGGCTATCTGAAATTTCTAAGCCCATGCGCTCAGCCATCTGCATCATCAAGGTTTGATTTACTAAACGCTCAATCGCCTGAACACGTAGTGTTTCGTCTTTTGGCAGCTGTTGGTTTTGTTTTTCTGCTTGTTTTTTTACGCGATCAACAATAGTGTCTACTTCACTTTTTAAAATAACGCCTTGGTTTACAATACCAATTACTTTGTCTATTTCGACAGGGGCGGCAAATGCACTTTGGCACAAGCTGAACGTTAAAACTGCTGATGTTAATAATTTTTTTAAATTCATATTCTTTTTACTACTCTTACTAATAGTACTGTTGTAATGCTAAATACGGCTAAATTAATATAGTTATTTGTAAATTTTTACTATAAATAAAGCAGTTTAGTCATTAAGAAAATACGGCCTACGATAACCAAAAATACCTTGTTGTAATAATTTTTGAGCATCGTAACGGCTTTTACTACCAAGCCCTTTTAATACAAAATTCAAACGAATGCTCGAATCAAAAGTGGCTTGGGGTTGCCCAATTGACTGATTTAAATCAGTTTCAATTTGGCGATGGCCAGTAATTTGGAACGCCCAACAGCACGATTCATACTGTAATCCACTCAATACTTCAATACTGCGGTTATTATCAAGATCGCGATGGTAACTTGCAATAAATTGCCACTCGTCACTGATAGGGATGCTTGTAAATAAGCCCGCTTGCTCGATTGTATTTCCTGAGACATCATTTGCATAGCGATGGTTCAATTGAACCAGCTGATTATCGTCACCTTTATAGTCTAAGGTTAAATTTGACTGGATAATTTGCTTGCCATCCGTGTCGTACTGAATACCACCCGATAAATACCAGCGGCGGTGCCAATGTAACATGGTTTGCGCTGCAAACAAGGCATTGTAGTTACTATCGCTATTAAGTCCTTGCTCTGTAGGCTTGGCTGAATCACTTAAATAAAATATTTGGCCTGCGCTGAAGTTAAATACTTCTTCATTTTTCTTATCAAATAAACGCGTTGTAGCCCCTAATGTAAATTGATTAGCTGCGGCAATTCGGTCAACACTTGAAAAACGCGCATCCCTGAATAAACCAAAAAAGTCATCTTGTAACTTGGTGGTATCGTATAAGCCAATGTCAGACTGATCTTTATTAGGCGTATATAAATACTGAATTTGTGGCTCTAGAGTTTGAATACCATCGTCAATAAAAATTGAGGTGTCGCGCTCAAAGTTAAGCTGAGAATATAAGCGCACTTTAGGCAAAGTACGCGAAACATTATCGCTATACTGTGTACCCTGTAAATCACCGTCTTGTTTATAGTTAGTTTGCAATAAGCTCACTTCAGATAAAAATGACCAGGCATACTCTTTGTAATCAAAGCGTGCTTTAGGTTCGATGTGCACGCGAGTAGCTTGGTCAATTACCGCAGAGCTGTTAGTAAAATGGCTCAGCTCGCCTGAAACACTAAAATCGAAATAATCAATTTTCCAAGGGGTGGTTTGGGTAAAGCTAATTTGTGGTAACGCCGTGTATGATTCTAAGTGGTCACCGAGTACTTCAAAGTTTTGCATTTTTATATCAGTACGCCACATTTCGCCCATATGGGTTAGCGAGCCGGTACGATAAAGCTGCGTATCGGTTTTACTTGCATAGGTTGAGTTTAAATCAGTGAGGTAGTTATCATCACTAACATTGGTAATATCAATACTGGCTCGCCAGTCTTCACCAATATAACTTTTTTGTTGCCAATGAAACAAAAAACGCTCGTTAAGCTCAGGCTCTGAGTCATCTTTATTTAAATATTCTACAGCCACTAAACCTTGGTGCTCTGGGGTTAAATATCTAAATTCAGTTTGTAATTGTAGCCCCTTACGTGACATATAACGCGGGGTAATAGTGGCATCATAATTAGGGGCAATATTCCAATAATAAGGCGTAATCGTTTCTAATCCATAGCGATCTGAACTTGAAAAGCTGGGCGTTAATAAGCCTGACTTACGGCGCTCATCGAGTGGGAAAGTAAAATAAGGTAAATAGAGTACCGGCGTATCTAAAATACGTAGCACGGCATTGTAGGTTTCGCCCCAGCCTTCTTCACGTGATAAGTTTATTTCATCGGCTTCAATAGCCCACACAGGCGTATTACCTGGGCACGCAGTAAAGCTTGCATTCATCAGCATTAAGCCAGACTTATCGACGGTGAGCTTTTCCGCGCCGCCTTTGCCTTGTTGTTGTGTTAGGCTATATTGTGCGCCTAATAAACTAAATGCTGAGTTATTTAAATCGGCATTTAAGCCCGAACTTTGTACGTGGCTTACATAATCGCGATAGGTAATTGGGCCAGTGGCATTAAGCAGGCCACGTTGTTTATCAATCAGTGCTGATTGTGCGGACAAACTCATGTTAACGGTGTTAATATCAACATTGCCAGTAAATTCAGCGCTTTGCGTTCCTAAAAGCTCAACGTCATCAGCGCTGATATCAACCGTTCCAAGCTCAAGGCCAGCAAGCGGTTGCCAAGCTCTGGTTTGCATTGAAGTGCCACAAAAATTGTGTGTCAGTTCAGTTTCGGCAAGCGATGGTGCGCTCAGTACGCTTAGCATCAAAATGCCCCAGGTTTTGCTCATTTATCGACCTTTATGCTCTGTGATTAGTTACAAGCTATACATAATAAAGGAAAACAATGGCAAAGTAATTAGTGAAAAATAGATAGCTTATAAAATGACACGCTTTGAGAGTTTACAACAGTTTATTAATACTCACTTTAGTGAGCAATCCTATGCGCTTAATGCAATAACTGCAGATGCCAGTTTTCGCCGTTATTATAGGTTAAACGCTGAAAATAAAAACTTTATTGTGATGGACTCCGATCCAAAAAAAGTTAACAACGTCCCTTATATTGCATTAAACAAGGTGTTTTCTGAGCAGGGGTTTTTATTGCCATCCATTATTCATAGTGACGAGCAGCAAGGTTTTTTTATTCTAAGTGATTTAGGTAGCACCCATTTAGCTGACTTGCTTGATGATGCCAATCGCAGCGAGTATTACCAGCAACTGATCAGTTTAAGTGCCAAGTGGGCAAAAACTCCAGCTGCGCCGTCAATGAATCCGTATGACCGTGACTTTATTGCATTAGAGTTGGATATTTTTAAAAATTGGCTGGTTAATGATTTTATTAGCGCAGAGCTCAGCGCTGAGCAGCAACAGACTTGGCAAACAAGCACAGCGCTGCTAATAAATACACTGCTTGAGCAACCCACAGTCACAATGCACCGCGATTATCACAGTCGTAATATTATGCGCTGCGAGCAGCAATGGGCGATTATTGATTATCAAGACGCGGTACAAGGTCCGTTATGTTATGACTTAGTCTCACTTTTAAGAGACTGCTACTTTAAATTGCCTAAAGACGAGCTGAATCATTTACTTGAGTTTGGTTACGACGAATTTAAACGCCAAGGTTTAATAGCTAACGAGTCATTTGCAGAATTTAAATATTGGTTTGATTTAACGGGTTTACAACGCCATTTAAAAGCGGCGGGTATTTTTTGTCGTTTATATTTGCGTGATGGTAAACAAGGTTACTTAGCAAACATACTCCCTACACTTGAATACGTAATAGAGGTGGCGGCACAATACCCTGAGCTTAGCGACTTATCGGCTTTGATAAAAACTAGCGTGGTGCCAAAGGTGCAACAGCGGTTAAAAGAGGAACAACCATGAAGGCGATGATATTAGCCGCTGGGCGCGGTAAACGTATGATGCCGCTCACCGCACAGTTACCTAAGCCTATGTTATGTGTAGCAGGAAAACCACTGATTGAGCATCATATTATGCGCCTAAAGGCTGCAGGTATTACTCAAATAATAATTAACCTTGCGTGGCAAGGAGATAAAATAAAAACCTATTTTGCTGATGGGCGCGCCTGGGGCGTGACTATAACCTATAGCCAAGAAGTGACGGGCGGGCTTGAAACCGCAGGCGGTATTATTCAAGCGCTTCCTTTACTTGGTGAGTCATTTATTGTGATCAATGGGGATGTTTACAGCGACTACGATGTCAGTGCATTAATGCAGCTACATTTACAGCCTAAAGAGGCGCACATTGTATTGGTTGAAAACCCTGCGCATAATCCTGATGGCGATTTTGCACTGAGCCACTTACCGACAAGTAGCCTGCGGTATACTTTTTCAGGGATAGGGCGTTATCAAGCTGACTTTTTTGAGGGGCTAGCCCCAGGCATTCGGCCATTAGGCCCTTTGCTACGTGAAAAATTAAATGAACATTTAGCCTCCACTGAACTCTATATTGGCCAATGGGACGATGTAGGAACGCCAGAGCGTTTATCGGCTCTTAACCAACAGCTAGCGCCATAAGCTAAATATAAAAACATTAGAGGTAAGTTTTAAAATGTGGGGAAAAATTCTCGGTTTCTGTTTTGGTTTTATGTTTGGCAAAATATTTGGCGCCATTTTAGGCTTATACCTAGGCCATATGTTTGATAAAAGCTTAAAAAAAGACTTTGATAAAGCTGGCGGCTTTTCTAACCTTTTTAAAGGCGATGATGTTAACGAACGCCAAGCGTTGTTTTTTTCGAGTTGCTTTGCGGTAATGGGGCATATTGCCAAGTCGAATGGCCGTGTTAGCGAAACCCACATTAAAGCAGCGACGCTGTTTATGGATGAAATGGGCTTAAAAGGCGAAGAGCGCCGTGAAGCGCAGCAGGCGTTTCAATCGGGTAAAGACAGCGACTTTTCACTCAAAGATACGGTTTATGATTTTAAAGAACGTTTTGCTAAACGTTATGATTTACTGCAGTTATTTTTAGAAATTCAAATCCAGATGGCGTTTTCTGACGGGGTACTTGCTGCACAAGAAAAGCAATTACTGCAAGAAGTTAGTAAGCAGCTAGGTGTGTCTAAAGCACACTTTGCCTTTGTATTAAAGCGTTATCAAGCAGAGTTTAACTTTAGGCAGCAACAACAGCGTTTTAAACAGCAGCAAAGCCAAAGTAGCAGCTACCGTGAAGGCTCAGGGCATCATGTACCACCAAGTAATGATATGAACCGTTCGCAAGCATTGGCCTTGTTAGGGTTAAATAAAGACGCATCGCAACGTGATATTAAAGTAGCCTACCGTAAGCTCATGGCTCAGCACCACCCTGATAAACTGGTATCGCAAGGTTTACCTAAGCATATGATGGAAGTCGCGGTTAAAAAAAGCCAAGATATTCAAGCGGCATACGAGTATTTAAAAAAGGCGGCGTAAAAACCCGTCTATTTCTTTGCTTAGCCGCGCATGTTGCTGCGGCGCATCGCGTAATCCAAACAACTGACGTTGGCGATAATCAAACTTTGCATTTCGGTTAACCCAACGCTGGCGGTTTTTAAGATTCATTAAGATGTCATTACTGTCTGTAGCAAAATAAATATCTAACAAAGCAGGGGCGACCAAAGATGTTATTTGGCTTAACTTTGCATTGCGTTTTGTATTAGGAAGGTAGCTACTTAAACTAATGAAGGCGTTTATTCTTGAGTCTGAAAATTCAGCGTAGTGCTCCAACAACACCCCAGCACTGGTGCCTTGTGCAATAACAACAATATTCTCAGACTCCATCGCAGCTTGTTGGTATAAAGCTTTGTAGCGAGCGACTAGTTTTAATTTATAGTTATCTACCACTTCAGTATTTACTTGTTCAACATAGTCAGCATGATGAGGCTGTTTTTGTGTACTGGTGTCTGGCTTAGTATTTGCGTTGGCTGTTTCATTATTTTTGCCCACAGGATCACTAATCGTTTTTGCTGCATCATCTTGAGCTGCTTGCCAATCAATATCAGGAACTGTCATTGCATAAGAGGTATACCCTTGATTATTCAGCTCTTTACGTAAAAAATTTATGCCTGCATTGTTTGTCGGCGTTGATTGCCAGTCAGGAATAAGTATTACAACACCTCTAAAGTCGGCACTTATATATTCACTGTATAAAGTTAAAAACTCAGTATCACCAGCTAAAATAGGCTTTACTTCATCATTTTGGGCTAGGCGAGAGATATCCGCATCAATATTTTTTGAAAAGGGAGGAGGAGCGATATACTCAGCACTCAGTGCTTGAAAACCGATTAACGTACAGCCAAGCACAAGAGTAGTAATAATGGCTTTAAACATCTGCGGAATAAACATAAATAAGCTTTTTATTTAAATCTTATTTATGTATCGGCGAAGCACGCTTAAAGTTTAGCTATTTACAGTAAATAGCTAAAAGATTAATCCGTGTTAAAACTCGCTCTCAGCTTCAAAAGTAAGTACTTGCTCCGTTACAGGGTGTTTTAGTTGTAGCATTTGTGCATGTAGCTGTAACCGAGGAGCAGCAGCAAGTGCGTCTTTATGGGCGTAGAGGCGATCGCCTATAATAGGGTGGCCTAAGCTTAGCATGTGCACGCGCAGCTGATGTGAGCGCCCTGTAATAGGAGTAAGCTCTACACGGGTTGCCTGTGCTTCACGTTCAAGCACTTTAAAATGAGTGAGCGAAGGTTTGCCATTGTCATGATCAACCATTTGCTTAGGACGGTTCGGCCAATCACAAATAAGCGGTAAGTCAACTGAGCCGGTTTCAGTTTCAAGTTGCCCGTAAACACGTGCAATATAACGTTTTGCTGTTTCGCGTTCTTGAAATTGCATACTTAAATGCCGATGAGCGGCTTTGTTCATTGCTAAGCAAAGTATGCCTGAGGTAGCCATATCTAAACGGTGAACAATTTTAGCACTAGGAAAAACACGATTGACGCGATTGATTAAACTATCGGCATGTTTTGGGTCTTTACCTGGGACGGTGAGTAACTCGCTAGGCTTATTTACAATAAGTAAATCATCGTCTTGAAACAGTATAGTTAAATACGGGCTCATAGGGGGATTGTAATTAACTAACACAGCAGACCTCAGTGATTTTGAAGTGCGTTATTTTAGTGGAGCGAAGGCAAAGGCTCAAGTAAAAAGCGCGATATAAATATCGCGCTTTTTTCAATGCACACACTAGTTGATCTTTAACTAACGACTGACAGCTAGATTCTCTAGTGCGAAACCACAATCAAACGAATCGCATCAAGTTTTAACTGCGCTTTTTCAATATGTGCAGTTAGCTCATTGCGTTGTTTATCGTAAAAGGTAATTTCCTCTTGGCGAATATTTGGATTAATTTGCTTCAGTGCAACTAATCGCTGCTGCTCTTCGCTTAACGATGTTTGCATTTTTACTAATGACTCGGCACGGATAACATCCAATTTTTGTTGCGCCATGTCTTTTGCGGTGTTGATCATTGGATGAACTGCACTTTGTAATGCACCAGCTAATTTACTCGCAGTTTGACGACCTACCGCAGATAGTTGCTGATTAAAGCCATCAAAACCAACATTTTCACCTAAGTTATTACTGCTCTTATCGAGTAAAATACGAATTGGCGTAGGGGGTAAAAAGCGGCCAACTTGCAGTGCTTTTGGTGCCATGGCTTCGGCAACAAATATTAGCTCAACAAAAAAGGTGCCTGGTGGTAACTTTTTGTTTTTAAGTAACGCCACCGATGAACTACCAAAATCATCATCACAAATCATATCCATAGTGCCTTGCACCATAGGGTGATCCCAACTAATAAAGTGCACATCTTCCTGAGAAAGCGCTGTATCGCGGTCAAAGGTTACTGTCATACCATCGTCTTTTAGCGATGGGAACGAAGCGTTTAACATGTGCTCAGTGGGCTTTAAAATAATGGTGTTTTCACCTTTATCTTCTTGGCTTACACCAAAGGTGTCGAACACGTTGATCATGTAGCTTGGCAGTTCAAACTGGTTGTCGAGCTTTTCAATGTCAGCCACAAGTGAATCAGCAGCACCCTGTCCCGATGAATGTAGCTCTAGCAAGCGATCTCGACCACTTTCCATTTGTTTACGTAATACTGCGTTTTTTTGTGCTACTTGCTCAAGGAGTGGATCTAGCTCATCTTCATCACAATTATGAGCTGCAATGTACTCAAGTAAATCTTCGCTGAACTCTTTATACAGCAACTGCCCAGTGGTTGATGTGCTTTCAAACGCATCTAAGCCTTCGTTATACCAACGCAGTAGTACTTCTTGTGCCGTGTTTTCGAAATAAGGCACGTGAATGTTCACATCTTGTGTTTGCCCTATACGGTCTAATCGACCAATACGTTGCTCAAGTAAATCGGGGTTGAGTGGTAAATCAAATAACACTAAGTGATGTGAGAACTGGAAGTTACGACCTTCTGAACCAATTTCTGAACACAGTAATATTTGTGCGTTATCGTATTCATCGGCAAAGAATGCCGCAGCGCGGTCACGTTCAATAATCGACATGCCCTCGTGGAACACAGAGGCTTTAATTGCTTCGCGTTCACGTAATATTTGCTCAAGGCTAATCGCTGTTTCGGCTTTAGCACAAATAAGAAGTACTTTTTCACGCTTGAGTGTTTTTAGCGTTTCAATTAACCAATCTACGCGAGGGTCAAATAATCCCCAACTTGCGCTTTCACCTTCAAATTCTTGAAATATTTTTTCAGGGAAAAGTGCACGTTGCGCACTGAGCTCGGCATTTTGAATGCCACTCATATTACCCAGTACGGTCATTGCTGTTTTGTATTGCTTAGGTAATGCCATTGGGTAGGCATGTAATTTACGGCTAGGGTAGCCATCAATGCCACTGCGGCTATTTCTAAATAATATGCGCCCAGTGCCATGGCGATCCAGTAACATATTGAGTATTTCTTTACGTGCAGCAAGGTCGCCTTGTTGGGCTTTTTCAAGGATATCGGTGATATCTGTTTCTTTTAATAGCTCAATTAATGTGGCTTTTGCGCTGTCATCCAGTGCTTGTTCTTGTAATAACTGATTAGC
Organism: Pseudoalteromonas sp. 2CM36K; assembly: GCF_023161865.1. Classification (NCBI taxonomy): domain Bacteria; kingdom Pseudomonadati; phylum Pseudomonadota; class Gammaproteobacteria; order Alteromonadales; family Pseudoalteromonadaceae; genus Pseudoalteromonas; species Pseudoalteromonas sp. 2CM36K. The sequence goes on from NZ_JALNTK010000005.1 coordinate 46,530, forward strand.
AGCTTCGGCAACGTCTTTGTAGTTTGCTTCTTCTTCTTTAAAAACGTCATAGTCGTAAAAACGATCTGGGTCGAGCAGTTGTAAACGAGCAAAATGACTACGATGACCCAGTTGATCTGGTGTTGCTGTTAATAAAATTAGCCCAGGAATATCTTGGCTCAGCTCAGCCATACGTTGGTATTCGGCACTGGGTTTATTGTTGTTAATGCTTAAATGATGCGCTTCATCGATTACTAATAAATCCCAGTCGGCCAACGTAGCTTGTTCAAACCAGCGTTTTTTCTTGGTTAAAAACTCAAGGCTAGTAAGTACCAGTTGCTCGGTATCAAATACATTGGGTGAATCAGCAAACGCTTCGTCGCAGCGTTCTTCATCAAAAATTGAAAAACGTAAATTAAAACGGCGTAGCATTTCTACTAACCATTGGTGTTGTAAGTTCTCAGGCACAACAATAAGTACACGGCTGGCACGACCGGTGATAATTTGTTGATGTAAAATCATGCCCGCTTCGATGGTTTTACCTAAGCCTACTTCATCAGAAAGTAATACCCGTGGTGCAAAACGTTTACCGACTTCTTGAGCAATATAAAGCTGATGCGGAATAAGGTTAGCGCGTTGACCTATTAAGCCTTTAAGAGGTGATTGCTGACGTTCAAACTGATGTAACCAGGTTTGATAGCGCAAAGTATACCGATCAAAACGGTCTACTTGGCCTGCAAATAAGCGGTCTTGCGGTTTATTGAACTTGATAAAGTGATCTAAAAAAGTTTCTTTTAATTGTACTTTTTCACCGTTATCAACACGCTCTCCGTGATAGCACAGTAACTCACCCTGCACTTCAATAGACTCGACTTGTAATTCCCATTCTTCAACGCTTCGGATCACATCCCCAGGATTAAATGCTACGCGGGTTACCGGTGCTTCTGCAGAAGAATAAACACGGTTTTCACCACTGGCAGGAAATAAAATACTGACCTGGCGGCCATCAATGGCAACAACGGTGCCCAATCCTAAATCTGACTCTGTGTCACTTATCCAACGCTGACCTAAGGAAAAATTCATGTATGTCTCGTCTATGAAGAAAAAGGCGGCTATGTTACCTGTTAGATAACACCACTGCAAGGCGCTATTTGCCTGACTTTTAATTAATTTTATAAGTATGAATTATTACCAACCCAAAGCGCTCATTAGTGCGTCGATTTTGTGGAAAATTCAAACTAAATGATATTTGTCATAAAACAGACTTTTATGACAAATAGACTAAACTCAAATTATATCTAAGTAATTAATCAAGTTTATTAGTAACCACTGATTAGTTTATTGGGTATAGCATAAAAATCATAAAACGTAAGGAAAGTACTATGGGAAAAGCTTCAAATTTTGATAGTAAAATGTATGTGCTAGATACCAATGTATTACTTCACGAACCCCTCGCGTATTTGTCATTCCAAGAGCACCAAGTGGTTATCCCAATGACCGTATTGGAAGAACTTGATCATATAAAAGATAGAAAACACGATGTGAGCCGCGATGCGCGAGTGGCTATTCGTGGCCTTGATGGGGTGTTGAGTCAGGCAACTCCCGAACAAATGCTACAAGGTGTGGCGCTGCCAAGGAATAAAAAAGGCGGATCGACAGGCAGCTTAATTATTGTAAACGACCATTTATTTGCCGATTCTATTTCTGGTTTGCCGGGCAATGAAAACGACCATCGTATTATTAATTGTGCGGTGCATTTACAAAACCAGCATAGCGATAAGAAAGTCATATTAGTAACTAAAGATATTAACATGCGCTTAAAAGCCAAAGGGGCGGGGCTTAAATATGTTGAAGACTATCGTACTGATCAGTTAATCGACGATATTGATTTACTCACCAGTGGTTATAAAAAAATTGAGGGCGATTTTTGGCAGCACGTCGGTCAGTGTAACACTGAGCAACACGGACGCGAAACAGTTCATCATATCCCTAAAGATTTAATTCCTGATGTGTTTTGTAATGAATATTTACTTGATGATGGCGATCAGTTTGCCGCTAGAGTTAAATCGTATGATGGTGAGCATATTACCATTAAAGATATTGGTGCAGAGCGATTGATGCATCAAAGTGCATGGGGAATAAAACCAAAAAATATTTACCAAGCAATGGCTCTTGATGCCTTGCTCGACACGTCTATTGAGCTTGTTATTTTAACCGGCCCAGCGGGATGTGGTAAAACTTTACTGGCACTTGCGTGTGCGCTAGAGATGGTGATTGAAAAAGGTATTTACGACAAAGTCATTGTAACCCGTAATACCCCTGAAATTGCAGAATCAATTGGCTTTTTGCCTGGTACCGAGGAAGAAAAAATGGCGCCTTGGTTGGCTGCCATAACCGATACCTTAGAAGTGCTGCATAAAGGTGATGAAAACCCAATTTCGAGCCGTAATTACATTATGGAAAAAGCCAACATTCAGTTTAAGTCGGTGAATTTTATGCGCGGACGCAGTATTCAAAATGCGGTGGTGATTTTAGATGAAAGCCAAAACTTAACGGCTTCTCAGCTAAAAACTATTATTACTCGTTGTGGGGAAGGAACAAAACTAATTTGTACTGGGAATTTAGCTCAAATAGACAGTAATTATTTAACGGCGGTTACTTCGGGGCTTACCTATATTGTAGAGCGGTTTAAACATTTTGAAGGTGGTGCTACCGTAAATCTTAATGGGGTAGTACGCAGTCGACTGGCTTCGTTCGCCGAGGAAAATTTATAACTTGCGCTTAACATCTTGGCTCTATAGTCTACAGTTTTATTTTTGAGCTAATAATTAGGTAGGTCGTTGAATTTTTTACCGCTAAAACATTATCATCGCTCTGTTTTTGTGGCGTTAGCAATCCCTTTATTGGTGGCCTCTTTTTTGTGTTTGCATTTTTATGATATAAAAATGGACCGTGCAATAACAAAAAAGACCACCGATTTTAGTGCGTTATCGGCGCAGCTTGACCATGATATGCAAGGCATGGACGATTTACTTAATGCGATGTTTATAATGTATGACAAACACGCCCCACAACCAGCGAATCAGGCCTTCACAAAAAACATTAATCAATACGAGCATTATTATTATAGCCAGGTAGCACATTTTAATGGCGAAATAGTAGGAAAAGGCCAATTCAGCTATTCCGAACAGGCATTATCTCGCTGGCAAAAAGTCATGTCGCTGGCTCCGTCTTTCAACACTGCCTTAGCGCTGCTGTCGTCGCTGCATTCTGTAGCCTATGTTGATGAGCGCGGCTTTGCTTATTTAGCTCGGCGTAACAATACACAAAGTTATATTTTAACGCAGGTACTTAATGGCGATTTTAAACCCTTACCTTCAGCGAACACACTCACTTCAAGTGCCGTTATTAAAGTAGACAATAACGCATATTTTGCAGTTGGCCGACAGCGAGAGCTTAACTCCTCAGATTATATTGTTTTAATATATGACTTACAGGCTATCTCTAGTTGGTTGAAAAAAATAACCTCAAAGCAAGGCGAGTATGTTTTTATCAACCAAGAGAATGAAATTATTGCCAGTTCACAGCAGCCAATTAATCAAGCCATAAAGTTATCGACCTATTGGCCTAATATTAAAAGCCCCTCACAAAAGAGTAATGCGCGAGCAGACTCATTATTTTTAATTCAACCTTCAAAAAAGAACCCTATTCATCTGGCGTTTCTTGCTGACAAGCACACTCTCTCAAGCGATATTGTTTATGAAGTATTGATAGAGTTTATTTTGTTAGTCTTATTTTTATGTTTGATGTTTTACATCTTTTTTTGGTTAAGCAAACGTATATTTATCAAACCTATGACCGAGTTGATACGTTATTTAGAGCATCATAACGATGACAATAGCGGGTATTTAAATTACCAAATACCGTTAAACTGGCAACCTTGGTTTGCGCGGGTAAAAGCTATTTTTGCGAAAAATGAGCACTTAGTTATTTCTTTGCAAAATGCTAATCAAAAGTTAGATGATCAAGTACGGCAACAATCGCAAAAGCTAAAACATAGCGACCAAGCAAAAGAGCGTCATTTAGCGTTATTAAACACAGTACTTAATAGCGTGCCTGATTTTATTTATTTTAAAAATACAGAAGGCATTTTTTTAGGCTGTAATAAAGCGTTTGAGTTGTTTATTGGAAAAACTCAAGGTGAACTCCTTGGGCAGCAAATACACAACATAAGTAATGAGTATGAACAAATTAGTTTGCTGGAATATCAAGTATTACAGCATAAAATGCAAATTCAGCAGCGCATAGATGTTGCTGAGCGAACTTATCAGTTAACCATTGCTCCCTTTTACAATGAACAGCAGCAATTATTAGGAACTATGGGGGTTGGCCGTGATATTACAGAACAACAACATACTTTGTATGCATTAAAAGAGTCTGAATCTATATTTAGAAGCGCAATTGAATTTGCCGCAAATGGGGTGTTTTTACTGTCGCTTGAGTACGCTATTTTACAAGTAAACAAAGCCGCACGAAAATTATTTTCCAAGCATGATAAATTAACCGATACTCCTTTTTATGCGCTTTTTAATAATACACAATGGAAGAAGCTTGAAGCGTTACTACAGCAATTATTAAATAATAAAAAAAGGGTGTTTCACTTAACCTTGGCTCATACCCGATTAAATGCCTGGTTACAGTTGAGTATGTCGTTAATTTGGAATGAAAATAGCCAGCCGCTTTATTATGTTATTCATATTCAAGATGTTACAGAGCTTACCAAAGCCAAAGATGATGCAGAGCGTGCCACGTTAGCTAAAAGCCGTTTTATTGCTAATTTAAGCCACGAAATACGCACCCCCCTCAATGCCGTGTTGGGGTTATTGGATATGCTCGCAGAGCACGGGTTAACGCAGCGGCAAATTCAACAAACTAGCCAAGCAAAATATGCGGCTAATAATTTGTTGCAGATGCTAAATAGTATGCTTGATTTTGCCCGCGTTGAAAGTAAAGAAGCAACGCTGCAATTAGCGCCATTGTGCTTAGTTGATTTGATTGACACCTGCGAAAGTTTAATTTTACCTTTATGCCAAACAAAACAGATACAGCTAAAAATCGACATAGACTCGCAAATTTCTCCATTTTTAGTCGGCGATACAATTCGTTTGCAACAAGTATTAGGTAACTTACTTACCAATGCCGTTAAGTTTACCAATAAAGGCAGTGTGACATTAAAAATGACATTACAGCCGAGCCAGGGCGATAAAGAGCAGCGTATTTGTTTTCAGGTTATCGATACAGGAGTGGGGATTGCTCAAGCGGATCAACGCCGTTTATTTGATGCCTTTACACAAGGTGATGAATCATCTACTCGCTTGCATCAAGGGGTTGGCTTAGGGCTAGCAATTGTAAAGCATAGTGTGGCATTAATGGGAGGTGAAATTGCACTCAGTAGTGATAAAGGCCATGGCTGTCATTTTTACTTCACGCTTGATTTAGCGACAGATACCGAGAAATCAGCAAGCTTTACAGATAGACTATTACTGATCACCAGCGCGAAGAGTCAGTTGCTTAATCAGGTTATTACCACGCATCCTTTTTTCAATAATCAAGCTCTTGAAATAGTCGTAACTGATCCTGATTGTTTGCAACAAGCGCATACCATTGTAATCGATGCTGATGACGTACCTGCCTTTCTCACGTCAGCAATAAAAGCAGTATTACACACTCGTACTACTTCACTCATCGTTATAGCGCACTCGCAACCGAGTCAGCTTTCAATAAATGACTCTTTTATTAGCCAGTATTTACCGCGCAGTGCACTGGCGCAGCGGTTACTTAGTTTAACCCCTGAAAAGTTAAAGAAAGTAACTCAATATAAAGCGGATAAACCACAGGAAGAAATAGCGGGAACCTTAGTATTAGCCATAGATGATAACCCGCTCAACCTCGATATTATTAGCAGTATATTGTGTAAAGCCAAAGTGAATGTTGTGACTGCTAGTGATGCTAAACAGGGGGTTGAATGGGTGAATATATTGCGCCCCGATTTGGTTTTAATGGATATTCAAATGCCGGGTATTGATGGCTATCAAGCAACCCAAATAATACGCCAACAGTTTGACGCCCAGCAATTGCCTATTTTTGCATTAACTGCACATTGTGAGCCTGCCGATATTGCACGTTCATTGAATAGTGGTATGAATAAACATTTAACTAAGCCCGTGGTTGCGCCTATTTTATTGGCATCGATAGCTGATTTAGGCATATCTAAGCCTTGCTTTTTTGATAAAACCTTCGCTTTGACACAGTTCAATAATGATGAGAAGCTATTGCAAAGCATGCTTACTAAGTTAGCGGTGTTAAATGAGTCATATTCAGCTGAGCTTCAAAAAGACATACCTACTATTGAAATGGTACGCTTAGTGCATAGTCTAAAAGGGATAGCAGGAAACTTAGGGTTTAACCGATTATTATTATGTGCTCAACATACTGAGCAATTATTAAAAGTGGGCGACAAGAACGCCAATGCTGCAATTAAAGAGCTGATAATACAGTTAAAACAAGTTCATATTTTTATAAAAATTTTAGATGTAAGCAATGATAAATAAAGCAAAAATATTAATTGTAGATGACGATGCGCATAACCGAATCATTTTAGAAAAAACCTTAAGCGATGAGCATGATGTTTACTTAGTGACAAGCGGTGAAGACGCGCTGGAGTTTGTTAAACACACGCAAATAGACTTAATCATTTTAGATATCATGATGCCTGGTATGAATGGTTATGAAGTGCTCGTACAGCTAAAAGAGAACAGTATAAGTCAGGCTATTCCTATTATTTTTATCTCTGCAAACAACCGTCATGAAGATGAGGCAAAGGGGCTAGAGCTCGGCGCAATGGATTATATTGGTAAGCCATTTAGTGCCGCTATTGTGAAAGTTAGGGTGCGGAACCAGCTATTAATTAAGCAAAAAAATGATTTGCTAGAAATGCTTGCCTCTATTGATGGCTTAACAGAAATACCCAATAGACGTTATTTAGATGAGAACTTAGAAAGAGAGTGGCGTAGAAGTAAGCGTAACCACTCTCCTTTGTGCGTTTTACTCATAGATATTGATCATTTTAAACGTTATAACGACTACTATGGCCACCGAGCTGGAGACGAATGTTTAAAAACAGTGGCAAAAACGTTAGCCACGCAATGTGAGCGTGGCGGTGATTTTATTGCGCGTTACGGCGGTGAAGAATTTGTGGCCGTATTACCAGAAACCAATCAGCAAGGTGCAATCGCTTTTGCCAACAAGTTACGTAACGCCGTTAATGATTTGAATATTGAACATAATGCGTCTTTTAACGCTACACACGTCACCATTAGCATCGGTATTGCTTCTAGTGAGAGTAGCCAAGCTTACACTGAAAAAGCATTGTTAGAAGAAGCTGACTCCGGTTTGTATAATGCGAAAAAGTTAGGGCGCAATCAAATTAGCGCCCAATAAATGTTGTAGTTACTTAGTTTGTCAGCATTTGCAGTGCTGAGGCACCAATACCAACTAATTTATCATTTTTAAATACCAACGGTGTGCATTCATCTTTAGTCATTTTACCATCTGAATGGATGCTGTGCGTTGCATAAAATAAGACTTGGTAAACATCCTCTTCTTTTTTTAGTAATTCGGTGAAGTCAGGTGTTTTTAGGGCTTTTAATACAGACTGATAAGAGCTATCCATTGCCAAGCCTGAAATAATTTCACGATTATTCTTATGTGTTGCCTGCCAGCTAGAAGAACTATTACCAGCCCAATGACCCTCCGCTTCGCCATCGGATACAGCAATAACACAGCCAGTTAAAAAAGGAGCGGTAAGGGCGGCGATTAAAAGTGTTTTTTTCATTTTTTATTATCCTAGATGATTAATTACAGACTTTAGAGCAAAGACTAGGCCAGTTTTTTAATCTTTAAAAATCAATTATTTATTTTTAAAGTGATTTTTTGAGTTAGTGGCTTTTTTAAGAAGTAAAATTAAAAGCCACTTTTTAGTTATTTTGACTAACTTAATTTAACGGCATTAAACCAAGCGATTACGCGACTCTTGTTGACTAAATGCAGCGATATTTAAACTCACTTCTTTAACCAAGCGCGCAATAGATTCGGTACTGGCCCACGCTATATGTGGGGTTAGTAGTAAGTTATCTCCCGTGTAATTGGCCAGTGGATTGTTGTGCTCAGCAGGCTCTTTGGTTAGTACGTCAACACCTGCACCAGCAATCACATTAGTTTTTAAGGCTTGTGCTAAGTCGGCTTCGTTTATGATCCCCCCGCGCGCGGTGTTAATAATAAGCGCAGTTGGTTTCATCATTTTTAATTCATTAAGCGTAATTAAGTCACGCGTTTCATCATTAAGTGGGCAATGTACGCTGATAATATCCGCTGTTTTTATTGCGGTTTCAAAAGGCGTGCGTCCTTGGCGACACTCAGCACCTTTGCGCTCTGCAACAATGACATGAGCACCAAAGGCTTCAGCCACTTTAGATACAGCATTGCCCAGAGTTCCCCCACCAATAATGGCTAATGTTTTACCCTGAAAATCATTAAAGCTGTAATCAAGGCGACAAAACATTTCACTTTTTTGCCATGCACCTTGTTGGCAGTCCGCTTGGTAGCGATGAGTATTGCCTAATAAGTTAGTAATTAACGAAAAGGTGTGCTGCACAACCGAGGGGGTTGAATAACCAGCAACATTGGTTACCGCAATGCCTAAATCTTTCGCGGCATTTAAATCAACATTATTGGTGCCGGTAGCACTAACACAAATAAGTTTGAGTGATGTTAATTGTGCCATGGTGTCACGATTAATCACTACTTTATTGGTGATTAACACCTCTGCATTTTGGCTATGTGCTAGCACTTGCTCTGGGCTAGTTAGCTGATGCACGGTAAGTTTTCCCAGTGCTGAGATACAATCAAGTGAGGTGTTTGCCAGTGTAGCGTTATCAAGAATTGTTATGTTCACGGTGTGTCCTAATAGTGTATGTGTTAAGGGAATAATAACCCCTGTACGCGAAGTGCTTGTGATAAAAAGAGTATCATCTATTTGAATGTTATTGGGTTTATCATGTTGCGTTTACATTAGCAGTTGTAGAGCCATATTTAAATGTGGTCTGCCCACTGAAGCTTAACTGGCATGTTATTATGAGCAACTGCCTTGCTAAGTTAACTTGAATAAAGTGCTGTTAGTAAGGTCTACCCATTTAAATTAATAATTAATAGCCATAGTCTATACGTATGCGTTGTTAGCAAGACAGCTAGGCTCAGCGTTAAACTATAACGCTATGAAAACTCAGTAAATCGAACTTTAGTATTGCTAGTTTCGTATTTTTGATTGAGTTATAATCAAAATCAGACACAGCGGGGCGTTTTAACGCGCCGTTTTTAACTTTGTAGATGCAGTAAATGATTGAATTAGAAGATAAGTACGCAGATATAAGACCTTACAATGACGATGAAGTTGCCGCCTCATTAACGCGATTAATTAACGATAATGCGTTTATTGATGTAATTGCAAAATACAATTTGCCACGCTTTATATCCGCAGTTGGGTTTTTAGCACGCGCTATAATAAAGCATCAGTTGCGCAAAAAGTGGGGCAAAGTTAAAACGGTTGAAGATGTACAAAATGAAGTGGCACATTACTTAAATATATTAATAAAACGTACCACCTCAAAAGTCACTTTTTCTGGCTTAGAAGACTTAGACCCTAATCAAGCCTATCTTTTTGTTTCAAACCACAGAGATATTGTACTTGACCCTGCACTGGTTAATTGGGGCTTATTCCAGCATAAAATGAAAACAGTGAGAATTGCGATTGGCGATAACTTGCTGCAAATTCCTTACATTACTGAGCTTATGCGCTTAAATAAAAGTTTTATTGTGAAACGCTCAGCGAAAGCCCCAAAAGAGATGTTAAAAGCGCTGACTCAGTTATCGGCTTATATTTATGATTCACTCAGTAGCGGGCATTCAATTTGGATTGCCCAAAAAGAAGGGCGCGCTAAAGATGGGGTTGATCAAACTGATCCTGCGCTTTTAAAAATGTTGCAACTTAATGGCCGTAAACAAAAGAAAGAATTTGGCGAATACATTAAAGAGCTCAAAGTGGTGCCAGTTGCAATCTCTTACCAATACGAGCCTTGTGCTATAGCTAAGGCAAAAGAGCTATATCATAAACAACATCATGGGAAGTATGTTAAATCGGCGGGTGAAGATATTGCCAGCATTGTTGAAGGGTTTAGTTCAGCCAAAGGGCATGTGCATTTATCGTTTGGTCAGCCTATTGAGTCAGGTTGTGACAGTGCCGATGAACTGGCAAAAACCATTGATAAGCAAATTATTGATTCGTTTTACTTACACCCAGGCAACTTTATTGCTGCTGGCTGCACTGAGGCGGTGATCAATAAAAATGACGCAGTACAATTTGAAGAACGTTTGGCCAAGGTGCCAGAAGAGTTAAGGGCTTTGGTTTTAGCTATGTATGCCAAGCCATTTCATCGAAAAACACAAGTAGATGAACAAAGCTGTGAGCAGTAATTAACAGCTTAAGCTAACAACAAAGCAGCAATTTATTTGCTGCTTTTTTTTTGCACAAAAATAGCGCTATACTCAGGCTATGCTTTTAATACCGGAGGGTAAAATGCAACAAATTGAAATATTTGATATTCCTAGCCCTTGTAAAGGTATTTGCTTAGTTAATAATCGCGGTTATTGCAAAGGCTGTTATCGCAGTCGCGATGAGCGTTTTTCATGGAATTCGTTAACGAATTCCCAAAAGAAAAAAGTATTGAGTTTATGCCAGCAGCGCTATAAACGTTACTTACAGCAAAAAAATAAAGTGGCACAATCATCACCGCAAGCAGATCAACAAGGTTTTGATTTTTAAAAGTGTAGGTTGTATTTTGACCTGAGTTTTGCAACTGTGCCGTTATTGTGTAACTTATCCAGTGTTACTTCTAGCTGGGGAACAATATCCGCATGACTGTGATGTAAATAATGATAAAGCGGGTAGGTTGCAACGACTTGTTTTTCATAGCAGCCTAAAGAGGGAGGAATGGTTTTATTTGCCATCGCAAAATCAATAAGTAACGCTCCTTGTACTTTTTGCTGGATCAGTAAGTTAAGCTGCGTATTATTATTTTTAACTTCAATTACCTTACCTTGAAAATCAATACTGTCTAAATATCGCTGTTGTACAGGGTAACTGGAAATAATAGCAACGCTATCTATGGTTTTAGTGGAGCTGGGCTCACAGCGTTTATAAAGTTCAAGGTTAAATTTAAAGAGTGGATAGTTAACTCGAATTAAATTTTTATAGGCACTTTCAATACTGATATCGCGAGCAAGCTGCCCATCTAACATGCCATTATCTGCTGCAAATAGTGCATTTTGACGATTAAAATCGACAATATTTAGTTTAAAGCCCATATCTGTATAGGCCAATTGTAATAGCTCAATGGTATAGTTTGCTTGTTGAGTGTTTTGCGGGCGATTAAATGTGTAGCTATAACTGTGCGCAAAAGACATATTACTAAAAACTAAGCACAGTAATACCAGCAATCCGTTAAAGCGTTTAAGCACGTCAGTATTTCCAATTAATTGCGGCAAGATAATAAGCAGCCATAGTAACAAATTGCTTGTCTTTTGCACAGTTTGCATTAGTAATCTTGCAAAAGTTACCACCAACAATTATTGATTACGTTGAATTATTTACAGTCGCTTATTTTTATTAGTTATAGAGTTAGTTTTTTATAAGCTTAAACGTATAATCTATGTTTTATTGAGCGAGGGGCTGTTGACCTTTGCGGATGGAAATTTGTTCAAACTAGGGGCGCTCGAGCGAGTTGTTTAACCTAGTGGGCTAGTAAAAGCCGAGCAAAGCCTCCGTATGCTGCTCACGCCATTTACCTGTATTCATGCAGGCAACAATAAGTTTATAGCCCCTAATAATTGGAGTGAATATGAGTTTTAATCTGTGTAACTTGCCGCGAGAGCAAAAGTATCAAATTCAGTTAGATTACGAGGCCTCATTTTGGGCTTATCAAATTAAGCGCGGTAAAAAAACGCGTGAGCAAGTGTACGACACTCTGCATAGTCGTCCTGTTGCAGAGCAAGGTGTTTTAAAACAAAAATTTGAGCAGTATTTGGCCATTATGCTTAGCTAGGGTTTGCCTACTATGCTTGTAATTAAACAATTAGAATCAATTAAAACGCCCTTAGTTAATAAGTTTTATACGTTATATAACGTCCGCGGCCGTGCTAATAAACAGGATCAGGTCTGGGTCGCTTACGATAATAATACGATTATTGCCGCCTGCCGGTTACAGAATAAGCCCACATTTTTATTTTTATCAACGGTGTTCGTGGCTCCTTCTTATCGTTCAAAGGGGGTGGCAACCCAGTTATTAGTTGCCCTTTTAAATGCGCAAACAGAACCTGTTTACACCTTTGCTTATCAACGCCTTACTGATTTTTATCAAGCACTTGGTTTTAACCAAGTGTTAACATATACTCCTGCATTATTAACGCTATTTGATGCTTATAAGCACCGAAATATTACCGCATTGAAATATCAATAAAACATAAATTAGTAATAGGGCAAGCATGGGTATGAGTATTAATGGGTTTATCACAGCCATATTTGTGCTGTTTATGCTCATAAGCGTTGAAGTAACAGCGCAAGTAAAACGATTATCCCCAAGCGAAGGCTTATCTCAAAGTTACGTTAATACCATGCTGATCGATAACAATGGGTATTTATGGCTCTCTACTGAAGGGGGCCTTAACCGTTACGATGGCTATCAAGTTATTACAATCAATGGCCCTAATGGTGAGTTAGAAGAGGCGAACATTGATCGCATATATCAAGATCAGCAAGGGCATATCTGGATTGCCTCCTTATTAGCAGGCTTGTTCAGATACGATCCGAAAACGGATACCTACCAACAATACATAGAAAAACCTGTCACAGAAGAGCAAATACTACAGCAGTCCGTTTTTACTATGTTAGCCACCGATGATAAAACCTTATGGATTGGACAAGGCCGAGAGTTTGCAAAACTCGATATAGACAACGGCTCTATTACCTCCTTATTTACACTTCCTGAGCAATTTGAAAATGCGTTTGTGCGTACTTTGTTTCATTATAACGGTTATATTTTTATAGGTAGCACAGACGGTGCGTATGTTTTTAACATCGCAACACAGCAGGTAAGGCCACTCGAGCACTTGAGTGAAACGGATGTACATATTTATCAAAATAATGTGAAATCATTTGCGCTAGGTAATAACAATCAGTTGCTTGTAGGTGCGGTTAAGGGCTTATACGCTGTTGATATTAGTAATTTAGAGGTAATGTTTAACAACCGCGAACAATCATTTACAAGCCAAAAATTACTGGCCGATTTGAATGTTTGGGATATTGATAATCAGCAAGGAGTGCTCGATTTAGCAACAGATAAAGGCCTGCTTTGTTTTAATTTAACTACTAAAAAAGTGGTAAAAAATAAACGTATCCAACAGAGTAAGTACACCCTCGCCGATAACAGTATTATTGATATGGTGAAAGATAAATCGGGCGGAATGTGGCTAGCCACTAAAACCGATGGTGCGTTTTATTTATCGGGCGACAATTACAAGTTTTATAATGTAGAGGGAAATGCACTGATTGGGGATGGTTTATCACATCATTCGGTATGGTCAATTAAGGAGTTCCAAGAAAAGCTATGGTTAGGCACACACAATGGTTTAACTGCGGTTGATTTAAAAAGTAATCGCTCAAAGGTGTATTTAAAAGATTATAAAGTCGATTTACTGACCACAGAGTTTACTATTTTCAAAATTATGCCTTACAAAGATAAACTCTGGCTGCACTCAAACCGAGGATTATTCATTTTTGACCCGCAAACTCAGCAACTTACCCAACCAAAAACTAACAGTCCTACCAATCAGGTTTTTTTAAATGATTGGATGCATGGCCTGACATTGCTACCAAACGGGGATTTGTATTTTGTACACCCAGATCATGGTATGTTTAAATATAATATTGATAGCCGACAATTAGTTCACTTAAAAGGCGAATTAGCACAATTTGACCCTTTTTTAGCGCATGGCTTTTTACCCCCATTACCGCACCAACCCGAGAAGCCATTATTTTTTAGTGGTGGCGTTTTATATCAATTTAACCCCAATGATTTAAGTTTAAACACCATTTATAAAGTGCCTAAACACCATGAAAATGTAGCCGTTAGTATTCTTTCCTACGTGGTAGATGGGCAAGGCATACTTTGGCTATCGTTATCTAATTTTGGGCTGATTGGTATAGATGCAACGACCTATGAGTTAGTGCACACAATTGATTTAGATAAAAATAAACTAGGCACCTTGTTGTACGATATGGTTCTTGATGAAGAGGGAATGATTTGGATGAGTAGCCATAAAGGAATATGGCGACTAAATCCTGAAACAATTCATTTTCAGCAATTTACAACATCAGATGGGGTGCTCTCTGCTGAGTTTAATAATGGCGCTATGGCTAAGTTAGCGGATGGTCGAATTGCCTTCGGTAGCCTCAAAGGTTTTACCTACTTTGATCCTAAAGACAATAAAAATAGCCAAGGTTTATTAGATCAGGTCAATATCACGCGCATCAACTTAATGTCTCGGGACTTGTCTATAAATTTACAGCAGCCATTAAAAAATATCACTTTAAACCATGATGATATCGGGCTTGAGATTGCATTTTCAGCGATGTCATTCAGCTTCCAAGAGCGCATTATTTATGAATATCAGCTCGATAAAGGTAAAAAAAGTTATACCCGAAATAATCGGGTGGTGTTTCCTAAATTAAACCCAGGCAGTTACCAGTTAAAAGTCTGGGCAAAAGATCCATTGACCGGCGACTATACTGCGCCAGCAACGTTAAATATTAAAGTGAAATATCCGCTATGGCGTGCTCCATACTTTTTAGCGCTTTATGCCATTTTATTGATCACCATAGTGACTGTATGGGTAATGAGGCGCAACAAAATACAGCGTATCTTATTGGCAGCACACAAAGAAAGCCAAGACAGTGAAGCGCGTTTAAAGCTTGCACTAGAGGGAAGTGAGTCCGGGGTATGGGATTGGCAGGCGAGCCAGTTAAATATTTATCAGCCTAGATTAGTCAACGAATTAGGCTACGAAGATGACTCGGTGAGTTTAGATGACTACCTAGAAAAAATTCACCCTCAAGAGCGTGCTATTTTTAGGTTGGAGTGGTTAGAATTTTTATCAACAGATAAAGGGTATTTTAATTGTACCTACCGATTACGCCACGCCAAAGGTCATTGGCGCTGGTACAAAGACTTTGGCAAGGTGGTTGAATGGGACAAAAAAACGCCGCAAAAAGTAGCCGGTACGTATACCAATATGACACGTGAAAGGGTGTTTGAAGAGCATGCACGGTTATTTACCGCCGCGTTTGAACAAACCCGAGATTGGGTGTTTATCTTAGATAAAAACTTTAATATACGTGCCTCAAATAAATCGCTGCAAAGCGCTTTTGGCTTATCAGCAGAGCCTCGTTCAACCCGTGCGCTTAATTTGGGAATGTCCCGCAGTAGCTATTTTGATTATTTACGAATTATGCAAAAGCTTGAAGTGGGCGAACATTTTTCATGTGAAGACACTGTCGTTCTGGCAAACAAAGAGCAACGCCATGTACTGGTTAAAATAAGCGCCGTAGCTGATGAAAGCCAAAGGCTGAGTAGTTTCGTGATTATTTTAACGGATATTCATGCACAAAAGTTAGCTGAGAGCGAACTGCACATACTAGCTAATTACGATTCACTTACAGGGCTGCCAAATAGAACCTTGTTTAACGACAGAGCTATACATGCCATCGATCAGGCGCGCCGCCATCAGTGTAAAGTGGCTTTGTTACACGTTAATATAAAACGGTTTAAGTATTTTAATGATTCATTTGGCACAGAAAACGCCGATGAGATAATAAAGCTGGTGGCAAACCGCTTGAAAACAGCATTACGCCCTTGTGATAGCGTCGCGCGTTTAGGCGGTGATGAATTTGTAATTCTAGTTGAAGATATTCAGCAAATAGAAGAAGTATTACTTATATGCACCAAACTAATGGATTGCGTGAGTAAAGACATTGTTATGAATCAGCAAAGCGTCAATGTGCACCTAAGTATTGGTGTGGCTATTTTCCCTGATGATGCCGCGCATTATAAAGCACTGTTGAAAGCATCAAATGTGGCGCTTTATTATGCTAAAGATGGCTTGGAAGGGTGTTATAAGTTTTACAAACAAGAAATGAATCAACGTGTTGAAAAGGCGATGCATTTAGAATCACAGTTGATCAAAGCTTATCATGAACATGAATTTTGTAATTATTATCAACCCATTATTAATGCGTCTACGCAAAAAACAGTGGGCTTTGAGGTGTTACTACGCTGGCCTGATAATCAGTTAGCGAGTACACAAGAGTTTGCAAACGTAGCTGAAAATATAGGTTTAATCACTAAAATAATGCTACAAACATTTAAGCGTGCTTTGGTGCAGTTAGCTCGTTGGCGTAAAGTGTGTCCTGATCTATACCTATCAATTAACCTCTCAGCACTGGATTTTGAATTTATCGGACTCGTCCCTGAAATTCGCCAAGCACTAAACAATGCAGCACTGCCGCCCGAGGCTATTGTATTTGAAATAACAGAGTCTATTTTAATGCGAGACTCAGAACATGCGCTTAAAAATATGGACTTACTAAAGCAACTAGGCTGTAAGTTGTACATGGATGATTTTGGAACAGGGTATGCCTCGTTAACTTATTTGAAGCGCTTTCCGATTGATGTATTAAAAATAGATCGTAGCTTTGTGCAAGATATTGGTATTGATTCGGATAACGAAGCGATTATTCAATCTACACTAGCTTTAGCAAGCAGTTTAAGTAAAGAGTGCATTGCTGAAGGGGTTGAAAGCGCACATCAGTTGGCTTTTTTAAAAGCGCAAGGTTGTAGCTACTTTCAAGGTTACTTGTTTAGTAAAGCGGTGCCTAAAGAGCAGGTGCTTGAGCTTATTGAGCACGATTGGCATCCTGTATTCTCACAAGCTTAAAGCGCCGCTTAATACATTATTTTATTAAGGACGTTTACCACAGTGACGGCAAAATAAGTGTGAGCTGCGTTTATTTAGCTCCGCTTTTATTGCTTTATTGGCCTCTAGCTTACTTAGCCCTAGTTTGTAGCGTAACTCCTCAAGGTGATGCATCTGCTCATCAGTGAGCTTACCATCGGTTATTTTCTCGTGGGTGGCATCTTCAAAGAGCTGGCGACGTTTGCGTATTTGCTCTGAGAAACTCGACGCTAATAAACCGGTTGGTATGGCAACCATCCCCATACTCACCAACGTGATTACGCCACCAAATAGTTTACCAATAGGCGTTATAGGCACAACATCACCATAACCAACCGTGGTAAGGGTTGCCATTGCCCACCACATGGCAGCAGGAATAGAGCCGAACTTGTCTGGTTGAATGTCGTGCTCTAATAAATAAATACCGCAAGAGGCTAAAATAAGTAACACAGACATAATAAAAAATGCCGCCAGTAATGAACTCGACTCATCAATAAACGCCTGCAATAACAATTGCATTGCTCGTGAATAACGAGTGAGCTTAAATACCCGCAACAACCGCAGTACCCGTAAAAAACGCAAATCGATAGCAAAGAAAAACATTAATAAACTAGGCAAAATGGCAATTAAATCGATAATTGCCAGAGGTGATAAAATATATCGAATCCGTTTTTGTGTGTTTGAGCAATTCATGGAGGCGTACTTTACGCGATCGACACAGGTCCAAGCACGTATTAGGTATTCAGCACTAAATATAGCCACTGATACCAGCTCCAAGATTAAAAACTCGCTATAGTACTCGGTTGCGATGCTGCGCACCGACTCAAGTACAATCGCCACCACATTAATCATAATGATACTGATCAGTATGATATCTAAAATGTGTCCCGCTCGCTGATACTTACCTGACGCTTCAAATACTTGGTTTATGGTTTGTCTTAGTTTACGCATAGTACCTATTATAATGTGAGCAGCATATTGATACTGCCTTCTTCAAAATCACGACTTATTTTAAATCCGAGTTTACGAGCTAACTCAATCATGCCGGTATTTTCTGGCAGTGTGATACCTTCAACCGTTTTCACGCCTTGGCGTCTGCAGTGAGAAATAGCCGCGTTCATTAAAATACGCCCTAACCCAAGCCCTTGGCAATCAGAACGTACCACAATGGCAAACTCTGCTTGTAAATTATCGGGATCCATAATCACTCGCGAAACCCCTAATGTGTGTTGTTGCTCGTCTTGTGTTTGGGTAACAATAAATGCCATTTCGCGGTCGTAATCAATTTGCGTCATTTTAGCGAGTTGATCATGGTTAAATTGTGGCAATTCACCAAAAAAGCGCTTGTACCTATCTTCTTTGCTTAAGGAGCGGTCAAACTCTTGATGTGCTTGCTCATCTTCTGGTTTGATTGGTCTGAGCGTTGCTAAGGTCTTATTTTTTAGGGTCACCGTTTCAACCAACTCAATAGGATAAGGGCGGATTGATAAACGTTTTCGGTGCGCCTGAACCTGATACTGATTTAGGTTCATGGTGGCATCAAGGACTAAAAACTGCCCATTACTGGCTAAAATAGGATTAAGCTCTAATGAGGTGATATCAGGTTGATCAACAACGAGTTGAGAAATTCGGGTCAGTAGCGCACATAAACGATATTTATCTACTTTTTCTGGCAGAATGCGATCTTTAAGGACTCCCTTATCATGGGCGGCGGCAATTAAATATTTAGCTAGGTTCATATTCAGTGGTGGCAAGGCCACCGCCGCTTGAGCGTACTCAAGCCCTGTGCCAGCTTCACCTAATAAAATAACTGGCCCAAAATTAGGCTCTGTTTTAATGGCTATGCGCAGCTCATTGGCACCTGCTCTAGGCGCCATTTTTTGTAACGAAAAGCCAT
The DNA here is from genome assembly GCF_023161865.1 of Pseudoalteromonas sp. 2CM36K. Classification (NCBI taxonomy): domain Bacteria; kingdom Pseudomonadati; phylum Pseudomonadota; class Gammaproteobacteria; order Alteromonadales; family Pseudoalteromonadaceae; genus Pseudoalteromonas; species Pseudoalteromonas sp. 2CM36K. The sequence continues at coordinate 65,584 of NZ_JALNTK010000005.1, forward strand.
CAATAATAGCATCAGGGTAGGTGTTTTTTATTCTTAACAGCATGGCAAATGCCGTTTGTTCTACCTCTTGCGCATCATTGAGGTTGAGTACTACGCCACCGACTTCAGACTTAGAGGGAATGCTGGGGCTCATCAACTTTAATGCGACCGGAAAACCTAGCTCTATTGCTTGCTCTTTTGCCTCAGTAGGGGTGTAGGCTACTTCAGTTTGGATACAGTCTATACCGTAGCTACTTAAAATTTGACTCGCTTGATGGGTTGATAAGTAATGTTGCTCATCATTTAAAAACTCTTTAATAGCTGCTTTCGCTGCTGCTTTATTAATAGTCGCATCATCGGTGTTTGATTCTGGCGTTTGGGTTAAATGTTTTTGGTTACGACGATAGCTCACTAAGTGCATAAAGGCACCTACTGCGCCTTCTGGGGTACGATAGGTCGGGATGGCGTTATTTGCGCAGATGCGTCTGGCTGCGAAGGCGGCATCTTCTCCCATGAAATTAGTGATCACATACGGGCGTGCCATTTTTGGTAATTTGTTTAGTGCCTCAACAATAACCTGAGCGTAATTTTCACTCGGGGCCAATGCCGATGGAGTATGAATGATCAGTAAGTTTTTAACTTCTTTAGCATTAAGCAGTATTTCTAATGCGTGTTTGTAACGCACTGGCGCAGAATCGCCAAATATATCGACAGGGTTGGATGTTGTGTCTGAATGTGGGATCACTTTATTGAGTGCTTCGCGCGTTTTATCACTAAGCTGAGCAAGTTTACCTGAGCTTTGAATAAGTTCATCAACGGCCATCACTCCAGGGCCGCCGCCATTAGTTAATATAGTTAGCTGCTCTACTTGCAATAATTTGGGGTGCATTGCTAAGGTTTGAGTGGCGGCAAAAAGCTCGCGCAAATCATTTACTCTTAACATCCCTGCGCGTTGAAACATGGCATCATATACTGCATCTGAGCTTTGTTTTCCGCCGGTGTGTATTTCAGCAGCAAGAGCGCCTGCACTGGTTCTGCCCGTTTTAATAGCAATAACGGGCTTAGAAAATGCCGCCGCACGCGCGGCAGAAATAAAGCTGCGAATATCATTAATGTTATCTATGTAAAGTAGGATAGCTTTGGTTTTAGCATCGCGGCCTAAAAAGTCGAGTATTTCGTCAAACTCAATATCTAAACAATCTCCCATAGATATAAAGTATGAAAAGCCAATTTCTTTATTTTTAGCCCAATCAAGAATCGTTGAACAAACAGCCGCTGATTGTGACACAAAAGCCAGTTTACCTGGCGTGGCAACAGTGTGCGAAAAACTCGCGTTTAAACCTATATGCGGAATAAGTAACCCTAAGCAATTTGAGCCAAGCAGCGTTACCTTATGCTTCACAGCATTATCTTTAAGTTCTTGTTTTTGTGCGCTTGTTAGGCCATCAGCAATAATAATAGCGCTATGACACCCCAGCGTACCTAGCTGCTCAATAATTTTCATTAAGGTGTTTTTATTGGTACAAATAACGGCTAAATCAGGTACTTTGGGGAGAGCCTCAATACTTGGGTAAGCTAATACGCCATGCACTGCAGTATGATTGGGGGTAACGGGCATGATGGGCCCTTTAAACCCGCCTTGTAATAAATTACGCATTACCACATTACCAGCCCGAGTAGGGGTGTTTGATGCCCCAATAACAGCGACTGAGCTTGGATTAAAAAACTGGCTAATACGTTTTAGACTCATTGCGTTTCCTTGGCTGATTAAGTTTTGCTATCTATACCCTTTCAATGTAACCTGTTTATTATGTTTTTTCGAGCGTGAACGTGCTTATTATTGATATTAGGGTCTGTTGACCTTTCAAGGTTAAACTTGCAGCAGTCTGTTTGGTATTTAGGCAAGGCAGAGCCTATGTGGTGTGGTTATTCCCCATAAATAGGCGATAACGCAGCATCAATGCCAAACAGGCGCTGCCCGAAGGGTTCTGCCTAGGGGCGATTTACTCTTTGTTGCTCGGTTTTTACTTAGCCCACTAGGTTACAAACCTCGCGCCGCGATTAAATCGCCCCTAGTTTGAACAAGTTTTAATCCGCAAAGGTCAACAGACCCTAATCAAGGAGATTAAGGTGAATAAAATATCGAATTTAAGCGTTGTTATGGCAGCGGCGTGTTTAAGCATTGGCCTAATTGCATTGGGTTTTATTGTAAAAGGGGCTGCGCTTGATATTAAAGGGATGGAGCGCACGGTGCAGGTAAAAGGGTTAGCTGAACGAGAAGTTGTGGCAGATACCGTTATTTGGCCTTTACAGTTTAACGATGCCGACAACAATCTTGAAAAGCTTGTTGAGCGAGTTGAGCAAAAAAATGATGCGGTGATTGCTTTTTTAAAGTTACACGGCTTTGATGATCAAGAAATATCGACAGGTACTCAATCTATTATAGATAAGCAAGCCCGTGAATACGCGAATGATAATCAAAAGTTTAGGTATGTTATTAGCTCAAATATTATTGTGTATTCAAATGCTCCTGATAAAGTTAAAAACGCACTGAGCAAAGTGAGTCAGTTAGCTAAACAAAATATAGCTATTGTGCAAGACAACTATCAAACCCGTATTGAGTATATTTTTACTGGGCTTAACGATATAAAACCAGCCATGGTGCAAGAAGCCACAGAAAAAGCTCGTGAAGTGGCAGATAAGTTTGCTAAAGATTCAAATTCACGCTTAGGTAAAATTAAAACAGCTCGCCAAGGGCAGTTTAGCATTAGCGATCGGGATTCAAACACGCCGCAAATTAAAAACGTACGTGTTGTTACCAGCGTAGAATATTACTTATCAGATTAGAGCGCCACTTGTTCAGTAGAGCGCTGTAAATAAGCGGCGCTTAGTAGCAAGGTTATCTCGCTTGGGGGGTTATTTTTTAATGCCTCAAGTATTTGTAATTTTGCTGCAGGGTTTTGTTTTTGCTCTATTTCCATTAATGCGAGCAAGGCCGAAAATTCATGTTTTATCGGGAAGTTTGGCTTATGTGCATAGGCAATGTAACTGGCAACCGGAGTGAGCCCTTGCTTATTTGTATGTGCTAACGCATGTAGTAACTCTTCATTAGATTCAAATAACATCAACGAGCGAACATAATTAAAAGGCAGTTGTGTGGGCATTGCTTGTTTAAATACATTATGCAGGGCGTTATTGCCAGTGTCGTCTGTACTAATAAACCCCTTATTTAATTTAAGTGCAGGCGTAAAAAAGCTCAGCGCATCTAAACTGGTTAGTTTTTCAATAAACGGCGCTGGTGGCGTATTGGTGGTTAAAATACGCATGGCGATGTTTTGCATAAAATCGTATTTAATACTCATGCGTAGCGCACTTTCAAACAGGTAATTAAGCTGTATTACTTGCTGTGCCTCAGTGAGCTTTTTAAAATCGTTATCTAGTTCATCAAACTGCTGTTGTTTAATACGCGCATTGAGTAGCTGTATGCTTAGATCCATTCTGTTCTCCTTGAGTTCCAACTTTATCCTAGCTTAATTTTTTGCTTTATAAAACAAAAGGCCGCAATTGCGACCTTTTATACCTTTAAGTAAATACTTAAAAATTAAGCTTGTTTGCTGGCAATCCACTCATTAACGAAGTTTTCTAGTACGTTTAATGGTACAGGGCCATTTTTAAGCACTACATCGTGGAACTGGCGGATATCAAACTTATCGCCAAGTTGCATTTTAGCATCTTCACGTAGTTCTAAAATTTTCAGCATACCTACTTTGTAAGCCGTTGCTTGAGATGGCATTACAATGTGACGCTCAACCATTTTCACACCGTCAGAAGTCGCGTTAGGAGTGTTGTTAACGTAGTAATCAATACCTTCTTGACGAGTCCACTTCATTGCGTGAATACCGGTATCAACCACTAAACGACATGCACGCCATAATTCCATGGCTAAGCGACCAAAGTCTGAATATGGGTCTTCGTAAAGGCCCATTTCTTTTGGTAGTAATTCTGAGTATAACCCCCAGCCTTCAATGTAGGCTGTGTAACCACCAAATTTACGGAACTTAGGTACCCCTTCAAGTTCTTGTGAAATGGCAATTTGCATATGGTGACCCGGAATCCCCTCATGATAAGCCAAGGCTTCCATTTGGTAAGTAGGCATTGCTTCCATGTCGTATAGGTTGGCGTAGTAAATACCTGGGCGAGAACCATCTGGCGCAGGTTGCTGATAAAACGCTTTACCTGCCGCTTTTTCACGGAATGCTTCAACACGTTTTACAATCATGTCGGCTTTTGGTTTTACAATAAACAGCTCATCTAAGCGTGTTTTCATGTTATCAATTAAGCCTTTAGCTTCGCTTAGGTACTGCGCTTTACCGGCTTCAGTGTTAGCTAAATAAAATTGCTTGTCTGTTTTCATAAACTGCATAAAGGCGTTTAAGTCGCCCTCAAAGCCGACTTTATCTTTAATGGCACGCATTTCATCATGAATACGTGACACCTCGGCAAGGCCAATGGCATGAATTTCTTTTGCTGTAAGGTCTGTGGTGGTGGTGCGTTTCAGTGCGTTATTGTAAAACGCTTCGCCATCAGGGAATTTCCAAGCACCGTCACGGTCATCAGCACGTTTTTCTAACTGTGCAATGTAGTTGATTAACTTAGAGTAAGCAGGTTTAACTGCCGATTTTAATGCATCAGTCGCTTTACTAATAAGTGCATCTTTTTCAGCTTGGTCGATTTCTAATGCATTTACTTTACGTTTAAAGTCAGCCAAAAGAGTTGAATCTTCACCTTGTTCAAACGGCGCACCTTTAATGATGTTTTTGCTTGAATCAATCACGTGTGGAAATACAAATTTAGGGGCGATGATGTTTTTATCGGCGCGAATTTCTAAGTCGGTAATCAGTTGATCGAATACACCCGGAACCCCGTTTAAACGGGCAATGTAATCGTTGGCTTCTTTTACGTTGCTAATTTGATGCTGGTTAATTAAAAAAGCCGGCACCATAGAATGTGTACCAAACATTTGGTTTACTGGGTAGTTATGGTAACGCCATTTGAAATCAGCAATGCTGGCTTCTAAATCTTGTTTTTTTAAATCATAACTTACTTGAGTAGCTGTATCTAATTGCGCACGGTCAATGTTGTTGAGCGTGACTAAATCGGCTTTAGTTTGTGCCAAGTCTTTTAGCGCTTTTTCTTCGCTGTTGTCATCCCATTTATCGTAATCTTTTTTGATGCCCATATAGGTTTGATAAACTGGGCTACTCATTACATCACGATTAAAAGTGTCTTCAAAAAAAGCATTCGCTTTATCAATTTCACTTTGTACAGGTTGAGCTTGAACCGCCGGTGCAGACGTTGATTGTTGTGTTGCTTGTTGGCAACCGGCAAGCAGTGCCACGCTGATGGTGGCAGCAATTAAAGTAAGTTTACGCATTCGTTTCCCTTTTGTTGTTAGAAACCTATTATTGTCACTAAACAAATAACGCAAGTAGATCATTTAAAAAACGTTGGCCTTGGAGTGTAACGTGCCAGTGGCTGTCTGTTTTTGTTAGTAAACCGGCATTAATGGCTTTATCTAGTGCATGCTGTTGGCTTTGCAGTGGTTGCTGCGTCAGCGCATTAAAATCATTTATAGGGCATGGCTCTATTAAACGAAAGCGATTCATAAAAAATTCAAACGCTAAGTCGTCTTGCTCTACTTGCCAGCTTTTGTACAGGTAGGGTTTAATAATATCCATGTAGCCCCGAGGGTGTTTTACCTTTTCAGTGCGTGTTATCACCCCCGTTTTCGCATCAGTGACCTTACCATGAGCGCCGCAGCCAATGCCAAGATAATCGCCAAACCGCCAATAATTCAAGTTATGTTGGCATTGATAGCCAGGTTTTGCATACCCTGATATTTCATATTGCTGATAGCCAGCTTGTGCTAATAATGCTTGGCCTTGCTCTTGAATATCCCATAAGGTTTCATCTTGTGGCAAAGTCGGCGGTTTTGAAGCAAATTGCGTATTGGGCTCAATCGTGAGCTGATACCAAGAAATATGCGGTGGATTGAGCGCAATAATTTGTTTTAAATCACTCAGTGCATCATCAAGAGACTGCCCTGGTAAGCCATGCATTAAATCAAGATTAAAGCTATTTAACCCCGCTTCATTGGCTTGTTGTGCTGCATAACTGGCTTCATCGGCACCATGAATTCGACCTAGAGCTTTTAACTTATCGTTCTGCATGCTTTGCACACCGATAGAGATACGGTTAATGCCTGCTTTTACATAATCTTTGAAACGGCCAGTTTCGACTGTGCCGGGATTTGCTTCAAGGGTAATTTCACAGTTATCGCTTAAGCCAATTAGGCTATCTACTTCCTTGAGTAAACGGGTGTATGCCGCGCCGGTTAATAGACTTGGTGTACCGCCGCCAATAAAAATACTGTGAATCTTACGCCCTTGTACTAAGTGTAAATCAGCTTTTAAATCGTCGATTAAATGCTGTACATACTCAGTTTCAGGGATGTCACCTTTTTGCCCGTGGCTATTAAAATCGCAATAAGGGCATTTTTGCACGCACCATGGCACATGCACATATAAACTCAGTGGAGGAAGGTTCACAGGCCGCCTTTGTGTTGTAGCTCTTGCAGTAACATTTTAAGTGCTTGCCCACGATGACTTAGGGCATTTTTTTGCGCTTTTGTCAGCTCTGCACTGGTACAGTTTTCTGATGGCACAAAAAAGATAGGATCGTAGCCAAAGCCACCTTCACCGTGTTGGCTAAGGGTAATTTCGCCCTCCCAGCTAGCACTGCAAATAAGTGGGGTGGGGTCGTCGGCGTGACGCATCAGTACTAACACACACCAAAAACGAGCGCGTCGGTTAGGGTTATCGCCTAAATCAGCCAGTAATTTATCGATATTATCTTGATCACTGGCACCCGCTCCGGCAAAGCGAGCTGAGTAAACACCGGGTGCGCCATTTAAGCTATCAACTTCTAATCCCGAATCATCAGCAATAGCCGGTAATCCAGTTATTTTAGCTGCATGACGCGCTTTAATTATCGCGTTTTCTACAAACGTGGTGCCTGTTTCGGCCACGTCACTGACATTAAAGTCGCTTTGTGGTACTACATTAATGTTAAGCGAGCTGAGCATGTTAGCCAGCTCATTTACTTTGCCGGGATTGCCGGTTGCAAGTACTAAGGTGTTGGTCATATTTAATCTACGTAAAATTTTTGCTGAAATTTTAATGTTTGGAACTGGTTACCTTGTTGGATTTCAATTTCAAAACGTAAAATCTCTTCGTTGGTGTAATCTACTTGTGCTAGGTAATAAACAGAATCGCCTTCAACCACTTCTTTAAAGTTAAGGGTTTGCTTGTTACCTAATAAGTTTTTAGCGGTGCCTTGTAATGTCGCTTTTTGCGCTGTTTTATTAGCATCATTTTTTAAGATAGAAATATTAACAATGCCTTTATAGCCACTGCGTTCTAGGCCGTACGTTTTGGCTATTTGTGGCTGAATAAACGTTGATGGAAAGGCTATATAATGAACTTGCCAAGGGCCTAGTTCTTTATATTGAGCGCCTTGTTCTTGTGCGCTGTGCGCATTAAATGCTAAAGCGAGACAAGCAATAAAACAAAACTTCATTAAACGTTGCATAGTTAACTCCTGAGTATGTAAAAAGAGGCACTAGGCCTCTTTTATATTACGTTATGCTTAAGCTAAAAGGTCCATTAGCAGCATTTGTAAAAACTGAATGCCGATGATTAGTACCAGTACCGATAAATCTAAGCCTCCTAGTGGCGGTAAAACTTTACGGATAGGCTTTAACATTGGCTCAGTAAGCTGATGGAATACCGCTTCAATTGGGTTATAGCCTTGGCTTACCCAGCTTAAAATAGCGCGGATAATTAACACCCAAAAGACTAAATTTAAACCTTCTTTTAAAACAGTTATTAGCGCCTGTATAAGCACAGGTTGAATAGCCCAAGAGCTATAAATAAGCCACATTAGGGTACTTATTTTTGCCGCAGCCACTATAAATGCCAGCAACAAAGAGGCTAAATCAAGCCCGCCTAGCCCCGGAACGATTTTTCGCAGCGGGTTAACTGCAAACGAAGTGGCTTTCACCACAAATTGGCTCATCGGATTGTAAAAGTCGGCTTTTGCCCACTGTAGCCAAAAACGCAGTAGTACCACCATTAAAAATAGATCAAACAAGGTGCTAATTAAAAATTGCATGGCATTCATAGTATAACCTTCAATAAAAAATGGTTTTAAAGTTCTTGTTCCATTTGCACTGCACGCGCAATACACGCATCCATTGCATCGCCTACGGTTTTAGTTAAACCTTGTGCTTTTAAATGCTCAACAGCTGCATGCGTGGTACCGCCTTTTGATGTCACATTTGAACGTAATTGTGAAATGCTAATATCAGTTTGGCTAAGTGCCATTTCAGCTGCGCCAAGGGCGGTTTGCTGCACTAAGCGGCGTGCGTCTTCATCACTAAACCCAAGCGCTTTGGCTTTTTCTTCAATGGCTTCCATAAATAAGAAAAAGTAAGCCGGTGAAGAGCCGGTAACAGCTATCACATCGTTAATTTGTGATTCTTGCTCTACCCATACAACAATACCGGTACATTCAAATACTTGCTGTACAAACTCATGCTCGCTTTGGGTTTCGCCTGCACCATATAAGCCAGATACACCACGGCCAAGTAATGATGGCGTATTTGGCATACAACGTACCATTTTTACATCTTGACCAAGCATTTCACGTAAGCGCTTAACGGTTAACCCTGCCGCGACTGAGATAAATAATTTATCGCTAAAGTCGACACCTGAATCTTGAAATGATTGACATAAATCGCCCATCATTTGTGGTTTAACAGACAAAACAATGACATCGGCATCGCGCATAGCTTCGTTATTGTCACTGGTGGTTTGCACTTTGAAATCGGCAGCTACCTTAGCTAGTTTTTCTTGGTTGCGGTTAGTCGCAATAATATTATTTGCGTTAAAGCCGTTTTTTACCATGCCACCAATGATGGCGTAGCTCATATTACCTGTGCCTATAAATGCGATTTTTTTATCTGACATATGTCTGTTATCACCTTTTAAGTTCGTGTTCCAAAAATATCTGTGCCGATCCTCACCATGGTTGAACCTGCCGCTATGGCAGCTTCTACATCGTTACTCATCCCCATCGACAACGTATCTATATGAGGATATTGGGTCTGTAGTTTATCAAAGCAAGTTTGTAATTGCTCAAAATATTGAATTTGCGTGTTTGCATCGTCACTTTTAGCGGGAATAGCCATCAGTCCGCGCAACTGTAAATGGGCACATTGGTCTATATATTGCGCCAGCTCAGTGATTTCATTGGGGTGACAACCAGACTTTGCTTCTTCTTCGCTAATATTGACTTGAATAAGTACATTCAGTGGCGGCATTGTCTCAGGGCGTTGACTGTTTAAGCGCTTGGCTATTTTAAGTCTGTCTACACTTTGCACCCAAGCAAAATTGGCAGCGACTAAAGCACTTTTATTTGACTGAATAGGGCCAATGAAATGCCAAACAATATCGCTAAATGTGTTTAGTTGCGCTATTTTATCTACAGCCTCTTGAACATAAGATTCACCAAATTGACGTTGCCCTTGATCATAAGCTGCCATAATATCAGTAGCGGGTTTGGTTTTAGATACTGCAAGTAACGTAATATCGTTACTATTACGTTGTGCTTTGTGCGCTGCCTCTGCAATTCTAGCGTAGGCGGATGTGAGTCGTTCTGCTATTGTAACCATATATTTATCAGTTAGTTGTGGAGTCATAAATGGATATCACCGAATTATTGGCATTTAGTGTGCAACATAAAGCATCAGATTTGCACTTATCATCAGGGGTATCACCTATGATACGTGTTGATGGCGATGTGCGACGTATTAATATACCAGCACTTGGAGATAAAGAAGTCAGCAGTCTGGTTTATGACATTATGAACGATAACCAGCGTAAGGACTATGAGCAAAATCTCGAAGTGGATTTTTCTTTTGAAGTCCCTAATTTAGCACGTTTTCGTGTAAATGCCTTTAACTCTAATCGTGGCCCTGCTGCTGTGTTTCGTACTATCCCGAGTGACGTACTCACTCTTGAAGATTTAGGCGCACCTGAAATATTTAAACAAATTTCAGATAACCCACGAGGCCTAGTGTTAGTCACAGGCCCTACAGGTTCAGGTAAGTCGACCACGCTTGCGGCGATGGTCGATTACATTAACCAAACTAAGCATCATCATGTGCTGACTATTGAAGATCCTATCGAATTTGTTCATGATAATAAACTCAGCTTAATTAATCAGCGGGAAGTTCATCGTGATACACATAGCTTTTCTAATGCACTACGCAGCGCACTTCGTGAAGACCCTGATGTTATTTTGGTTGGTGAGCTACGAGACTTAGAAACTATTCGCCTTGCTATGACCGCTGCGGAAACGGGTCACTTGGTGTTTGGTACTTTGCATACGACCTCTGCACCTAAAACCATTGACCGTATTATTGATGTATTCCCTGGCGAAGAAAAAGATATGATCCGCTCTATGCTCTCTGAGTCATTACGTGCAGTTATTTCGCAAACACTGATAAAAAAAGTAGGGGGAGGGCGAGTGGCTGCACATGAAATTATGTTGGCAACGCCTGCTATTCGTAACTTAATCCGTGAAGATAAAATTGCACAAATGTACTCATCAATTCAAACCGGTGCGTCGCAAGGCATGCAAACCATGGATCAATGTTTAACAAGCCTAGTTAACCGTGGCATTATCACTCATTCAGCGGCATATACAAAAGCGCAAGATAAGACACAGTTTAGCGCTTAAGGAATTATTATGACTTTATCTTTAAATCACTTTTTACAAATAATGATCGACAAAAAAGGCTCTGATTTATTTGTATCGAGCCAACTTCCTATTAGCGCTAAAATTAACGGCGAGTTAACTCCTCTTAATGACGATAAATTAACAGATGAGCAAGCGCTGGAATTAGTCGAATCAGCGATGAGTGAAAAACAAAAAGCAGAGTTTCATAACACTAAAGAATGTAACTTTGCGGTTGCAACTAGCGAAGGGCGCTTTCGTATTTCGGCTTTTTGGCAACGCGACAGAGCGGGCATGGTTATTCGCCGAATCGTCACTAAAATTCCCGACGTTAAAGAGCTTGGATTACCTTCTGCATTGACCGATGTGATTATGTCAAAGCGCGGACTCGTGTTATTTGTGGGTGGTACGGGAACCGGTAAATCAACGTCTTTGGCGGCACTTATTGGGTATAGAAATCGCAATCAACGTGGACATATTTTAACCATAGAAGATCCGATTGAATTTGTGCATGAGCATCAAAAAAGTATTATTACCCAACGTGAAGTGGGTTTAGATACTGAAAGCTTTGAATCAGCACTTAAAAGCTCTTTGCGCCAAGCGCCTGATGTTATTTTAATTGGTGAAATTCGTTCGCAAGAAACCATGGAATATGCGTTGAGCTTTGCAGAAACGGGTCATTTATGTGTTGCCACCCTGCATGCTAACAATGCTAACCAAGCGATTGACCGCATTATGCATTTGGTACCAAAAGAAAAGCACGATAAGCTTAAATATGACTTAGCATTAAATTTACGCGCTATCATTGCTCAGCAACTTATTCCGACCTCTGATGGGGAAGGGCGTGTTGCTGCCATTGAGGTATTACTTAATACGCCAATGGTCAGTGAGCTAATTAAAAACGGTAATATTGGTGGCATTAAAGAAACCATGGCTAAATCAACAGAGATGGGCATGCAAACCTTTGACCAAGCGCTGTTTGAGCTTTACAGGCAGCAACGTATTAATTATGCCGATGCGCTGCATCATGCGGATTCGCCAAATGACTTACGCTTGATGATTAAACTACGTAATAACGAGCAGCAAGGCGCAGGCTTTTTGCAAGGTGTGACCATTGATGGCCTTGATGACAAAGGCATATGACCTAGATACAAAAAAAGCGCCTTAGGCGCTTTTTTTATGTGGGTTAAGTGCTTTATTCACCATAACTGGCTTCAAAAAAACTCTCTAGAATGATCACCGCAGACATATTATCTACGTTACCTTTACCTAAATTTTTATAGCCACCACGTTCAAACAATCGTGCTTTTGCATCTGCAGTCGTTAAGCGCTCATCTTGAGTATGAACTGCAATGCCGTAATGGTTGTGCAAACGATTAGCAAACTTTTTAGCTTTAAAGGTAACCTCTTGCGAGGTGCCATCCATGTTTAGCGGTAACCCGACAACCATTAAATCGGGTTGCCATTCTTTTACTTGTACAGCAATGTCATCCCAATTAGGGATGCCATCTTGGGCTTTCACCGCTTTTAAGCTGGTAGCGCTGCCTGTGAGCTCTTGACCAATAGCTATACCAATACTCTTGGTACCAAAGTCAAATCCCATAACTGTACGCTCACCTTGCGGCTTTACTGTTTTTTTAGTCATGTTTATCTTTTATGTTATTAGGGTCTGTTAACCTTTCAAGGTTGAATTTGCAGCAGTCTGTTTGGTATTTGGGCAAGGCAGAGCCTTTGTGGTGTGGTTATTCCCCATAAATAGGCGATAACGCAGCATCAATGCCAAACAGGCGCTGCCCGAAGGGTTCTGCCTAGGGGCGATTTACTCTTTGTTGCTCGGTTTTTACTTAGCCCACTAGGTTACAAACTTCGCGCCGCGATTAAACCGCCCCTAGTTTGAACAAATTTTAATCCGCAAAGGTCAACAGACCCTAAGCATGTCCAGCTTCGGGGCTTAATTGGCCAATATCAAAACCAAGCATAGAGACTGCCATTTCCCAGCGTTTTTCTACTGGAGTATCAAAAATTATCTTAGGATCGGCTTTAATGATCAGCCAGCTATTATCTAGTAGCTCTTGCTCTAATTGACCTTGTTCCCAACCGGAGTAGCCTAAAGTAATAATAAATTGTTCGGGTGCTTGGGCTGTGGTTAACGTGGCTAACACATCTTTTGAGGTGGTGATCATAATATCACTGCTCAACTTTTGGCTTGCCGAGTACCCAGGTTTAGGTGAATGTAGCACAAAGCCACGGTCTGTTTTTACCGGCCCGCCAGCAAACACAGTCACTTGCGCGGCATGTTGAGATTTATCGTTATCAATATCAATTTTGTCGAGTAACTCACCTACGGTGACATCAATCGGCTGATTGATCACCAATCCCATAGCGCCTTCTTCGTTGTGTTCACAAATATAAGTGACGGCACGTTTAAAAAAAGGGTCTTGCATTGATGGCATTGCGATTAAAAAGTGATTTTCTAATGACTGCATAAGTTTTACCCTTTTAGTTATTGAATCTTGAGTATGGCATAGTCCCATGTTTTAACACTAAAAATTTATTCGAGTTTTCAGCGATGACACAATAAGCGTCATCGCTTTATATCTTAGAGCTGGTTCAGTGATAATTTATTTATTAAGCTTTTTCTCTATGGCGTCAAATAAAATGCCGGTAATTGAAATATCGTAAGCGGCTTCAATTTCTTTTACGCAGGTTGGCGCTGTTACGTTAATCTCAGTTAACTTATCACCAATAATATCTAAACCTACAAATATTAAGCCTTTTTCTTTCAAAGTAGGGGCGACCGCCTTTGCAATCTTAAGATCTGATTCGCTAATTGGGCGTGCTTCGCCACGACCGCCTGCGGCTAAATTACCGCGTGTTTCGCCATTTTGTGGAATACGCGCTAAGCAATAAGGAATCACTTCACCATCAACAACCAATACGCGCTTATCGCCTTGAGTGATCTCTGGGATATAATTTTGCGCCATGGCAAAGCGGCTACCATGCTCGGTTAAGGTTTCGCATATTACGCCTATATTAGCATCATCGGCTTTTACTCTAAAAATAGAGGCGCCACCCATGCCATCAAGCGGTTTTAAAATAATATCTTTATGCTGGGCTAAAAACTCACGGATTTGTTTTTGGCTGCGCGTTACTAATGTATCTGGCGTGTGTTCACTAAACCAAGCTGTAAAGAGTTTTTCATTGGCGTCGCGCAAGCTTTGTGGTTTATTAATCACTAATGTGCCTGCTTGCTCTGCACGCTCTAAAATATACGTTGCGTAAATATATTCAGTATCAAAAGGCGGATCTTTACGCATTAAAATAACGTCTAAATCAGCCAGCGCTATGGTTTCTTTTTCTTCAAGTTGGTACCACTTTTGAGCGTTATCAAAAACTTGAGCTTTGGCTGCAGTGGCGTAGGCATTGCCTTGACGCAGCGATAAATCATCCATTTCCATGTAGTAAATTTCGTAGCCACGGGTTTGTGCTTGCATCATCATTGCAAAACCGGTGTCTTTTTTAATATTAAATCCACTAATAGGATCTGAAATAATACCTAACTTAATTGCCATGCGCTGTGCCTTAATTTATGTGTTTTTTACAACTGTAATCTTGATATGTGGGTGCTTTTAGTTATTTCAATTAGCTAAATCGCCAAATTGTAATTGCAGTGCACTTAAAACGGTTAACGCTGCTGTTTCTGTGCGAAGTACTCGCGGACCTAAGCGAATATCTACAAATTCTTGTTGTTTAGTTTGCGCCATTTCATCATCGGTAAATCCCCCTTCAGGGCCCACTAAAAATCGCACGCCACCATCAGGAACAGTAATGGTTTTAATGCTGTGCTCGGCGCGCGGGTGTAAGGTTAATTTAATTGCATCGGTTTGCTGTTCAAGCCAGTGTTTTAAATCTACGGGAGGATTAATGGTTGGTACAAAGTTGCGCCCGGACTGCTCTGCAGCAGCAATGGCTATTTTTTGCCATTGCTGGTGTTTTTTTTCTAGGCGGTCGCCGCTGAGTTTTACGCCGCATCGCTGGCTAAAAATAGGTGTTATTTCAGTGATCCCTAATTCAACCGACTTTTGAATGGTAAAATCCATTTTATCACCACGAGATACACACTGGCCTAAATGAATCTTTAATGGCGATTCAACGTCATGAGGATTAAATTCGAGGGGCATAACAACCACGGTTTTTTTACTCACTTCAATAATTTCACTGAGAAATTCACCCCCTTCACCATTAAACATAGAAACCTGTTCGCCCACTTTCATACGTAGCACACGACCTACATGGCCTGCAGCGTCATCGTCAAGATTTAAAGGGGTGTTGAGAGCAATCGGTGATGATTGATAAATATGGGGCACTCGCATGGCAAATCACTTTTTTACATAAGAAGTTATATCCCTCTATGGTAAGTAAGCAAAGGCTTGGGTGCAATTATTTATTTTTCATATTCGGGAGTTAAAAGCGCTGTTAACTCTTGTGCAGTTTGAGCTGTGTCTGTATCACACGATAAATGGTTTGAATGGCATTCATCTTTTATGGGCTTAATTTCATAGCCTTGATCTGTTTGAATAACCATATAGCGTTTTTCATGCCGTGAGTTATAAATAAAGCGCTGTGTATCATCGGCGAGCAAGTAGTCTGTTTGGTTAAACAGTACCCTCAGAATATTGTGGTGTTCGTGTAGATAGCTGGCCAGCTCAGAAATGCTTATTTCGTTTTCAATATCGCAATAGCAATAACCTTTAACGAGTTCATCAAACATCATTTTAACCAGTTTTTGGGTATTAGCCCCAGTGATAACGATGTCTTTTTTAGCTGGAACATTTGTATTTATATAGTGTTTAATGAATGGCTAAATTCGTTGCCTATATCAATTAAGAGATAACTCGCTGTTTTTATTTCCATATGCCTAAAGTCCCTGTTAATTTACCAGACTATTAAATAGGGACGTTTAGTAACGGCTTAATTTAACCAGTTTGGTACTAAATTGAAAACATACTTATAAGTAAGTAACCAATAGCACAAAATACAGCAAATTCAATACACGCAATACCAATATTATCTTGATGATCAACCTCAAGTGCGGTGTCGATATTAGGCATTGAAATAATTTTTATAATATACGTTAGGCAGTATAGTAACAGCCACATCACACCGCAATGCATTACCAAGGTAAATAAGTTTTCTACCATTTTACCATTTTGAAATGCCGCACTAGATAAACCAGCATACGCCGCAAGTGCTAATCCAATTGACTTACCCGCATAGCGAATACCAATAGAGGTATTTTCTAAGCCAAAATTACTTTGCAATGAGGCGCCCTGATTTGCTTCAGCAAAGCGGTATTCACGTATTTTACTGTCCAAAGCAAACATTCCTTGCAACACAAAAAAGCTTACTGAGGCAATTAATAAATTACTAAACCCCTGAGTATGTGTCCATGTATATAAACCCAGCGCTAAAATACAATTGGCAATAAGCATCCCCGAGTCAACCAGCGCAGCACAGACGTTTTGCTTTAGTATTGCGGCTTCCTCATTAAAGCGGCGTAATATCCATTTACGATGGATTAAATGCCCCATTTTTATAAATGAAAAGAGCAGCACAATTAACAAAATCACTTTTAATGGATTTGATTGTGCGGTGCTAATACTAATTTCATCAAATAAAAACGCCATGGTGGCTATAACAACAGATATTTCAGAGGCAAAACTAATCCCCATTGCAAAGTTATCATGCTGCGCCAACTCTTCTTTAAGTGCTTGTTTTGCTTTTATTTGAGTAACAATTCTTAAACTGATGATGATGACACAAATAACCACAAAACTAATAGCAATCGCAACTAAACTAGTGTTAGATAATGACAAATATGACATGGTGTTCCTAAATAGATTTACCTTGATAGGTTTTTAACCATTCTAGTATGGTTATTGGTGAGATAAAAGAGGGTATTGATGAGTAACGACACGCAGCTTCCTATTGAATTACAAAAACTCGGTGAAACACGCTTTGCCGCGCTGTTCCCAGAGCAACAAAACCAGCAGCAGATAATACGGCTATTGGCGTTAAGTGATTTTGCTTGGCGCAGCTTAAGCTCTCAACCTGCGCTACTGTCTTGGTTACTGTGTGAGCACGAAATTAAAAATAGAGAAATTTTAGACCCTTTTGCACAGCTAGATATAACTAAAATAGAAGAGAGTGAGTGCCATAAGTTACTGCGCCAATACCGAGAAAAATACTGGTTAAAGGTGGCTTTTTTAGATTTATGCTGCAAAAACCCAATTGAAAATAGTATTGAATATATTAGTGAACTTGCTGATAAACTGATCGACAGTGCTAATCAATGGGCTTATAAAAATGTCGCTAAAACCAATGGTGAGCCGTTAGATGAGCACAACAACCCGTTACCGTTAATGGTATTAGGAATGGGTAAACTAGGTGGACAAGAACTCAATTACTCATCTGATATCGATCTTATTTTTGCATATCCTCGCAATGTTAAAACCCAAGGTGGGCGTCGCTCGCTTGAAGCACCTGTCTTTTATACTAAAGTTGCCCAAAAGCTAATTACAGCACTTAATCAATGTACGGTTGATGGCCAAGTTTTTCGTGTAGATATGCGTTTGCGACCATTTGGGGAAAGTGGTCCGTTGGTAATGAGCTTTAATGCCATTGAAGATTACTACCAAGAGCAAGGGCGTGATTGGGAGCGCTACGCTATGTTAAAAGGGCGCTTAATTGGCACGCCTAACATTTATTGGCAGGAGTTTAATACGTTATTAAAGCCTTTTGTGTATCGCCGTTATATTGATTTTTCGGTTATTGAGTCGCTAAGAAAAATGAAGCTTATGATTGCCCAAGAGGTGCGTCGTAAGCGCTTAACCAATAATATTAAGTTAGGTGGTGGTGGCATTCGCGAAGTGGAGTTTATTGTTCAGGCTTTGCAAATGGTGCGAGGTGGCAGAGAGGCAAACTTACAAACGCAATCTTTATTAATGGCCTTAAAAGAGTTAACACTAAGCCAAGTTATTGATGAGCTTGAAGCTAAAGATTTAAAAAGCAATTACTTATACTTACGCAAAGTAGAGCAATACCTACAAATATTTGATGATCAACAAACACAAACACTGCCCGATGATGAGCTAAATCAACAGCGACTCAATGTGTTGCTCGCTCAGGCCGATTTTGCTGCAACGCTTGTGAAAATAGAACATGTGATGAGCCAAATACATAATGAATTTACACAGGTTATAGGCGAAGAAACTGAACCACTTGATACCTGTGAAGGGGCGTTTATTAGTGCTTGGGATCACGGCGATGTTAGCTTTTTAAATGAGCTCAGAGATGAATGGCAAACACCATTACACGACTTTAAACAACGAGTTTCTAAAGCTAAAGTCGGCAATCGTGGGCGCGATATTCTTGATAAATTAATGCCAGCATTACTTAAACAGTTAAACGACTTTAATGCCAGTGCTAGCGCCTTTGCAACGGTATGCCAAATATTAAATAAAATTATTTCGCGCACCGCTTATCTAGAGTTGCTGTATGAAAATCCAGGAACGCTAAAACAATTGGTTTTACTTTGTTGCCACAGTAAATGGATTGGCGAGCATATTTCATTATACCCCATTTTGCTCGATGAACTTATCGACCCAGCTGTGCTTTACAAGCCAACCCCATTAACTGCGTATAAAGATGAAATAAGGCAGTATTTTTTACGCATTGAACATGACGATTTAGAGCAGCAAATGGAAGCGCTGCGTCAGTTTAAGCAAACCCATCAATTACGCATTGCCGCAGCTGATGCGACGGGCGTTATTGATGTAATGAAAGTAAGCGATCACTTAACAGCATTGGCTGAAGCTATAGTCGATCAGGCTGTAAATATTGCGTGGTACCACTGCGTAAAACGCTTTGGTATGCCACCTAACACCGATGATGAAAACAAGGGGTTTGCGGTTATTGCGTATGGTAAAACTGGCGGTTTTGAGGTGGGTTATGACTCTGATCTCGATTTAGTCTTTGTGCACAACCATGATGGTACAAGCTACACCAATGGTGATAAAGCGATTGACTCAAGGCAGTTTTATTTAAAACTCGCACAACGATTAATGCATTTATTTAATACCCGTACCGCCTCAGGTATTTTATATGAGTTAGATACTCGTCTGCGTCCAGAAGGTGCATCAGGGCTATTAGCTATTAACCTAGAAAGCTTTAATCATTATCAGCAAACGCAAGCATGGACATGGGAGCATCAAGCCCTGGTTAGAGCCAGGCTGATTTTAGGCCAAGCTGAATTAGTAACACGGTTTGCACAAATTCGCGCCGAGATATTGTGCCAACAACGTGATGAAGATACTTTAAAGGCAGACGTGATTAAAATGCGCGAAAAAATGCGTGCCCATTTGGCTAAAGGCAATGCGCAGCAATTTGACTTAAAACAAGATGTAGGTGCCATGACCGATATTGAGTTTATAACGCAATACTTGGTATTAAAACATGCCCATGAGTTTACCCACTTATGCGATAATTCTGACAATGTGAGAATTTTAACTGATGCGGCTAAAATTGGCTGTATCAGCTATATTCAAAAACAGCAGCTTATTCAAGCGTATATAGACTATCGCTCACGCTATCATGTGTTGAGCTTAGACCAGCAAGGTCGCTGCGTTAAACGAGAAGAGTTTAGTGAAAATATCAATAATGTTAGCACGGTTTGGAAGGCAATATTTAGGCTAGATTGAGCAATTTAATGTTATGCGCTCAGCAATATTTGAGCGCATATCAACAAAATTAAACCGAATGTAGTTAATTGCTTAGCTTTAAACAGTTTGAGCGTACAAATTCAGACGGTAGCTCGGTAATCACCGCTGCACGTTGTTTAGGGCAGAAAAACGCATACACTTCATTTGAAAAGTCATCATTAATAGAGCGGCTAACGCGGTATAAAGCGGAGTTAAAACTGCTATCTATACGAAAGTGATCTTTTATTACGTAATCTTTGTTTAAGTACCACATTAAAGTAATACCTTCGTTATTAGCATATTGGGTCAGTACAGTACGCAAGGTTGAGTCACGTTGAAAGCGACGCGGGCCTACTTCTCCACTCCAATTTAAAGGCATAGGCTCTACTACAAAAGAACGCTGGTTTAGCGCTCTGTCGAGGCTAAGATCGGGTTTTTCGAGTTCAATGACAAATTTGTGATTGTCTTTATTGACAGTAATTCTATCTCGAATTGATGCATAAAACCGTGATAACCCTTCAGCAGCAGCGTTGGTGGTTTGTTGATAATTAAGTGACGACGTACCATTTAGTAAAAAATAAATGGCTGCACCAATTAACAATAAAGCTAAAAGTATATATCTAATCCAAAACCACATGGCTGTCACTCATCTTTGTTATTTTAATAACCCATCTTTAATAAAAAGAGGGGGCGTCTTTATCGGGTCGTGTTTTAAAGCGTCTATGTAGCCACATATATTGTTCAGGGGCGGCATTTATTGATTGTTCCATGCGCTGATTAACACGTGTTACATCGGCTTTATCATCGCCGCTCGGGAAGTTTTCAAGCTCAGGCACGATTTCTAAGTGGTACTTTCCGTTGTTATCCCTATAAGCAATTAAGCTCATTGTTTCGCAGTTTTTACTACCTGCAAACATTAGTGTACCAGTGGTGGTTGCTGTATCGGGTACTGCGTAAAAAGGCACAAACTCACAGCGGTTACGGCCATAATCCTGATCGGGTAAGTAATAACACAGTTTTTTATTTTTTAATGATTTTAATAATCCTTTTACGTCTTTTTTTCCAACCATGTATTCATTAGAGCGAAGACGCCCATTGGTGGTAAAGTATTCCATAAGCGGATTATTATGTGGGCGGTAAAAGCCAATACCTTGGCACTTCAAACCCATTACACGACTTGTCATTTCAAGGTGAAGTATATGTGGAACAAGTAATAAAACGCCTTTTCCTGATTGTTGTACGCGCTCAAAGTGCTCAAGCCCTTTTATTGATCCCAATACTTTTTTGACCCGCCATTGTGGCCACCACCAAGCCATACCGGTTTCAACCATAGCAATACCGGTATTTTCCATATTTTTAAGTACCAGCTGTTGTTGCTCGGCTTCGCTCATCGTGGGGAAACAGTGTTTAATATTAACTTCAGCAATATGCCTTCTGCGCTTCATATATTTATAAACCAAGCGTCCTAGCTGCTTACCCATAGCTAATTGTATTTTTTGCGGTAACCATGAAATGAGATATAAAAATAAGACACCAATCCAAGTTAGCCAATAACGAGGACCTAAAAAAGAGGCTTTAAAAGGGGATGAGTTGACCACAAAAATTTCTCTAAAAATAAAAGGCAAGGGTCTGTTGACCTTTGCGGATTAATATTTGTTCAAACTAGGGGCGGTTTAATCGCGGCGCGAGGTTTGTAACCTAGTGGACTAAGTAAAAACCGAGCAACAAAGAGTTAATTGCCCCTAGGCAGAACCCTTCGGGCAGCGCCTGTTTGGCATTGATGCTGCGTTATCGCCTATTTATGGGGAATAACCACACCACATAGGCTCTGCCTTGCCTAAATACCAAACAGGCTGCTGCAAATTTAACCTTGAAAGGTCAACAGACCCTAGTTTAACGCTATGTGTTAAAAAATACAAAAAGCCAGCAAAAAGCTGGCTTTAGTAATTATTTATAATGAAGTCGTGTGTTTAGTTAACGGTATTTAAACCTTGGTTTATACCCACTAAGTCTTCGCGGCTTAATGTGCCTGTTGCTTGTTTTAGACGAAGCGTTGACACAACATAGCGATAACGCACATCAGCAAGATTACGCTTTGCGTTGTATAAATTTTGCGTACTGACGAGCACATCAACAATGGTACGTGTACCCACTTCAAAACCCGCTTCCGTGGCTTTTAATGCGCTTTGTGCTGAAATAACCGCTTGTTCAAGCGCTTTATAGGTCGCAATATCAGATACCACTTGGTTATAAGAAGTAATAACAGAGCGAGTTACTGCGCGATAATCCGTTTCAAAATCTTGGCTCGCAGCAACGTAAAATGCACGTGCTTGATCTGTTGCAGCAACCGTTGCGCCACCAGAGTAAAGTGGTACGCTAAAGTTAAGTCCAACAGATGTTGAATCTGAACGAGGCTGGTCGCCATTTAACTCACTATCTGTTAATGAGTCGCCGTAACTAGCATTTAAAGTTAGTTTTGGATAATGCCCTGCTTTAGCAAGTTCAATTTGCTCTTTAGCGATATCAACCGTTATTTTTGATACTTGCAGATTTAAGTTTTTGTCTTTCGCTATTTTAACTAAATCCGTTGCAGGCGTACTTGGCTTAACAGTAGAAAATGTTTCGGTGTTTAACATATCCAGCTTTGCGTGGTACTTACCAGTGATCTCACGTAGCTGCTCACGGGCTGTTTCTACCGCATTATTAGCAATGATCTCTTGCGCTACTGAGTTATCAAATTGTGCTTGTGCTTCATGTACATCGGTAATAGCCGTTAAACCTACAGCGTAACGTTGTTTAGTTTGTTCAAGTTGGCGCTCAATGGCACGTTTTTCAGCTTGTACAAATTCAAGGTTATCAATAGCGCTTAATACGTTAAAATAGCCTTCAGCCACACGTACTATTAAATTTTGTTTAGCAAAATCGTACTGGCCACTAGCTTGAAGTGCTTGTTTGTCGGCTATACCTAATGAATTCCATGCGCCTAAATCAAATAACGTTTGGCTTAAGCTAATACCACGAGAAAACTCGTCGTTTTCAGCATTAATTTTATCAAGAGAAGATAAATCCTCAGATTGTCTGAAGGAAGTTGAGTCAGACTTTGTGTAACTCATAGTCAAGCCAATTTGCGGTAATAGTGCGCTCATAGCGCGATCGCTTTGGTATGATTGAGCATCAGCTTGGGCTTTTGCTTTTAAAACGGTAGGATCGTTGGCTGTTGCGATTTCAAAAACTTGAAGTAAATCTTCAGCATTGGCTACGGTTGAGCCCAATGCGCATGATAAACTAACCAGTGCTGCAAGGATGTTCTTTTTCATGTGATGTTCGGTCCTTAGACAATTTTTGTACTAGTAGCATGTTAACCTGTTTTACTTAATAACTAAAAAAAAAATTAGTAAAACAACGTTCTCAAGTGTAACAGAATATATACCTAAATGACGTTGATGTATTTGCACCCTCAAAAAGGAAAGAATAGATGGCGAATAAAAGTCGTATTAAATTTACCCATGACGATGTGAGATTAAAACCAATTGAAAATTTGTATGATGGTTTTTTTAAAATAAACCTTTATCAATTTAAGCATGCCTTATTTGCGGGTGGAGAGTCTGAGGTAATTCGTCGAGAAATTCTTGAACGCGGAGATGCGGTCGCAGTTTTACCTTATGACCCAGTAACTGAGCAAGTGCTGCTAATTGAACAAATTCGAATTGGCGCAATTAAAAGCAAACACACGCCTTGGCTGTTAGAATGTATAGCGGGCATGACCGATGGCAGTGAAGATTACGAGTCGGTTGTTAAAAAAGAAGCGTTTGAAGAAGCCGGGCTTAATTTAACAGAACTTGAGTTTATGTTGTCTTACCTTTCAAGCCCCGGCGGTACTACAGAGCGTTTATATTTATATTTAGCTCACGCCGATTTAAGCCAAATGACTACTGGTATATACGGCTTAGACACCGAAGGTGAAGATATTAAAACCCATATTATGCACTTAGACGAAGCACTTGAGCGACTCAATCGTGGCGAGATAGATAATGCGGCTACGGTAATTTGCTTGCAATGGTTAGCACTAAATCGCGACAGAATACGTAAGAAGTGGGCATAGTTTTTAATTTTTTAATAGTAATGGCGGTATTTTGACAGCACTTTTAACGACTAATCGATACATTCAAAGCCTTCCAAAGTATTTAACACTTTGTGAGCATAATTACGTACGCCTTTTAAAATTACTACCTAGTGAACGAGCGATTGGCAGTGTTAGAGAAATCAAACTGGGCCACAGTAAATTTGCCATCAACATAGATGACATTGCCAAGTACACCCTTGATGTATCTATTAAACAGTTATCAGGAATGGTAAGTGGTATTTCGCCTTTGTATTTAACAGTGCGCTTATATAATGATGCTAAAGTAGCCGAAATTGTCCATCATGATTACCACCAACGAATCAAACCTTCCTATGGCTACCCTAATCCTAAGATGCATCAAAAAGATGAAAAGTATCAGTTGAATGCTTTTTTATGTGATTGGTTGGTTGCCTGTGTAGAGCGAGGTCAATCAACACTTAATTGGGATGTAAATAATGGCTTGGTTTGATGATACGTATTATTTTGAGCAAGCCCAGCTTCGTATAGCCCATATAACGGATTGTCACCTTTTTAGCGATAAGCAGGGCGAGTATTTTGGGGTTAACACCGCAGAACATTTTACTAGGGCACTTACAGATATAGCAAAACAGCAGCCTGATGCCTTGATATTTGGTGGCGATTTAACCCAAGATCACAGCTTTGATTCCTATTTATTATTTGCTGAACTGATTCATAATAGTGACCTTGATTGCCCCGTATTTTGGGTGCCTGGTAATCATGATGAAATTGAACAGCTCAATTTAATTAGTGGCGGGCAAATACAACGCGCTAAACATATTGTGGCGCAAGGGTTTGAACTGATATTAATTAATTCTAAAGGAAATACCCCTGCTGGGTGGGTGACGCCCTCGCATTTAGAGGAAATTATGGCGTGTTTAGTCGATTCAGATAATCGTCATATTGCATTTTGTCATCACAACCCATTGCCTATTAATGGCTACCTAGACAAACACATGCTAGAAAATGGGCCGCAGCTATTAAATTTATTAGTTAATAATGGCCGCGTTGATGCGCTGTTTCATGGGCATGTTCACAATGACTACCAACAGCAATTTAGAGAGCTTGATATTTACGCGACACCGGCCAGTTCCGTGCAGTTTACAAAGCACAGTGCTACTTGGCAGCAAGAAGATAAAGGGGCGGCTTATCGTATGCTGCACTTAAATGCTGAGCAACAAAAGGTGCATATACGCACGGACGTGGTATGGTTAAACGAGTAATCTATATTCACGGTTTTAATAGCTCTGAAAAATCATATAAAGCTGTGCGCTTTCGTGAGCTTATGGCACACTATGATGTTGATTATTGTGTGCCACGCTTAAATCATGAACCTATAGAGGCGATTATAGCGCTTGAACAACTATTAACACCGAATACCGTATTATTGGGCAGCTCCTTAGGTGGCTTTTTTGCCACGTATTTATCGCAGCGTTATCAAATTCCTGCGGTGGTAATTAATCCTGCCGTTGCCCCATATACATTATTAGAGCCTATACTTGGGCCTAATTATAATCCGTATCAAGATTATAATTACCAATTACAATCTCGTCATATAGATGCGTTAAAAGCATTAACGGTGACAGAGTTAAAACACCCTGAGCTGTTGTATTTATTACAGCAAACAGGGGATGAAGTGTTAAATTTTCAGCACGCAATAAAGTATTACTCACAATGTAAACAGTTAATTGAATTTGGCGGCGATCATAGCTTTAATGGCTTTGAGCGAGCTTTTTCAAGCATTGTCGATTTTCTTAAAATCAGATATTAGCGTATATAAAGATAAAAACTATGACTCAACAAAATTATAACGCCGAAGCCATTGAAGTACTTAATGGATTAGAGCCGGTAAAACGCCGCCCAGGCATGTATACAGACACATCGCGCCCCAATCACTTAGGTCAAGAGGTTATTGATAACAGTGTTGATGAAGCAATGGCCGGGCATGCGACGCGTATTGATGTCATTTTGCATGAAGATAACTCACTTGAAGTGAGCGATGATGGTCGGGGGATGCCGATAGATATTCACCCTGAAGAAGGTATTCCTGGGGTTGAACTAATATTCACCAAATTACACGCAGGTGGTAAATTTTCAAATAAAAATTACCAGTTCTCTGGTGGTTTGCATGGGGTAGGTATCTCGGTCGTTAATGCGCTATCTACCCGCGTGGAAGTAACG
Source organism: Pseudoalteromonas sp. 2CM36K (assembly GCF_023161865.1). Lineage (NCBI taxonomy): Bacteria > Pseudomonadati > Pseudomonadota > Gammaproteobacteria > Alteromonadales > Pseudoalteromonadaceae > Pseudoalteromonas > Pseudoalteromonas sp. 2CM36K. The sequence continues at coordinate 91,504 of NZ_JALNTK010000005.1, forward strand.
GTTCGCCGTGACGCACAGCAATTTAGAATGGCTTTTGAGCATGGCGATAAAGTTGAAGATTTAAATGTTATTGGCTCAGTGGGTAAACGCAATACCGGTACTACCGTGCGCTTTTGGCCAGATACCAGCTATTTTGATTCTGCTAACTTTTCACTGACTAAGCTTAACCATTTATTAAAAGCCAAAGCGGTACTATGCCCAGGTTTGCGTATTAAGTTTGTAAATAAACAAACGAAAGAAACCCAAGAGTGGTTTTATGAAACCGGCTTAAAAGATTACTTAGTAGAAGCAGTTAAAGGCTATGAAATACTGCCTAAAGACCCATTTGTAGGTGAGTTTTCAAGTTCTATTGAAGGCGCTGATTGGGCCGTTGTATGGATGCCTGAAGGCGGTGAGTCAACAGCCGAAAGTTATGTAAACTTAATTCCTACCGCACAAGGTGGCACCCACGTAAATGGCCTGCGCCAAGGGCTTTTAGAGGCGATGCGTGAATTTTGTGAATTTAGAAACTTATTACCACGTGGTGTAAAGCTCACCCCAGATGATATTTGGGAACGTTGTAGTTATGTATTGTCGGTAAAAATGCAAGACCCACAATTTGCAGGGCAAACCAAAGAAAAACTCTCATCACGTTCATGTGCTGCGTTTGTATCGGGTGTTGTAAAAGATGCTTTTAGCTTATGGCTAAATGAGCACACTGACACTGCAGAGTTACTTTCTGAATTGTGTATTTCAAATGCACAGCGTCGCTTACGCGCGGCTAAAAAAGTAGTTCGTAAACGTGTTACTTCAGGCCCTGCATTACCAGGCAAACTGACCGATTGTAGTGCTGCTGATAATGACCGCACGGAATTGTTTTTAGTAGAGGGTGATTCAGCGGGTGGCTCAGCTAAACAAGCGCGAGATCGTGAGTTCCAAGCAATCATGCCACTAAGAGGTAAAATTTTAAATACTTGGGAAGTAGAATCAGGGCAAATTTTGGCCTCTCAAGAAGTGCATGATATTTCAGTGGCATTGGGTATTGACCCCGATTCAAGTGATTTATCAGGGCTGCGTTACAATAAAATATGTATATTAGCGGATGCTGACTCGGATGGACTGCACATTGCCACTTTATTGTGTGCCTTATTTGTGCGCCACTTCCCACAATTGGTAAAAACTGGGCATGTGTATGTTGCTATGCCACCGCTGTTTAGAATTGATATTGGTAAAGATGTTTATTACGCGCTTGATGAAGATGAAAAAACGGGCATTTTAGCGCGTATAGAAGCAGAGAAAAAACGCGGTAAGGTAAACGTGCAACGCTTTAAAGGCTTGGGTGAAATGAACCCGCTACAATTGCGTGAAACAACCATGGATCCAAATACCCGTCGTTTAGTGCAGCTAACACTTGATGAAGAAGAACAAACAATGGAAATGATGGATATGTTACTTGCTAAAAAGCGTTCATCAGATCGCCGCCAATGGCTTGAAGATCACGGTAACAAAGCACAAGTTTAATAAGCCTTTGGGCTACAGGAGAGGCAAATGAAAAGACTATTTAGCACACTGTTGTTACTCTGCTTTATGTCATCGCCAGTGATGGCGAAAAATATTCTCGACAAGCTGACGGCTGCCCCAGGGTTTGAAATCAGCTTATTTGCTGATGATGTTGAAAATGCTCGGCAAATTGCAGTATCAAGCCGAGGTGTAGTGTATGCAGGTTCGCGTAATGCGGGTAATGTGTATGCATTGATTGATCATAACAGCGACGGCGTTGCAGATAAAAAAATAGTGATTGCAGAGGGACTGAATATGCCCTCGGGTTTAGCGATTAAAGACGGTGACTTATATGTCGGTGAAGTGCACCGTATTATTCGTTTTAAAAATATCGATAAACACCTCAAAAACCCTGAGTATGAAGTGTTTTATAGCGATTTACCGTCAGAGCGCCACCATGGCTGGAAGTTTTTACGCTTTGCGCCAAACGGCGAGCTGATTATTCCGGTGGGTGTTCCCTGTAATATTTGCGAAGAAGATCCTCGGTTTGGTCGTATTTTTTCGTTAAACACCGACACCAAAGAAATAACCACTTTAGCCAAAGGTGTGCGCAATACTGTAGGCTTTGACTTTCACCCTAGCACGCAAATGCTATGGTTTAGCGATAATGGCCGCGACATGATGGGGGATGATATTCCACCCGATGAGCTAAACCGCATCACTAAAGAAGAAGAACATTTTGGTTTTCCATACGTGCATGGCGGCGTTATTGTTGATCCGGAGTTTGGTGAAGGCAAAAACATTGCTGACTACACTCATCCTGCATTGGCATTAGGTGCGCATGTTGCGCCATTAGGTATTCATTTTTATACCGGCAAGCAGTTTCCTGATAGCTATAAACAACAGTTATTTGTAGCTGAGCACGGTTCATGGAACCGCTCTAAAAAGGTCGGTTATAAAGTGGCAGTGGCAACTATAGAAAATGCCAAGGTAACAAAGTATACGCCACTGATCACCGGCTTTATGCAAGACGAAACGACATTTGGACGCCCTGTTGCATTTGCACAATTAAATGATGGCAGTCTATTGGTAAGCGATGATTACGCAAACGTAATTTACCGCGTAAGCTATAAGAAAAACTAGGTAAGCTTTAATGAGTGATACAGATACCTTGCTAATGCAAGGAATTGAACAACAAACAATGGGGCGTTTTACCGAAGACGCTTATTTAAATTATTCAATGTACGTGATCATGGATCGTGCCTTACCGCACGTTGGTGACGGCCTAAAACCAGTGCAACGTCGTATTATTTATGCGATGAGTGAGTTGGGATTATCGGCAAATGCAAAATACAAAAAATCAGCCCGTACCGTGGGTGACGTATTAGGTAAATACCATCCTCATGGTGATAGTGCCTGTTATGAAGCCATGGTACTTATGGCGCAGCCGTTCTCTTATCGCTATCCCTTGGTGGATGGTCAAGGTAACTGGGGTGCAGCTGATGATCCTAAGTCATTTGCGGCAATGCGTTATACCGAAGCGCGTTTATCTAAATTCTCTGAAGTATTACTTAAAGAGTTAGGCCAAGGGACTGTTGATTGGACGCCAAACTTCGACGGCACCATGGATGAACCATTAGTATTGCCATCGCGCTTACCGCATATATTACTTAATGGTGTCACCGGTATTGCTGTGGGTATGGCAACCGATATACCGCCGCATAATGTGCGTGAAGTAGCCAGTGCCTGTTGTTTATTACTTGATAAACCAAAAACAGAACTCGAAGAGTTATTGGATTTAGTGCATGCGCCTGATTATCCAACTGATGCTGAAATAATTACGCCTAAAGCTGATATTCACAAAATTTATAAAACCGGTCGTGGCTCAATTAAAATGCGCGCTGTGTATTGTGAAGAGCAGGGCGATATCGTTATTACTGCGTTACCGCACCAATGTTCGGGTGCAAAAGTACTTGAGCAAATTGCAGCGCAAATGAACGCTAAAAAGTTACCAATGGTGGCTGACTTACGTGATGAGTCTGATCACGAAAATCCAACCCGTATTGTAATTGTTCCGCGTTCAAACCGAATTAAAGCTGAGCCATTAATGGCGCACTTATTTGCCACCACCGATCTTGAAAAAAATTACCGCGTAAACTTAAACATGCTGGGCTTAGATGGCCGTCCACAGGTTAAAGATTTACGTAGTATTTTAACTGAATGGTTAACCTTTAGACGCGAAACAGTACGTCGTCGCTTGCAATATCGACTTGATAAAGTACTGGCTCGATTACATATTTTAGAAGGTTTACTGGCTGCCTTTTTAAATATTGATGAAGTTATAGAAATTATCCGCTCTGAAGATAAGCCCAAACCAATATTGATGGAGCGCTTTGATTTAACCGATATTCAAGCAGAAGCCATTTTAGAATTAAAACTTCGCCATTTGGCAAAACTTGAAGAGTTTAAAATTCGTGGTGAGCAAGACGAATTGGCAAAAGAGCGTGACAAATTAGAGCAAACATTGGGCTCAGACCGTCGCATGTCGACGTTGCTTAAAAAAGAAATTCAAGAAGCCGCAGAAATGTATGGCGACGATCGTCGCTCACCTGTTATTGAGCGTGTGGAAGCCAAAGCTCTGAGCGAAAAAGATTTAATCCCTTCAGAGTCTGTGACTGTTGTTTTATCTGATAAAGGTTGGGCACGGGTTGGTAAGGGTCATGACTTAGATGTAGAAGGATTAAATTACCGAGCTGGTGATGGTTATAGAGCATCAGCGCGAGGTAAAAGTAATCAGCCTGCGGTATTTTTAGATTCAGCTGGACGTGCATTTGCGACCGATGCCCACAGCCTTCCTTCTGCAAGAAGCCAAGGCGAGCCTATGACAGGGCGCTTTAATCTAACCTCAGGCGCAAGCTTTGAGCACGTAGTTATGGGTGAAGACGCTCAAGTATTGCTAATGGCTTCTGATGCCGGTTATGGCTTTATTACTGACTTTAAAGATTTAGTCAGCAAAAACAAAAATGGTAAAGCGTTAGTGAGTGTGCCAAAAGGTGGTGTGTTACTTTCGCCAATTCGCGTTAACGACGTGGCTACTGACTACTGTATGGCGATTTCTAACGAAGGGCGGATGTTGTTATTCCCACTGCGTGACCTACCTAAGTTAGGTAAAGGTAAGGGTAATAAAATTATTTCTATTCCGGGTGCGAAAGTACAAGCCCGCGAAGAGTTTGTAAAAGTATTAGCTGTTGTGCCGCAAGGCAGCAGTGTAACGCTGCATGCAGGTAAGCGTAAGCTGACCCTTAAACCAAGCGACCTTGAGCATTACCATGGCGAGCGAGGCCGCAGAGGGAACAAGTTACCTCGTGGTTTACAGCGCGTTGATGAAGCCGTGGTAGAGTTGACGCCGCAGCAAGTTGATGAGCCAAGCTCAGACGCAGAGCCAAGTTAATCTTGAGATCAAATTAGATAAAATTAGAAAACGGCTTACTCAGGTAAGCCGTTTTTTTATGACTGTTTTATTTCAGCGCACGCTTGTGCGCTATTTTCTCGTCTGCGCAACAAAATAACGTTATAATAAAGCAATATATGATTGTGGTTATATTGGAGAGGCGCACTTGCTAGCTGTTATACGTATTTTAATAATGCTGTTGTTTATATTATTAAGTTGTTTTTTTGGTTTGTTGTTATCAATTTTTAGACCATTTCATCCTAGTAATGTGCACGTTATTGCAAGTTGGTTTGGCTCAATGGCTAAAATGCTTGGGGTTAAATTAGAACTAAAATATCATCCTGATGCGCTTAAGGTGGGGCCTGCTGTGTATGTAGCGAATCATCAAAATAGCTACGATTTATTTACTATTCCAGCTATGGTACCAAAAAATTGTGTGAGCGTTGGCAAAAAAAGTCTTAAATGGATCCCATTTTTTGGTCAGCTTTATTGGTTGTCGGGTAATATTTTAATCGACCGATCAAATCGTTCAAAAGCTGCTGGCACAATCTCAAAAGCAGCGGCTAAAATAAAACAAAAAGGCTTATCGGTGTGGATGTTCCCTGAGGGGACGCGTAGTTATGGTCGTGGTTTACTCCCCTTTAAAACCGGTGCATTTCATACCGCAATGAGTGCAGAGGTGCCTGTTGTGCCAGTATGTATGAACACAACCGATAAAACCATTAAACTAAATCGCTGGGATAATGGTACAATTTACATTGAAATGTTAGCCCCCATAGCACTTGATAACAGTATCAGTGCCCGTGAACATGCTAAAAGTGTGCACAGTATTATGGCTGCTAAAATAACAGAATTAGATGCTCAAGTGAGAGAGAAATAATGGAAAACTGGCGTGAAATAAGTGAAGACATCGTAACTTCACTACTTGAAGATGGGTCTGATCCAGAAATTCTTTATGAAGTAGAACACCACTTTGTATGTGAAGACTTTACTAAGTTAGAACAAGCGGCATTGGCTGCGTTTAAACTAGGTTACGATGTAGAAGAGCCAGCAGAACTTGAGCTTGAAGACGGTGAAAAAATTTGGAGTTTTGACATTGTTGTTGAAGCCGAATTAGATGTCGACGTGATAATGGAAGACGTTGATAAACTCGCGCAACTTGCTGTTGAATGCGATGTTGAATACGATGGTTGGGGCACTTACTTTCAAGAGTAAGGGTTACCAATGCAAAAGGCGAACAATCATGTTCGCCTTTTTTGTGCCTTGTTGGAGCTGTATTGTAATTACAGCCACTTTTTATTTTTAAAGTAAATACCAATCCCACCAGTCAAAACAATTAAAAACACCACAAATGCAGTGAATGCATAAGGGCTTTCTGTTCCAGGTATACCGCCGACATTGACCCCCAATAATCCCGTTAGAAAGCCCAGCGGTAAAAATAAAGCAGCCACCACCGACATTACATACATCCGCTGATTTAATTGCTCAGAGACCTGATTTGTAATGGTTTGTTGGATAACAAGTGCGCGCTCTATTGAACTATCGAGCTCTTCTAAATAGCGAATAAGTAAATTGGTGGTTTCATTTAACTTGGCTTTATCATCGTCAAAAAGCCATGGGTAATGATTATTAACCATGCTACTGAGTGCTTCTTTTTGTGGTTTTAAGTAACGTTTTAGCGCGATGGTTTGACGGCGAAGTTGCGACAAGCCTTGGTTATCAAACTTTTTACTGGGCTCATCAATTTCCTCTTCAAAATCATCTAAGCTTTCATCTAGCTCATCAATTACTGTTTGCATACGTGAAGTGAGCTTGTGCGCTAATGTACACACCAATTCAGAAATACTGCATGGCCCCTCATTATTATTCAACGAGGCTAGAATATCTTGCACTGATAATAATCGGCGCTTACGCGTGGTGATCACCACATCGTTATTTATAAATAACCGAATAGATACCATGTCTTCAGGGCTTTGTGCTGGGTTTAAGTTGATCCCGCGTAAAAATAACATATGGCCATTAGTTGTTGGCGTTATTCGTGGACGCGGTTCATCAGCAGTGAGTGATTCCAGTTCATAGTCGTTTAACAGCCCGCAGTTTTTTAACCAATCCACCGCATCTGTTTGGCTGTAGTCCATATGCACCCACAGTTTTCCATCAGTAGGTTGCCATTGGTGTAATTGCTTGCTGTTTTCTATGGGGCGTGCACCGCCTTTTTCATCAAGAATAAGTGCATGAAGTAAGCCATTAATCATAATAATTTCTCATCGATAGTATGTTTTTAATACAGTTAACTGTAATGTATTTAGGATCTGTTTATCTTTCAAGGTTAAATTTTCAGCAATCTATTTGATATTTAGGCAAGGCAGAGTGTGGTTATTCCCCATAAATAGGTGATAACACAGCATCAATGCCAAATAAGCGCTGCCCGAAGGGTTCTGCCTAGGGGCAATTAACTCTTTGTTGCCTACATGGATGTAGGTAAGGGGCGTGAGCAGGACGCGGAAGCTTTGCTCGATTTTTACTTAGCCCACTAGGTTACAAACCTCGCGCCGCGATTAAATTGCCCCTAGTTTGAACAAATATTAATTCGTAAAGGTCCACAGACCCTAGTTAAATAATTAAAATTTAGCTTTACTTTGTATATGTTAAACTGAGTTTAGCAACAAAAACTTATGTTTTAGCCTATGGTTAAATGCATACGTAAGAACTGCATTGTTAAACGAGTTAGCTTAAAAGGTCAATCAAATCGGCTTATCGAGTAGATGAATTTATTTTGTTGGTGTTTTATTTGCTGTAGCGTATAAAACACTTTTTTTACTAAGGGCACATTTATGACGACAAAAATAACAGTTGGTTGGCGTGAGTGGTTGAGTTTACCCGAGCTGGGCATCGAGCAAATTAAAGCAAAAATAGATACCGGTGCACGTACTTCCTGTATTCATGCAATTAATATTGAAGAATATGAAGTGGAAGGCGAAAAATGGGTTAAATTTATAGCCCAACCATTGCAAGAAGACGAGCAAACGCAAATTACCTGCAATGCCAAAGTTAAAAAAATGAAGTACGTTACCAGCTCTAGTGGCCAAAAAGAACTGCGTTACTTTATTGAAACTACACTACATGCTGGCGAATTTAGTTGGCCAATAGAAATTACATTAACAAGTCGTGCGTCAATGAAGTTTAGAATGTTATTAGGGCGCACAGCTATGGAAAATCGTATAGTCGTTGATCCGGCTTTATCACATTTATTATAAGAATTCGTTGAGTAGCAACATACTTATATGTGCTTGCTCAACATAATTTAGTTAAGGTTTTAACTATGAAAATTGGTATTTTATCTCGCAACAAAAATTTATATTCAACGCGTCGTTTAATTGAAGCGGCTGAGCAACGTGGTCATGAAGTAAAAGTGATTAACGCGCTACGTTGTTATATGAATATAAACTCAGATCAACCTGAAATCCATTACCGCGGCGAAAACCTAAAAGATTTTGATGCCATTGTTCCGCGTATTGGCGCATCAGTTACTTTTTATGGCTGTTCTGTATTACGCCAGTTTGAAATGATGGGTGTTTATCCGGTCAATGAGTCTGTGGCTATTTCTCGTTCGCGCGATAAATTACGTTCTCTACAATTATTATCACGCAAAGGCGTAGGCATGCCGGTAACAGGCTTTGCTAGCAAGCCAGATGACGTAAAAGACTTACTCGAAATGGTAGGTGGCGCACCGGTCGTTATTAAGCTACTTGAGGGTACTCAAGGTATTGGTGTGGTACTTGCTGAAACACGTAAAGCGGCTGAAAGTGTTATTGAAGCGTTTATGGGTTTAAAAGCCAATATCATGGTACAAGAATATATTAAAGAAGCGGGTGGTGCGGATATTCGTTGCTTTGTACTCGGAGATAAAGTGATTGCTGCAATGAAACGCCAAGCACAGGAAGGCGAGTTCCGCTCAAACCTTCACCGTGGTGGTAGCGCTACACTGGTGCGTATTACGCCAGAAGAGCGTAAAACAGCGGTAGCAGCGGCAAAAGCAATGGGCTTAAACGTTGCTGGCGTTGACTTACTTCGCTCATCTCGTGGTCCTTTGGTTATGGAAGTAAATTCATCGCCAGGTCTTGAAGGGATTGAAGTGGCAACAGGTAAAGATATTGCGGGCATGGTGATTGATTTCATCGAGAAAAATGCTGCAAGTAAAGGAACGGCAACTCGTGGCAAAGGTTAAAATTAACCGACCTTTCACCCTATTAGGTGAAAGTATTGGTGTAGGTGAACGTAAAACACTCGCGCTAGAAGCTGCAAAGCTTTACACCCATTCACCGCTTAATATTCCTATTGAAGTGGTTAACGGTGTAATGGAAGGCCCTGTATTGATGGTGTGTGCGGCTATACACGGCGACGAACTAAATGGGGTTGAGGTTGTGCGCCAGTTACTGGCTAAAATCGACCCTAATCAGCTGCGTGGTACATTAATAGCGGTCCCGATTGTGAATGTATTTGGTTTTATTCATAAATCGCGTTATCTGCCCGATCGCCGTGATATGAACCGAAGTTTTCCGGGGTCTGAGCGTGGTTCATTAGCAGGTCGTATGGCGTATATGTTTTTTAACCAAGTAGCTGTGCATTGTACGCATATTATTGATTTGCATACGGGGGCGATTCACCGTACTAACTTACCGCAAATTCGCGCTAATTTAGCCGATGAAGCAACAGCGCAAATGGCTAAAGCCTTTGGTACGCCTGCGGTTATAGATGCGTCATTACGTAATGGTTCATTACGCAGTGAAGCCGCTAATTTAGGTATACCTGTTATTACTTATGAGGCGGGTGAAGCACTGCGCTTTGACCCTATAGCGATTGCTGCAGGCGTGCAAGGGGTTGATTATGTTATGCGACATTTAAAAATGATACGTGGTAAACGTCCTAAAAAACTGCCTGATCCTGTAATTGCAAGTTCCACTAGTTGGGTACGTGCAGAAGTAGACGGCATAGTAAGAGCGCAAGTATCGTTAGGTGAGCGAGTAATGAAAGGTCAAGTGCTTGCTTATATTAGCAGTCCGCTTGGCGATTCAGAACTTGAACTCCTTGCTCCTCGAAGCGGTATTATTATTGGCCAGCAAACCATGCCACTGGTAAATGAAGGCGATGCCGTATTCCATATTGCTTATTTTGCACATGCAAATAGCTTGGTAGAGCAGCAGTTAGAAACGTTTATTGATGAGATAAATGATTTAGATGATGAGCTGAAAACGGCTGAACTAAACAATTAATACCAATTTGCTCAATTAAGTGAATTGGTATGACTCTATCTGTCGATATAAAAAACCGCCTTAGTTTTAAGCTAACGCGGTTTTTTAATAGGTGTTGTTTAGCTACGCGGTTTAGGGCCAATAATGCGTTTAATTTTAGGCGCTTTTGTTGGTTTAGGCTCCGTATTAAGCACTAACACCGGGCGGGTAACAAATAAGTTATTAGGGTAAATCACTCTGTGGCCATCAACGTGTTCGAGTAAGACATTCATCAGCCCCATTTCAATAATACGCCCTTCAATGGCGTTGGCTCCATCCACAATTCTTACCCAATAGCCTACACGGCAGTCATTTTGAATAAACATCAGTAAAAACGCGGTTAAGTTACTCAGTAATGACCACGCCGCAAATAATGCAACGCCTAGCATGGCAAATAAAGAAGAGCCTAATACCAGTAAACCACGCAGTTCTATTCCCCAAAAAACTAATACTAAACACAGCATCACAAAGGCGAGTATTATTTTTAGTAGTAGCTCTGCACGGTACTTTCGGTGTAAATCTATTTTACCTCTGATAGCTTTTTCGAGTAATTTTTTAGTTACTTTTAATAGTAGCGGAAAGCTCAAAAGGGCAATCACGGTCACGATAAGTTTATATTGTGTGCCCAAAAGCTTTAAAAGGGTGATTAATTCCAAAATGTATTCTCACAATAATGATAGGCGCAAAGTGTAACGTTTAACGTAGGCGCGCAGTAGTGATTTTAAAAAGAATTTTTGACGCTGAGCAGCCATTGTACCGAGTCAACATCATCATATTTATTTAGCGGCGCGGCTATATCAAGGTGGATCATGGTACCCGCATTGGCGCGACTTGGCGCAAGGCGCAAACCTAAGCCCACATTTTTTAGCACTGGGGTGTTCTCAACTTGATACTGAGTGTTCAAGTCGTTGTTATACCAAGCTCGACCAATATCTAAAAAGGCCGCCCCTCCCACTTTAAACAGCTGTAGTAAGTCATATTCCCAGTAATAGCGCTTTTCTAAACTGACTAAAAAACTCCGATCCCCATGTTGAAATTCCATAGGATAGCCACGAAGTCCAGTTTCGCCCCCTAGGGTGAGCTGTTTATCATTAGTGAGGTTTTTTGCGTATTGCAGCCTTGCTTTTACATACCAAGATTGATCAATACTGGTATTTAAATAATATTGAATTTGGCTAGTAGTGAGCAAGTTTTCGAGCTGTTTTTTCTCGTTATTCCAATAGCCTTGAATATCTGCATGAAAACGCCAAAGGGTATGGTTAGTGCTAAAATGGGCTTTGTTAAAATTAAACGAGTACACAGCGCGGCTATCGTCGTTACTTATTGATTCATCGGAGTAGCCCAGGGTGGCTTTGATATTCCAACCTAAATTTAAATCCTCAGTACGATAAATACTGTCAAAGTTACGTACTTTTATAAAGTTATCTTCAAACCAATGGCCGCTGATGTAGGGGTAACTTAAGCTTCTGTTTTCAGCCACTGCTGTAGTGGTAGAATCAATCGCTTTGAAAGTGTGTTGCTCATCAATATAACCAAGGCTCAAGCGCTGGGTCCAGTTATGACTAAGGGCTTTAGAATGGCCAAAAAATACCTGGTTTAGGTCGGTTTTTTGTTCAAACTCACTAAACTTTTCACCTCTGATGTATAAGGCTTCTTCTCGTTGGGTTGAGTAACTCAGGGCGCCATAACTATAGGGCGTATGGATGGCATAAAACGGGTAGGTTAGTTCAACTAAATGACTTTTGCCGTCGCTGTTGTCGGCATACTCTAAACGCCCTCGGTAGCGAGTTGATAAGATATTAGGATCATCGTAAACAAATAAATAACCATTTCGGTCACTGTTTGTTTTACGTGCAAAAGATAACCGTTTGCCCCAACCAAATAAGTTAGATTCGCGAAAACCAATACTTGATTTATTTTCACCACCACTACGGCTAAAACTAAGTTCGGGCAGTAAAGTCCATAAGTCTCGAGTAATTACTGTTACATCAATATTTCCATCACAATTTTCGTCAGCAATAATTTGTGCATCATATAAATAACTTTGTTTTCTCAGTAACCGCTCAGATTCGGCCAGTGCTTTTGGATTAAAGGTATCGCCTGACTTAAACAGTAAAATACTCTTAATTACCTCAGGCTCGGTTTGTATGTGTGCCCGATTGGCGAAACGAAATAATGCATTGTTTTCAGCCTCTAGTTCAGTATTAAATACATTAAGCTGTTGCAAAGTGATGGAGGCAATTTTAGTGTTACTTTGTGCTGTGAGTGTTGGAGTTTGAGATGTAATTTGACGACGCAAATTATTTTCATGAGCTTGTGATGAGTCGTCACTAGGGCAGCTTTGGGCTAGTGGCGCTTCTTGCGCACAAACGCTGAGCATAAACATACTCGAAATAGAAAGGCTAAAACAACTACGTGCAATCCATTTTCTATTTAACATTGACCCTCTTTAGCGCTATTTTGCAAAATAAAACACTTACTCTTAGCTTACATCATTGTTATTGATATGTAAGTAAAAGACAGATTTAGTTTTATTTTTATAGCGATTATAAGGTATTAGCTATGCATTTAAGTTAAATAAAATGTTAACGCTGCCAATAGGTTGTCGGCATCTTGCCCTTCACCATTAATCCACACACTTTGGCTATAATGCTCAAAATTTAAATTAAACGTGTGGTTAGCATAGTTAAAACGCAGTTGATGACGATCTGCCCCAGCGGCATACTCATTAATGCTAATTTCATCGCTGTGCAAAAATAACGTTCCCCACAATTCAAAGTCTTCATCGTGCGGCAGCTCTGTCGGTTTAACAATAATACATTGATGTGTGTGATCGTATTCAAGTTCGGTCATAAGGGGCTTATTGCGTTGCTAGGTAATGTCGAATTGCGGTTAAAAACTCACCGCCATACTTGTTTAATTTAGTAAAACCAACCCCCGACACTTTTAAAAATTCACTGTCGTTAGTGGGCATAAGCTGCGCCATTTCGGCTAGCGTTTTATCGTTAAAGACTACATAAGGCGGCACATCATCGGCATCGGCTAACTCTTTACGCAATGCACGCAGGCGAGCGAATAGTTTTTTATCGTAATTAAACTGCGCTAACTTATCCTGATAAACGTGTTTAGCTTGTAAGCGAGGCTCGGCCAATTGCAGTGCATATTCACCTTTTAAAATAGCGCGTGCAGCTTCAGTTAAACGCAATGAAGCGCCTTGGGTTATATCTTGGCTTAATAGCCCTTGATGAATAAGTTGGCGTAAAATACTGAGCCAAAACTCACTGCTTTTATCTTTACCTATGCCATAGGTGCTGAGTTCATGGTGGTTGTTATCACGAATGCGGCTAGTATTCGCGCCACGTAATAATTCTACAATGTAACCTAACCCAAATCGTTGCTGTGCGCGATACACACACGAAAGTGCTTGCTGTGCGACCAATGTGCCATCAAAACTTTTAGGTGGATTTAAGCAAATGTCACAGTTACCACAGGGCTCGCGTTGGTACTCACTAAAGTAGTTCAATAATATTTGACGGCGACACGTTTGTGCTTCGGCAAAGCTGGCCATGGCATTAAAGCGCTGCTTTTCTACGCGGCGGCGCTGTTCATCGTCAATATCTTCAAAAAAGCGTCTAACCCGACCTATATCGGCAGGGTCAAAATACATGATGGCCTCTGCAGCAAGCCCATCTCGTCCAGCTCGGCCTGTTTCTTGGTAATAAGCTTCAATACTTTTTGGAATGTCGTAATGCAGAACAAAGCGTACGTTAGGCTTGTTAATTCCCATACCAAAGGCAACGGTGGCAACCACAATTTGAATATCGTCACGGGCAAACCCGGTTTGCACAAACTGACGTTGCTCGTTACTCATTCCCGCATGGTAAGCGGCAGCATTAAGGCCTGCATCAGCAAGCTTTTCAGCTATATCATCAACACGTTTACGACTGGTGCAATAAATAATACCACTTTGATTTTTTTGCTCTTTTAAATAACGCAGTAATTGCACCATAGGTTTAAATTTTTCTTCTATGGTGTAACGAATATTAGGGCGATCAAAACTGCCGGTATGTATGTAGGGCTGTTGTAGCTTGAGTTGCTCAACAATATCAAAGCGAGTCGCTTTATCGGCAGTGGCAGTGAGTGCCATCATAGGCACATGTGCAAAGCGTTGTTTAAGCTCATTTAAACGAAAATAATGCGGTCTAAAATCGTGACCCCAATGAGAAACACAGTGTGCTTCATCAATAGCAAACAAGCTAACATTCAAATGAGAGAGCCGCTCTAAAAAGTCGCGTTGTAGCACTTTTTCAGGAGCTACATAAAGTAGCTTTATCAGCCCTTGATGCAATTGCTGATACACTAATTGTTGTTCTTCGCGAGCTAGGCTGTTATTGACATAAGCGGCCTTAACTCCCAGTGCTTGTAACTGGGTGACTTGATCTTGCATTAAAGAGATCAGTGGAGAAATAACAATGGTGACTCCCTCTAATACCAACGCGGGTATTTGGTAACACACCGATTTACCACCACCGGTGGGCAGTAATACTAATGAATCTTGGCCATTAATGGCGGCATCAATTACTGCACTTTGACCGTCGCGAAATTCACTGTAACCAAACACTTGTTTGAGTACAGTTTCGGGTTTACGCACAAGCGTATTAGGAGAAGGAGTTAGTGTATTCATCGGCGCTATTTTAGTGGTTTTTTATCAGGATGTCTTTAGCTTTCATTACTTGGTACACACATCTGTAGTGATAAACTAAAATCTGCAGGGGGTTACAATAGCCTCAAGCTGTGCTTTACTCATCGTACCACTGAAAACATAGAGAATAATAATGAATAAAGAAATGTTGATCGATCAAGTAGGGGCGCTGTTTGTTAATAACATGCCCTTTAACCAGTTTTTAAAAATAGCAGTAGAGTCACTTAGTACTGAACAAGCTAAAATATCATTTCCTTGGCAAGACGTATTAATTGGTAATCCGGCGCAAAAGATTCTTCACGGTGGAGTGATTTCTGCGGTGCTCGACAATGTAGGCGGAATGCTTGCTGCAGCAAGTGTAATAGGAAAACTAGACGATGCCGACTTACCTAGTGTGCATAAAAAGTTAGCCACACTGGGCACTATAGATTTACGTACTGATTATTTACGCCCAGGTAAAGGGGAGGTATTTATTGCCAGCGCCACACTTATTCGCTCAGGAAATAAAGTGTGCGTGTGCCGAATGGAGTTACATAACGAGCAGTCGGTACAAATAGCGTTTGGAACGGGCACGTATTTAGTTGGCTAAAAAGTGAGAGGGGGTTAAACTTACGGCCTTTTAAATCATCAAGTGGTTACTATGTCGATTGATACCGAGCAGCGAAAGGGCGCCATTTTTGCCTGTCTCGCCTTTTTTATGTGGGGCCTAGCACCCATTTATTTTAAGATGATCCACCATGTATCAGCATTTGAAATTTTAATGCATCGTGTTATTTGGTCAGTGATGTTTCTTATTTTGGTGGTGAGTGTGCTCAACTACTGGAATAAAATTAAACGCATTTTAATCCAACCTAAACTAATTCTGATGCTAGTTGTTACCTCGACCTTATTGGGGTTTAACTGGGGGTTGTTTATATGGGCTATTAATAACAACCACATGCTAGATGCCAGCTTAGGCTACTATATCAATCCTTTGTTAAATGTATTACTTGGTATGGTGTTTTTAAACGAGCGGTTACGTAAGTTGCAAGGAGCTGCTGTTGCCTTGGCTTTTACAGGTGTTTTATTACAGTTAATTAGTTTTGGTTCATTTCCGGTTGTGGCATTTTCGTTAGCGACTTCTTTTGCGTTATATGGCCTATTACGTAAAAAACTACAGGTTGATGCCCTGCCTGGGATTTTAATTGAGGCATTAATATTATTACCGGTGGCACTGACCTATTGGTGGTTAATGGTGCCGACTGAAACGTCTAATTTACCAGCGAATGATTGGCTAACTAATGCGCTATTAGTAAGTGCAGGTATAGTGACTACACTGCCATTGCTGTGTTTTACCGGCGCGGCTAAGCGATTGCAATACACTACGCTTGGTTTTTTTCAGTACATAGGGCCTAGCTTAATGTTTATTTTAGCCGTGGTGTTTTATGGTGAAGTGTTTGATGCTGAGCGTGTAATTACCTTTGCGTGTATTTGGAGTGCACTGGCTATTTTTAGTTGGGATTCATATCATCAGTCGCGTAAACGCAGAAAAGCAGCCATTGTCGCCTCAGGTGTGGTTTAGTTAAACTAAACCACTTTATTACGCCCCGACTCTTTGGCTTTGTAGAGCTTTAAGTCGGCTTGTTTTAATAGTTCGTCAATTTGATAGGTTTCACTGTGGCTGAAGCCTATCGACAGCGTAAACTTGATTTGTGCTTGGCTAAACTCATGGCTATTAAGCTCAATAAATAATCGAAAACTTTCTAGTCGTTTTAGTGCTTCTTGCTCGGTCAGTTCAGTAAAAAATACCGCAAATTCTTCTCCGCCTAAACGGGCAACCAATTGGTTTTCAAAATATTTATTAAAGCATACAGCCAGCCCTTTAAGCACTTCATCTCCGGCATCATGGCCATAGGTATCATTAATAGCTTTAAAATGGTCAATATCAAGCATAGCTAACATGGCTGGTGCTTTTGCTTTTTTAAACTGCTTTAATGACTTGTTAGCCTCTTCAAAAAAGTAACGACGATTAGGGAGTTTAGTTAAGTAATCTGTATTGGCTTGTCGTTTTATAGTTTCGATATGCTCTAGCATATCGACGTTTTGGCTTAACCGGCAGTAAAATTCTTCACTGTTAAATGGTTTGTATAAATAGTCATTTGCTCCATTTTTTAAAAATAAGGCAGATAAATTAGACGAAGTGATACCTGAAATACCAATTATGGCTTTTTCGTCATTACTATAAATGCGTCTAATTTCATTACATAGCTCAATACCGCCCATATTAGGCATTTCTTTGTCGGTAATAATCACAGAAATATCGGGGGTGCTTTCAAGCTCTTTAAGCGCCTCTAGGCCATCGGCTGCTTGTAATATTTGATATTTGTGACGTGTTAATAAACTACATATGTATTGGCGTGTTGACGCAGAGTCATCAACAACCAATACTTTTACATGCTTATTACGGGGTAGGCGGTAAAGCTGCTTCTCTAAATACTCATAGGCTTGTTTATTGCCTTTAATGATGTAATCAATAATGGGGTATTTTTCAACGGTATCACGGGTATGCTTATCGATATTGCCTGTCATCACTATGGTAGGAATATCTGCTGCAATGGTACATGGAACCGCTTCACCTTGTGACGCGTCAGGTAATATAAAGTCGACCACTGCGCAAAAATAATGGTGCTTACTTATAAGCTCTTTAGTCTCAGCCAAGGATTGAGCAATATCAACCTCGTAGCCGACTTTTTGCGCGATATGCTTTTGCACTCGCGCAATAGTCGGAGTGTCTTCAACAATAAGTATTCTGTGCGTCACGTAACAGCCTTGTTTAAATTTTGCAAAAGTGTTTGCTTATACAAGTTGTAACTGCTAAAACGCCAAAAAGCAACTATTGTAGTGACTTATAGATTGTCTGCCTCAGAATAATAATCTTGGCTTATTGGTGTTGGCCCTGAAATTTTTGAGCGTCCAAATAATGTATGGAATTTTGTTTTGCAGGTTGTTAACTTTAAATATTTAACCCATGCTCGCTCAATTGGATTACTTGGCTCTATTATGCCACTGACAGCATTTACAAATTGTTGCTGATGTTCGTTTTGTGGCTCAACTGTTTTGTTATACAGGCTTTTTAAAACAACACCGTGCTGTTCTAAAATACTTGCCTCTAACAGGGTAAAGTGTCCGCTGCGGCTAAATCCGCGTGGAAAGTTTTGGTCATCATAAAATTGACGTTGACTTACGAATGCTTGACGAAGTAGTGAAATATCATTGCTCATAGCTGTACCCTCATACCAATTATTAGCTGGAGTATGGGACATAATCGCTATTTTTTTAAACAAAAAATTTTTATCGTGAGGATAAAAAATTGGACATAGATTTATTAAAAACATTTGTTGAAGTGGTGCGTACTCGCCATTTTGGTAAAGCGGCAGAAAACCTATACATAACGCAGTCTGCGGTGAGTTTTAGAATTCGCCAATTAGAGCAGGGCTTAGGCGTAAATTTATTTATTCGTCAGCGTAATAATATTCAACTCACCGCACCAGGTGAGCGCTTGTTACCGCATGCGCAAATGATTATTACCGGGATGCAAAGAGCCAAAGTGGATGTTGCACTTGCAGATAATATGCATAAGCAAATTAGTTTAGCAGGTACGCCTAATATTTGGGATGCATTTTTACAGTTTGGTATTACAAATATTGTATCGGCTATGCCTGGTGTATCACTGGTGGCAGAAGTGAAGGCGCAACAAGAAAGTACTCGCTTATTGTTGGAGCGCACACTTGATTTAGCCATTTTGTTTGATCCCCCTAAAGTTGATGAACTTGTGGTTGAACGTATTTGTGAACTGCCTATTATTCCAGTGAGTGGTTACGATACGGCAACCAGTGATAACTTTTTTGATAATCAATATGTGTATGTTGATTGGGGAACCACGTTTTCTCTTTGGCATGCGCGTCAGTTTACCGGTAAAACACCGCCTTATTTTAGAACCAGTACAGGACGAATTGCGCTTGATTTAATACTGCAATGTGGCGGCAGTGCTTTTATTCCACAGGTATTAGTTAAAGATCATTTAGAAAAAGGCGAACTTTTTCATGTTAAAGGGGTAGAAAATACTTCAAGAGATGTATTTGTTGCCTATCATAGAGATAACGAACAGAAAGAGTTGATAGAAACCTTGGTTAATTTGCTGTCGCGAATGACACCGAGTTTATTGAAACAAAGTAGGTAGTCAGTAGGCAGTTTATTTTACATGTTATTTTGATTTCAGATTTAATGCAGTTTTATTAACTTAAAAAGACAAAAATGTGTCCTTTGTAATATTTTTGTCATTTAGTAGTGACACACTGCCGCTGTTTTAAAAATTAGTCTCTTGTGATTATCGAGGAAATAACATGAAATTTGCAAAATCGAGCTTATGCTTAGCCCTACTTAGTGGTTTATCTTTTAATGCACTTGCAGAGGTAGATATTTACGGTAAAGCAAATGTAACCGTTCAATCATCTGATGATGGTGAAGGGTCTTTCACTGAAATTAAAAGTAATGCATCTCGCTTTGGCCTAAAAGGATCTGAAAAGATTACTGATGGATTAGAAGCAGTTTATAAGTTTGAGTTTCAAGTTGATGTATCTGATGCTGACTCGAAAGGTGATAATGACGACAATATTTCTGCACGTAACCAGTACGTAGGTTTAAAAGGTGCCTATGGTCAAGTTGTTGTGGGTCGTAACGATACAGCGCTTAAACAATCACAAGGTAAGTTAGATTTATTTAATGACCTTGAAGGCGATATTAAAAATGTTTTTAAAGGTGAAAACCGCTTAGGTGATTCGATCACTTATACATCTAAAAGCTACGAAGGCTTTAAAGTACTTGCTACATTTATTGCCGAAGACGATGTAGATGCAGATAACGGTTATTCAATGGCAGTGACCTACGGTGACTCAGCACTTAAAAAGAGCGCAGTATATGCTGCCATTGCTGCTGATAGCGAAGTCAATGGTTACGATGTAGTGCGTGCAACAGTTCAAGGTAAAATTGAAGATTTTAGAGTTGGCGCTATGTACCAAACACAAGAAAAAGTAGATGGCAGCGCTGAGGCTGACGGTTACTTAGTGAATGCAGCTTACCTTATGGGTAGCAACACTTTCAAGATGCAATACCAAACAATGGATTTTGATGACAGCGATGATAAAAGCGCGATATCGGTAGGTGTTGACCATAAGCTAAACAAAAACCTTAAAATATTTGGTTTTTACTCAAGCTTTGATATGGACAACAACGTTGACCAAGATTACCTAGGTTTAGGTATGGAATATAAGTTTTAACTAAACCTTAGTTAAAACACTCCCTTTTAACCGCACTCAGTTGAGTGCGGTTTTTTTGCTTTAAATTATTTACGTATCTGCGCATAATAGCCAAGCATTTGGAATGAGGTGGGACTCCTCAACTATTCCCGTAATTGTGATCAGTTTTACTGTAAGTCAAATACAAATGCCTTAAAACTTCATATAACGAGCGGGTTAACTCATTTTCTTTTTGGTACGTATTAGTACTGAGTGTGGGTGTTTCCCTGCCTAGGATAATTTTTTGCACACTCACACCTCTTTAAACTTACCGCTTTTAACCGTTAACAACGTTTCTTGGCGAGTGAACAATACATTAATTCTTAAGCACATTAATGTGAGCATTGAGCGTGGTAAATTTATTGGTTTAATTGGCCCTAATGGGGCAGGAAAGTCGAGTTTACTGCGGTGCTTATATCGATTTAATCAGCCATCAGCAGGCGACATTAAATTTAACGATACCGATATTTGGCAGCTAAAAAGCGAAGACTATGCCAAGCAAGTTGCGGTAGTGCTACAAGAAACACCGTCGCAATTTAATCTCTCGTTATTCGATGTTGTAGCTCTAGGGCTTACTCCGCATAAAACGCTATTTAGCTCGACCACCCAAGCAGATAAACAAAAAATAGCGCAGGCTATTAGTCGTGTTGGGCTTGAATCTCATAGCAATCAGTCATTTGACTCACTATCTGGCGGTGAAAAGCAACGAGCGCTTATTGCCAGAGCGATTGTGCAGCAACCACAGCTACTCATTATGGATGAACCCACAAGCCACCTTGACGTTAAATATCAAATTCAATTAATGGAGCTGGCTAAATCTTTGGGCATTACTGTGTTTGCTTCATTTCATGATTTAAATTTAGCGGCAGCTATGTGCGATGAATTAGTGGTTATTAAAAACGGAGAAATCGCTAGCGCGGGAAAGCCTAATAAGGTGATTACCGAGCAAATGCTTGATGAGGTTTTTGGTGTTTGCGCGCAAGTTAGTACTCACCCTCAAACGGCGTCCAATGGTGAGTCTATTCCCCATATTACCTATTATTATGGATACCAATAACATGACGATTATGTCTAACCATGGTGTGGCGTTAATTATTGCACTGTTATGCGCTGTATTTAGTTTATTTGTGGCATTGAGCTTTGGTGCTGCCCCTACCTCGCTCGCAGATGTATACCATAGCTTAACTTTTTCAAGCGAGGCCTCATTTACCAGCCGCATTATTATTGAATTAAGAATGCCACGTACGTTACTGGCTTTTTTGGCCGGCAGCGGTTTAGCGATTGCTGGATTGATATTACAAACAGTTACTCGTAATCCATTGGCTGACCCTTATTTGTTTGGTATTTCGTCGGGAGCATCATTAGGAGTCGTAGTATTAATGGCTTTTGTTGGAATAGGCGCAGGCATTGCGCTATCAGCAGCAGCCTTAATTGGCAGTTTAGTAGCAATGGGGTTATTAATTTTAATTGCTGGCAGTCAACGCAACGCCCAAGTTGAGTCGATGTTATTGGCTGGGGTGGCCTTATCATTTTTATTTAGCGCCTTTACCAGTTTGTTACTTTATTGGAGCGATCCGCAGGCCGTCGCGGCTATTTTATTTTGGACTTTGGGAAGTTTTGCTAGGGCGCAATGGCCGTCACTGCTATTACCTGCCTTGGTCATCATTACATGTACAGTCATTATGTTAGGTTTTAGACGTCAACTTAATGCCATGTTGTTAGGTGATGAAAGCGCAATAACGCTTGGTGTTCGGGTGCATCGCTTTCGAGTTTTAATGCTTATTTTAAGCTCATTGATCACTGCCGTGTTGGTTGCTATGTGTGGCGGAATTGGCTTTGTTGGCTTAATGGTGCCGCACATAGTGCGCTTTTTTATCTCTCAAGGCAGTAGTGTTGGATTGTTAATGACCGGATTAGTCGGGGGTATATTTATGGTATGGGTCGATGTACTGGCACGTTCATTACTCGCTAACCAAGAGCTGCCAATAGGGGTGATCACGGCGGCCATTGGTAGTCTATTCTTTTTAAGTATCTTGTATTTTCGTAAGCGCCAGCTGGTGGGTAAATAATGAAAACATTAATGGTACAAGGTACCACCTCCGATGCGGGTAAAAGCACCTTAGTGGCAGCACTTTGCAGAGTGTTTGCTAACCAAGGGGTTAATGTTGCACCGTTTAAACCACAAAATATGGCGCTCAATAGTGCCGTAACGCACGATGGTGGCGAAATTGGCAGAGCCCAAGCATTACAAGCCATAGCCGCAAAAGTTGAACCTGAAATCGACTTTAACCCTATATTACTCAAACCCAATAGTGATACCGGCGCACAAGTTATTATTCATGGTAGAGCTATCAGCAATATGGAAGCCGATGCTTACCATGACTACAAAAAAGTGGCTATGGATGCAGTATTAACCTCGCATAAGCGTTTAGCTAAACGCTTTGATTTATTACTGGTAGAAGGGGCTGGCAGCCCAGCCGAAATTAATTTACGCGCAAACGATATTGCAAATATGGGTTACGCCGAGCAAGTGGATTGCCCTGTTATTATTATTGCCGATATTGATAAAGGAGGAGTATTTGCGCACTTAGTCGGGACTTTGGCGTTATTAAGCGAGTCTGAGCAAGCACGGGTAAAAGGCTTTGTGATTAACCGTTTTCGTGGTGATATTAGTTTATTACAAGGTGGGCTAGATTGGCTCGAGGAGTACACTGGTAAACCTGTATTAGGGGTATTACCTTACTTGCACGATTTAGCACTTGATGCAGAAGATGCTGTGGCCATAGATAATAATGTGACCGATGCCAGTATAAATATTGCTGTACTGTTAGTGCCACATATTAGTAACCATACCGATTTTGATGCTCTGCGATTACACCCGAATATAAATATAACCTATGTGCGCCATACACAAGCAATTCCTGCTGTTGATTTAATTATTGTACCTGGCAGTAAAAATGTACTCAGCGATCTCGCGTTTTTAAAAAATGAAGGCTGGGATCAGCAAATTAAGCGCCATCTACGTTATGGTGGCAAAGTATTGGGTATTTGCGGTGGTATGCAAATGCTGGGCAATACTATCAGTGATCCAAATAGGGTGGAGTCATCGTTGGGGCAAGTGGCGGGTTTAGCGCTTAGCGATTTTGATACCCTATTGGGTGAGCAAAAAGTGTTAAGCCGAGTGAGCGCAGTGCTTAATTTAAATGAGCAACAGGTTGCATGTGATGGCTACGAAATACATGCAGGTATTAGTCAAGGTAAGGCGCTCTACAAGTCACTCATTCGCTTTAATAAACACCCCAATGACTTTAAAACCGATGGTTTTGTGAGTGACGATAATGCCATTGCTGGTACCTATTTACATGGCTTGTTTGATAGCCCTGCAGCCACAGAGCAGCTGTTAAAGTGGGTGAAACCAGAAAGTGCAATTAGTGCGATTAGTATAAATGAGCATCGTGAACGCCAATTAGAACGCCTAGCTGATATGTGTAAAGCGCATTTAAATATTGAACAAATTATTAAAATTTATCAAGGACATAACAATGACTGAATCAACTAACGACAAGCACCAACAGCGTCAACAAAAAGTAAAAGAACAGGTTGACGCGCGAGTAGCCGCAGCGCAACGAGAAAAAGGTATTTTTCAGGTTATTACTGGTAACGGTAAAGGCAAATCGACTTCTGGTTTTGGTGTGGTTGCACGCTGTGTTGGGCACGGTAAAAAAGCTGCGGTATGTCAGTTTATTAAAGGCACATGGGAGTGTGGTGAGCGTAATTTACTGCAAGGTGCTGGGGTTGAATTTGCTGTTATGAACACCGGGTTTACGTGGGAAACGCAAAATAAAGAGGCCGATACCGCGGCAGCGCAAGCAACATGGCAAGAGTCAAAGCGGATGCTAAGCGACAGCAGTATCGATGTGGTATTACTCGATGAACTCACCTATATGGTGACCTATGGTTATATCGACCTTGAAGAAGTGGTTGTTGCTGTAAATAATAGACCGCCTATGCAATCGGTAATTATTACTGGTCGTGCTGCGCATCGCACCTTAATAGAGCTTGCCGATACGGTAAGTGAAGTACGTAATGTAAAACATGCGTTTGAGTCGGGCGTAAAAGCATTGAAAGGCTTTGATTACTAATGTTAAAGCGTATTGTTTTTGGGCTGTTATTGTTTGCTGTTAATGTACCTCAAGCCCTAGCTGACAAGCCGCTTCGTATAGTGGCTTTAGCACCACACATAGTTGAAAATTTATATGCTATTGGGGCGGGTGATTTAATAGTGGGCACGTTGGATTACGCAGATTACCCGCAAGAGGCGACTAAAATTGAGCGTATTGGTGGCTACAATGGCATTTCTATTGAAAAGTTACTCATGCTAAAACCTGACATGGTGATTGCGTGGAAAAATGGTAATCAGGCTGAAGATTTAGCAAAAATAAAGCGTTTAGGAATTGAATTATATTTAAGTGATCCACGTTTTATTGAAGGGGTTGCTTCGGAAATACTAAAACTAGGTCAAATAACGGGTCATATTGAGCAAAGTAAAAAAGTAGCCGAGACATTTACGGCCAAACTCAACGCAATTAAAGTTACACAGAAAGATAAAACCACGCTTACTGGGTTTTATCAGTTGTGGCCTGAGCCTATGATGACTGTATCAAAAAATACATGGATCAATCAGTTAATCGAAACTTGCCAAGTAACCAATGTATTTGCAAACAGCGACACAGATTACCCACAAATTAGCATCGAAAATGTGATAGTTACTAAGCCACAAGTTATTATTATTCCTGATGAAAAATCAAAAAGGGTAATACCCACAGTTAATTGGCAGCAGTGGCCTGAAATTCCTGCGGTAAAGTATGAGCAGTTTATTAGCGTCAATGCTGATTTATTACATCGGTTTACCCCCAGAATGTTGGATGGATTAGCGCAGATGTGTGACAAAGTAGACATATCTAGAGAATTTATTAAGAGTCAATTATGAGCAACTGGTCATCTTTTTTAAACCATGAACTTAGCCAAACATATATGCAGCAAACCCTTGAATATATTGCGAATAAACGAGGTGAAGGCACTGCAGTATATCCGCCAAAATCACAGGTGTTTAGCGCATTTGATGCAACTCCACTTAGCGACATTAAAGTGGTTATATTAGGTCAAGACCCTTACCATGGAGAAGGGCAAGCGCATGGTTTGTGTTTTTCAGTATTGCCTGAGGTTAAAAAGCTCCCGCCTTCGCTCAAAAACATTTATAAAGAGTTAGTAACTGATATTAATGGCTTTACCACGCCAGAACACGGCTATTTACAAGGCTGGGCAAAGCAAGGTGTGTTTTTGCTCAATACAGTATTAACTGTAGAGCAAGGGCAAGCCCATTCCCATAAACACTTAGGTTGGGAGCAATTTACCGATAACGTGATTGCTCATATAAATGAGCACTGCCAAGGTGTGGTGTTTATTTTATGGGGCGCACATGCACAAAAAAAAGGTAAAAGTATTGATCGCCAGCGCCATCATGTATTGGCAGGGCCTCATCCTTCGCCGCTTTCAGCGCATCGCGGCTTTTTTGGTTGCCAGCACTTTTCCAAAACCAATGAGCTGTTAATAGCGCAAGGGGCGCAGCCCATTAATTGGCAGGTATAGGGTAATAGGCATTAAAAAAGGCTTTCATTAATGAAAGCCTTTTTAGTTGCTTATGTTGGTTAAAACTCTAACTCATCTATAGCAACACTATCTGCAAAATAGTCAAGCTCCTGTAGTTCTTTGCGCAAACGTTGCTTATCTTTTATTGCTTCTATTTCGCGCCATTTTCTTTTTTTATTTTTTTGAGAGGTTTTTTTCGATGTATCAGAACCTTCTAATATCTCTATTATTTCGTTTAGGCTATCCATTGATTATCTCCTATTGACCACTTTTTGAACCTCGGCAGTATCAATACCACAGCTATTAATAAAATAGAATATAAATGTGACGAAACTATTACTAACGGGTGGTATTTTGATGAAGAACAATGAGAACAGCAATTAAATGGGGACAAGGCGAGTATTTAAAATAAAATTGTAGGTATAAAAAAACGCCGCAATAAGCGACGTTTTTAAACTCTTAAAACAGCGGTTAGCTACATCGCTTTAAAGCGTGCTTCTAATTGTTCCTGTGCATCTGCAAATGAGCGAATACCTTCAGCGAGTTTTTCAGTCGCCATGGCATCTTGGTTATGTAACCAACGGAACTGTGTTTCGCTAAGTGGCTCAGGTTTTGGCTCTTTAGCAATATCACTTGCTAGCAAGTATTCTTCAGCACCTTCTAAATTACCCAAATCTTCTAAAAGATTAGGGCTAATTGTTAGCTTATCGCATCCTGTAAGTGCAATAATTTCACCGGTATTACGAAAGCTTGCGCCCATAACTACGGTTTTGTAGTCGTGACGTTTGTAAAACTCAAAAATGCTACGTACAGATTGCACACCCGGATCTTGAAGCGGATCGGTTGGTTTTTCCATACCGTTTGCCACGTGCCAATCTAAAATACGGCCAACAAATGGAGAGATTAAAAATACGTTTGCATCAGCACAAGCGCGCGCTTGGGCATCGCTGAATAATAAAGTAAGGTTACACTTAGTGCCTTCTTTTTCTAATTGCTCAGCCGCTTTAATACCTTCCCACGTTGACGCTATTTTAATTAAAATTTTGTCTTTGCTTACGCCTTCTTTTTCGTAAAGGCTCAATAGTGTGTGTGCTTTATTAATTGTTGCTTGGGTATCAAATGACAAACGTGCATCAACTTCGGTAGAAATATAACCCGGTACAATTTCACTAATTTCTTTACCAAGTAATACTGCAAAATAATCACAAGCTAGCTCTAGCTGTTTTGCAGGCTGCTGCTCTGTTTCTTTTGCATACTGCCATGCTTTATCCAGATAAGGTTTGTAAGCTTCAATCTCGCTCGCTTTTAAAAGTAGCGATGGATTGGTAGTCGCATCTTCAGGTTGATATTTTTTTATGGCTTCTATATCGCCCGTGTCGGCCACGATAGAAGAATGTTGTTTAAGCCTTTGTAGAGCGCTAGTCATTTGCTTTTCCTCATTCCAAGCAAGTTAAAAGAAAATCTAAACTACCTTAATATAGCTATACTGCAACAGTGTGATAATGCTTGATAGGTCTTATGTCCTTATCAATAAAAAAACGGTAACGGTTGAGTTTTAGGTAGGATAATTTTAAACAAAACGTGCTTTTCGTTTCATTTAATGTTGAAATTGACATTAAATAATTTACAAGTCAATAGCTAACTATGATCACTGTTATTTCACCAGCAAAGAATCTTGATTACGACACGCCACCCGCAACAGATAAGTTCACTCAACCTGAATTACTTGAGCACAGCGAAGCGCTCATGAAAGTATGCCGTGAACTAACTCCTGCGCAAATTGGTAGTTTAATGAAAATTAGCGATAAACTCGCAGGCCTCAACGCAGCGCGTTTTAGTGAGTGGGCACAACCATTCACTACTAATAATGCTAAACAGGCCGTGCTTGCCTTTAACGGCGATGTATACGGCGGGTTAGATGCTAATACCCTCACTACTAAGCAGCTTGATTACGCTCAAGATCATTTACGTATACTTTCGGGATTATACGGAGTATTAAAGCCGCTTGATCTAATGCAGGCTTATCGCTTAGAAATGGGTACAAAACTTGAAAATAGCCGGGGTAAAAACTTATATGAGTTTTGGGGCAGTATTATTGCTAATAAACTTAACGACGTATTAGCGGCACAAGATGCACAATACTTAGTAAATCTAGCCTCTAACGAATACTTTAAAGCAGTAGATAAAAAAACGCTTAACGCACACATTATTACACCACACTTTAAAGACTGTAAAAACGGCCAATATAAAGTGATTAGCTTTTACGCTAAAAAAGCGCGCGGCATGATGGCACGCTACATCATTGAAAATCAAGTGACTCAATTAAGCCAACTCAAAGAGTTTACTGTGGCCGGCTATTACTTTAGCCCAGAGGCAACCACCAAAGAACTTGAACCGGTATTTTTACGCGAAGAGCAAAACTAACTCATCGTTTAAAGTATTTAATAAGCCATGCATTGCATGGCTTTTTTATACTGGCGTTATTTTTGCAGGCCTTAGATTACTAACCCTAACTAAGGTATAAAATAAATGCTCTCAATTCCCTCAATTACAGAAGCCGAAAAGTTGATAGAAGAAAAGCTTGGCGGTTGGTTTGATGTAGTTATAAGTCATATCCCAAACTTTATCGTTGCAGTAATTATTGCCATTATATTTTCATTTATTGCCCGTTTGGCAGGCAAAGGAATGAAAAATGTTTTACGTCGCTCGCTCGACTCTACACAAATTGCCGATTTAATGGCCTCAATATTTAAAGTTATTGTACTGAGTGTGGGGGTATTTATTGCCCTTGATTTTATGGGCTTAAAAAGTACCGTCACTTCTCTGCTTGCTGGTGCAGGTATTGTTGGTCTTGCCATTGGTTTTGCTTTTCAAGATATGACCGAAAACCTGATAGCGGGTATTGCCATGGGAATTCGTAAACCGTTTAAAGCGGGTGATGTCATAGAAACCGATAATGTGTTTGGTTCGGTACACTCAATAAACTTGCGCAACACACTAATAGAGAGCTTTTACGGGCAATTGATACTGGTACCTAATAAAATACTATTTAGAAATGTACTGCGTAATTACAGTACCTTAGGGGTAAGACGAATCGAAGTGCCGGTGGGTATTTCTTACGCTGACGACATAGAAAAAGCCAGTGAGGTCATCGTCGACAAAATTAACCAATTTGACTTTGTGATCCGCAAAAATGAAACCGCTGTTTATGCCGAAGGCTTTGGTGATAGCAGTATAAACTTGTTGGTGTGGTTTTGGATCAAATACCCTGGTGAGCCTGATTTTATGACAGTGCGTCACAAAGGAGTTGTGGCCGTTAAGCAAGCACTCGATGCCGCTGATATTAGTATTCCGTTTCCTATTCGTACGTTGGATTTTGGTATTAAGGGCGGTGAAAAACTCGATGCCATGATAAGCGATAAAATAAATCTGCAGTCAGCAAATAAAGAGGGTGACAATAATACTGATGCAAGCCAAGGTGAGTAAATAATTTAAAACCCCGAAGGTAAAAGCATTGGGAAATAGTTACTGACTATCAGCGCGTTTTTACAAAGTAAAACGCGCTATTTATAATAAGTAATATAAGGGTCTGTTGACCTTTGCGGATTAAAATTAGTTCAAACTAAGAGCTATTTAATCGCGACGCGAGGTTTGTTGACTAGTGGGCTCGATAACTGCTCCTGCTTTATTCTACTGGCTTACATCCATGTAAGAATAAGTAAAAACCGAGCAAAGCTTCCGTGTCCAGCTCACACTCCTTGCCACCATCCATATAGACAACAAAGAGTAAATGTCCCTGGGCAGAACCTTTGGCTAAATACCAAACAGACTGCTGTAAATTCAACCTTGAAAGAACAACAGACCCAATTGATAACCTGAAGTAATTAAAGCCTTGCGCTAACTGCCTTAAAAACGCCTCAATTAGAAAACTATATCGATAAGGTTTCTCATCTCAAAATAGATTATTTAATCAACCGAACTAGAGCACAAGCTTGATGTAAGCGCTTTATAATAAGTGTTTATAAATAAAGGTTTCAAAAGCATAAGCAGCTGCAATGAGCGTCGCGATTGATGCGTAAACTAAACTAAAAGGCATTTAATTAAGTATTTAAACTGGCTTGGGAATATGCTCTGCAGTGAATTATATTGTGCAAACTATAAAAAAGCGCCGCTTGTGTTGGAGAAACAAGCAGCGCTGAGGGATAAGTTAAGTGTATTAGTTAAGAAAAAGTTATATTAAATGACACTAATTTTGTTATGAATGATTTTAACCCCATCCATATTTTCTAAAAACTTTTGTGCAAGAGCGCGTTCAAAACCGTTATTGGCTTCGCCTTTAAGTTCAACGTCACCGTCATTAACGTGTACGTTTAGTTTTTCTAACTTTAAATTTGGGTTAGTGCGCAATTCATGAGTAATAGATTGTTGTAAATTAGGTTGTGTAGCCACACTGCTAACTACAGCTAAATGCGTTGCTGCACTGACTTTAAAAGCAGAGGCTAATAAAAATAAACAACAAAACGAAATAAAACCGATAGTAAATTTAATGCGACTCATAACTATATCCTTAGTGTGTTACTAAAAAACAATGCCATTACTCGGCGTTTTAATACTCGTATATTCGATAGGGTTACAAGTTTCATTCCAAGATTAACTATTTGAAATAAATTACTATTTTATTAATTAGTTATTCAGCTAAGTATTTTTTACATATTACTATGAATAGCTTACTCACTGTTTTTAAGCCACAAAAAAGCCGACAAACGTCGGCTCAATTAAATGTGTTAAAGCTAAAGCTATTTTTTCTTTTTAGCTTTGGCTTTTTTCTTTGCTTTCATTTTTACTGGATCTTTACGCTTTTTAACCGGTGGTTTGGCTTCTTTATGCTTTGGCTCTAATCCTTTAAATACACGGCGTTTTAGCTTTTGCTCTATGTAACGTTCTACTTTGTAAAGTATGCCAATGTCGTGCGCTTCAATGAGTGAAATTGCAATACCTTTTTTACCAGCACGACCCGTACGGCCAATACGGTGTACGTATACATCCGCAGTGCGAGGCATATCAAAATTAATTACGTGGCTTATATCAGCTACATCAATACCGCGCGCGGCGACATCAGTTGCTACCAAAATGCGAGTTTTGCCACTGTGGAAATTTTCCATGGCTTTCATGCGTTTGTCTTGTGGCATTTCACCACGTAGCCACGCAGCTTTTACGCCGTTATTGGTTAGTTCACCAATAAGGGTTTCAAGACGCTCACGGGTTTTTACAAACACAATCGCTTTACTAACATCAGGGCCATTTAAGGTGTTAACTAATAGCTCAAGTTTATGATGATAATCATCCGCTAAATGAACCCATTGATGTATTTTAGCTTTTTCTTTGCGTGATGATTCGGCTTCAAGTAGCGCGGGGTCGTTTAAAATACGCTCAGCAAATAATTCTACGCTGTCACCTTCAAGGGTGGCTGAGAATAAAAAGCACTGACGACGGTTTTTAGCTTCATCACAAATGCGCAGCATTTCTTTACGAAAACCCATGTCGAGCATGCGGTCGGCTTCATCAAGAATGAGCATTTCTACGTTTTCTGCGTGGAAGTTTTCGGTTTCCAAATACTCCATTAAACGCCCAGGTGTGGCGATTAAAATGTCGTTATTATTTTCAAAAATTTCTTTGTGTGTACCGTAGTTTATACCGCCGGTAACCACCCCAATTTTTAACTGGGTTTGCTTTGCAAGTAACTCACATTGTTCATGAATTTGATAAGCAAGCTCGCGCGTTGGGGTCATAATTAATACCCGTGCAAAGCCCGGAACACGACGCGGAAAATCCATTAAATATTGAATTGCCGGAATTAAAAATGCCGCCGTTTTACCTGTACCTGTTGGTGCAGACGCTAAAATATCGCGTCCTTGCAACGCCTCAGGAATGGCTTGTTGTTGAATGCTAGTGGGGGTTTCATAGCCCATTTTATTAATAGCATTGAGTAGCTTATCATCAAGATCAAATTCAGAAAATTGCATAGAGTGTCAAAAATAGGGGACAATTGCCGTTAATTATACGCACTTAAACCTGCTTGGTGAATGAAAAGGTGAAAAAATGTCTGGTTTTGCATTTAAACAATTTAAGGTTGAGCACGACCAGTGCGCCATGAAGGTCTCTACCGATGGTATTTTACTGGGGGCATGGGCTGATTTAAGTGGGGCAAATACGTTACTTGATATAGGAACAGGTACAGGGTTACTGGCTCTAATGTGTAAGCAACGAGCGCCACATTTAAAGGTGAGTGCGGTTGAAGTTGATGAAGCAGCCTATCAGCAGGCTTTTCAAAATTGCCAGCAAAGTCCTTGGCCGGATATTAGTATTTACCATCAGTCTATTCAGCAGTTTGAGGCTGCTGGTTTATTTGATTGTGTTATAGTTAATCCGCCTTATTTCAATCACAGTTTAAAAGGTGATAATGCAGCGCGAAATATCGCTCGCCATACCGATGGTTTAAGCTTTGCAGAACTGCTTGGTGCGTATAGGCACCTAAGTCATCAACATTCGCGTTTTAATCTTATTT
Source organism: Pseudoalteromonas sp. 2CM36K (assembly GCF_023161865.1). Lineage (NCBI taxonomy): Bacteria > Pseudomonadati > Pseudomonadota > Gammaproteobacteria > Alteromonadales > Pseudoalteromonadaceae > Pseudoalteromonas > Pseudoalteromonas sp. 2CM36K. The sequence continues at coordinate 123,974 of NZ_JALNTK010000005.1, forward strand.
TACCCACCACTGAGGCGCAGTTATTTATAACATTAGCACAGCAGCAAGGGCTGTATTTAAATCGTCACTGCCAAGTACAAGCTATGCCAAATAAGCCCTTTAGCCGCAGTTTGATGACTTTTAGTTTTGATGATTGCGAAGTAAGTAAAAGCACCCTATGCATAAGGGAGTTAAGTAATGCTTACAGTCAAGACTACATTGCACTGTGCAAGGCGTTTTATTTAAATATGTAATACCACGCTGTATGCCTAAAGCATTTTTACGTAGAGTGTTTTATAAAGGGTTGTTAGTATGGCGACATTATTGACTCATGTTTAAAGTAATCTGATGAATTTATTAACTAAAAAAACAAAAAAAATACTATTACTAGCCCTTTTAGCGGGCAGCTTATTTAACACCTCTGAGGTTTTTGCTAACCCCACACCGGTTGGGCTTTGGAAAACTATTAACGAAGAGACTAACGAGGCTAAGTCGTACGTGCGCATTACTGAGCAAGATGGCGTGCTGACTGGAAAAATTGAAAAAATACTCAATAAAGCCAAGCAAGATGCACTTTGCACCGAGTGTGATGGTGATAAAAAGAATCAGCCTATGTTGGGGATGACCATTATTGAAGATGTGACCTATGCGGGTGACGGTAGTTGGGAAGACGGTGAAATACTCGACCCAAATAATGGGAAAACCTACAGCGTGCGTTTAACACCGCAGCAAAATGGCGAAAAACTAGAAGTGCGCGGTTATGTGGGCTTTTTTTTCCGTAACCAATACTGGTTAAAAGTAGAATAGTTAAGAATTAAAAAGCGCTGCATGGCAGCGCTCTTTGCAATAGTGAGTTATAGGGTTTCAGCGTACTCTGTCATCACTTGTTCTACCCAAGTGGCAATACGCTCGTCGCTTAGCTCGTACTGACTGTCTTCATCTAATGCTAAACCTACAAACTGTTTACCGTCTTCGGTAAGGGCTTTGGACGCTTCAAATTCGTAATTACTATCGTTAGGCCAAAAGCCAAGTTGAGTAATGGCTTGGGCATTTATTTCATCGTGCAACATACCTAACGCGTCTTGAAACCACTGGCCATACCCTTGCTGATCGCCCATGCCAAATAAGGCTATAGTTTTACCATTTAGGTCAACGTCTTTTATGTCGTCCCACTTTGATTCCCAATCTTCTTGAATTTCCCCAAAGTCCCACGTTGAGATACCAAAAATGATAAAGTCGTATTGCTCAGCGTTTTTAAGCGGTTCGTCTTTAATATTGTGTAAACTGACGATATCGGCGCCAATAATGTCGCGTATTTTTTCTGCCGCCATTTCGGTATAGCAGGTAGTAGAACCAAAAAATAAACCAATCTGCATCGTATTTATCACTGTGTAATTGCCTGTTATGATAGGCTCAAGTTTACCGTAAGGTATTTTTAATTGATACCTTCTCCCGTGGTATTACCAACATGAGATCACAACGTGACAACGCTATCTGACGATTTACCTGAACAAAACACTGAGCTAAGCAGCAATAGCGACTTTTTAGAAACCTTTTTAGATAGCCTATATTTAGAGCAAGGCGTAAGTGAAAACACACTGAGCGCTTATCGCAGTGACTTAGATAAGTTTTGCCAATTTTTAAAAGGCGAAAACTTAATGACGGTAACCAGCCTCGACATTGAAAGTTACCTAGCACACCGCGTTGATTTAGGGCTAAAACCACGCAGTACTGCACGCAGTATTAGTGCATTAAAACGTTTTTATCAGTACTTTGTACGCGAAAAAATAATTAGCGACTCACCTATGGTTAATATTGCTCAGCCTAAAGCGGGGCAGTCGTTACCAAAAACGCTTTCTGAGGCTGAAGTAGAGGCGCTATTAAGTGCGCCCAACATTGAAGAGCCAATGGGTCTGCGCGACAAAGCCATGCTGGAGTTACTGTATGCAACAGGCCTGCGGGTAACCGAGCTGGTGGGACTTAGAATGGAGCAAATAAATTTGCGCCAAGCTGTGGTGTTTGTAAAAGGTAAAGGTAACAAAGAGCGATTAGTGCCATTAGGTGAAGAGGCCATGTACTGGCTCGAGCAATTTTTAAAGCTCGGGCGCGCGCAAATGATAAAACATGCCACCGATTTTGTGTTTCCTTCTAAACGGGGGGTAGGCATGACACGACAAACTTTTTGGCATCGGATCAAACACTATGCTATTTTGGCATCCGTTGAGTCGCCGTTATCACCCCATACCTTGCGACATGCATTTGCAACGCATTTATTAAATCATGGGGCTGACTTGCGTGTGGTGCAGATGATGCTTGGCCACAGCGACCTATCAACTACCCAAATTTATACGCATGTAGCGAATGAACGATTAAAATCGGTACATGCTGAGCATCATCCTCGTGCTTAAGCGAATTTTTTTGTCACTAAGCCGGTCATATAGACACGATAAGATAAGTATTTTTAAGATAGAGAACCCGTTATGAAAAAATTAATGTTAGCAGGTGCCATGTTGTGCACTAGTTTGAGCGCCTTTGCTAATGGCGTTGCAGTAACACCCGATGCCAATGATCCTATCGTGACGAAATTTGCCGCGCTAGGGGTAACCGTTAAACAAATTAATCCAAGCCCAGTTGCAGGCTTAAAAGAATTGATCACCAATAAAGGTGTGCTGTATGCAAGTCCTGACGGTCAATTTTTAATGCAAGGTACGCTAATCGATTTAAACAACCGTAGTAACCTAACCGAGCAAGCACTTAATGGTGTGCGCCAATCAGGGTTAAAAGAATACGAAGACTCAATGATTGTTTACAAAGCGCCTGAAGAGAAGCACAGCATTACTGTATTTACCGATATTAGCTGTGGTTACTGTCGTAAATTACACCGTGAACTAGATGACTTACTTGATGCGGGTATTACCGTTAAGTATTTAGCGTTTCCGCGTGGCGGTCTGCAAGGATCTGGTTACGCTGATTTAATGAATGTATGGTGTGCGAAAGATCAGCAAGAAGCATTAACTGAAGCTAAATCAGGTGCAGATACCCAAATTGTTAAAGGCTGTAGCGCACCTGTTGCTGAGCATTATCAGTTAGGCCAGAGTTTTGGTATTAGCGGTACACCGGCTATTATTTTAGAAGATGGCACGATGATCCCAGGTTATCAGCCTGCTGCGGCATTAAGCGCAGCGCTTGAGGCTAACAAAGCGGGCTAAGCAATACCGCGAGTATGTGTTTAAAAAGGCCTTTATGGCCTTTTTTTGTCTTATATCATGAACATCATAAGTTAAAAACTAGCATGAAAAAAATGATCATTGCGCGAGAACCCGTTGACGACTCTCATCTGCCGAGCCATCTTCACCCTGTTATTAAGCAAATTTATGCCACGCGAAATGTTTCCCATGCCGATGAGCTAAACAATAGCGCAGCTACACTCCACGACTTCAAACTTTTTAAAGATATAGACAAAGCCAGCCAACTGTTAATTGAAGCCCTACACGCACAAAGCAAAATACTTATTGTGGGCGATTTTGACGCCGATGGCGCAACCAGCACCGCCACCTTAATGCAAGGGCTGGCCATGTTTGGCTTTACTCACTTAGATTACCTAGTACCAGACCGCTTTAGTTTAGGGTACGGTTTAAGCCCCGCATTGGCTGAGCAAATAGTGACAATGAAGCCCGATTTAGTGATCACCGTCGATAATGGCATATCGTGTATCGCAGGCATTGATATTGTTAAAGCCGCAGGCATTAAAGTACTGGTAACAGATCACCACTTGCAAGGCGAACAACTGCCTAACGCCGATGCTATTGTTAATCCTAATCGTCATGACTGTGATTTTCCTTCTAAGTCGATAGCCGGTGTTGGGGTGGCGTTTTATTTACTCATTGCCCTGAGAAGTGCGCTGCGTGAACAAGGTTATTTTGAGCAGCATCCTATGCCAAATATAGCTGATTTGCTTGATATTGTAGCGTTAGGTACGGTAGCCGATGTGGTGGCACTTGATGCGAACAACCGCACCTTAGTGCACCAAGGCTTGGCTCGTATTCGCAGCGGTAAAACTCGCCCAGGTATTACCGCACTGATTGAAGTGGCTAATCGCAATGCCGCGCGTTTGAGCGCCAGTGACTTTGGTTTTTCGCTTGCTCCACGCTTAAATGCAGCAGGGCGCTTAGACGACATGAGTCTAGGTATAGCGTGTTTACTTAGCAACGACATAAATCAAGCAAGACGCATAGCCGGTGAGCTTGATAGCTTAAACTTTGCCAGACGTGAAATAGAGCAAGGCATGCAAGTAGAAGCGCAAGCGGTGCTCGATAGGCTCGCCTTTAAAGAAGACAGTGTGCCCGATGCCATTTGTTTGTACCAAGACGATTGGCACCAAGGGGTAATTGGTATTTTAGCCGGGCGCTTAAAAGAAAAGTACCACCGGCCAACTGTGATATTTGCCGGTGGTGAAAACGGTGAAATTAAAGGCTCATGTCGCTCTATTGAAGGCTTGCATATGCGCGACTTACTTGAGGGATTAAACACCGCGCAGCCTGGTTTAATTAATAAATTTGGCGGCCACGCAATGGCGGCAGGGTTAAGTATTAACGAGCAGCAATTTACTGAGTTTAAACGTGCGTTTGAAAGTGCGGTCAGCGCTCAACTCAGTGAAGAAAGTAAACGTTGCATTGTGTTTACCGATGGTGAGCTACCTAACGACTGCTTTAGCATGGATTTTGCGCAATTATTAAAGCAATCAGGCCCGTGGGGGCAGCAATTTCCTGAGCCGATATTTGAACACACCTTTGAAGTGATACAGCAGCGCATTGTGGGTGAAAAACACCTAAAGTTAGTCCTTAAACACCAATCTGCACGTTTAGTTGACGCCATAGCTTTTGGCATTGATGTAAAAGCGTGGCCAGATACCGAGGCGCAGTTTGTTAAAGTAGCGTACCAACTCGATATTAACGAGTTTAGAGGTAAATTTAGCTTACAACTAATTGTAAGAGAGCTTGAAAAAGTGGGCTAAAAAATATCTTCAAACCATGCATAAAAGGCTAATAAAACGCGCGGTTTTTTGTTAAAATCGGGCGTTTTTATTATTTGATGATTTTTAATTGCGCTCAGTCTCTTTTTTAAGTGCGCAATAACCTAGCCATTTTGGAGTAATGTACATGTTTGAAGTGAATCCTGTGATTAATCAAATCAAGGAAATTCGCGAACGTACTGAACTGCTTCGGGGGTACCTTTGACTACGCTCTTAAACAAGAACGTTTAGAAGAAGTTAACGCCGAACTTGAAGATTCAGCCGTATGGAATGAACCTGAGCGCGCACAAGCCCTTGGTCGTGAAAAGTCAGCACTAGAAGCCGTGGTTGAAACCATTGACACCTTAGTGGCGGGTACTGACGACGTTGAAGGGTTAGTAGAGCTTGCTGTTGAAGCCGAAGATCAAGACACCTTTGATGAAGCACAAAGTGAACTAGCTGATTTAAATCAGCAGCTTGAAGGGCTTGAGTTTCGTCGTATGTTTTCAGGTTCTCACGATTCAAACGATGCCTACCTTGATTTACAGTCAGGTTCTGGCGGTACTGAAGCGCAAGACTGGTGTAATATTTTACTTCGCATGTATTTACGCTGGGGTGAAGCAAAAGGCTTTAAAGTAGAGCTTGTTGAAGCGACCGATGGTGATGTTGCCGGTATTAAAGGCGCAACGGTGCGTTTTTCTGGGGAATACGCTTATGGGTGGTTACGCACTGAAACAGGCGTACACCGCCTCGTTCGTAAAAGTCCATTTGACTCAAGTGGTCGTCGTCATACCTCGTTTGCTTCTGCGTTTGTTTACCCAGAAGTTGATGACAATATTGAAATTGACATTAATCCGTCTGACTTGCGTATAGACGTTTACCGTGCATCAGGCGCGGGTGGTCAGCACGTAAATACCACTGAATCAGCTGTACGTATTACTCACGTGCCAACTAATACTGTGGTGCAGTGTCAAAACGAGCGCTCGCAGCATAAAAATAAAGCCCAAGCAATGAAGCAGTTAAAAGCGAAATTATTTGAGCTTGAGCTACAACAGCAAAATGCAGAAAAGCAAAGCCAAGAAGACAACAAGTCTGATATTGGCTGGGGAAGTCAAATTCGTTCTTACGTACTTGATGACTCGCGTATTAAAGATTTACGTACCGGCGTTGAAAACCGTAATACTCAAGCGGTACTCGATGGCGACTTAGACAAATTTATTGAAGCCAGCTTAAAATCTGGCTTATAACCACCAAGCTAAAAAAGAGCTAAAAAATGACTGATCAAATCCAAGACGAAAATAAGTTAATCGCTGAGCGTCGCGGCAAATTAGACGCTATTCGCGCAAATTGCCCAGCCAACGGTCATCCAAACCAATTCCGTCGTGAGCATTACACGGCAGATTTGCAGGCTGAGTTTGGTGATAAGAGTAAAGAAGAATTAATCGAATTACAGCACGTAGTATCGATTGCAGGTCGTATTCTTGCTAAGCGTGGTCCGTTTATGTCTATTCAAGATATGAAAGGCCGTGTACAAGTTTATGCATCAAAAGACGTTCAAAAAGATTTAAAAGCAAAATATGGCCAGCTTGATATTGGCGATATTATTGGTGTTAAAGGGCCACTTAATAAATCGGGTAAAGGTGATTTATACGTAGATATGGCTGAGTACGAACTACTGACTAAGTCACTTCGTCCACTTCCTGAAAAATTCCATGGCCTGTCGGATCAAGAAACGAAATACCGTCAGCGTTATGTTGATTTAATTACTAACGAAGCAACGCGTGAAACATTCCGTATTCGTTCACAAGTGGTTGAAGGTATTCGTCGCTTTTTAGCAGACCGCGATTTTATGGAAGTAGAAACGCCAATGCTACAGGTTATTCCTGGTGGTGCATCTGCGCGTCCGTTTGTGACTCATCATAATGCGCTTGATATCGACATGTACTTACGTATTGCGCCTGAGCTTTACTTAAAGCGTTTAGTAGTAGGTGGTTTTGACCGTGTATTCGAAATTAACCGTAACTTCCGTAACGAAGGGTTATCAACGCGTCACAACCCAGAATTCACCATGATTGAGTTCTACCAAGCATACGCTGACTACATTGATTTAATGAACATCACCGAAGACATGTTACGTACAGTTGCAACTAACGTATTGGGTAGCCCAATCGTTGTTAACACCACTAAAGATGAAAACGGTGAAGTGATTGATTCAGTAGAGTATGACTTTGGTCAACCGTTCACACGTTTAAGCATGAGCGACGCAATCTTAAAATATAACCCTGAGTTTGATGCTGCGGTATTTAACGACCCAGAAAACCACTTTGAAGAATTAAAAGCGTACGCTAAACAAGTGCATGTTAAAATTCCTGAAAACTGCGTATGGGGCCCGGGTAAGTTTTTATGTGAAATATTTGAAGAAACGGCTGAGCATATGCTTATCCAACCTACATTTATCACAGGGTACCCGTGGGAAGTGTCTCCACTTGCACGTCGTAACGACGAAAACCCATTTGTAACTGACCGCTTTGAATTCTTTGTTGGTGGCCGTGAACTAGCAAATGGTTTCTCTGAGCTTAATGATGCACAAGATCAAGCTGAGCGTTTTTCTCGCCAAGTTGAAGAAAAAGACGCAGGTGATGATGAAGCAATGCACTACGACGAAGACTACATTCGCGCGTTAGAGTATGGTTTACCACCAACAGCGGGTGAAGGGATTGGTATTGACCGTTTAGTCATGTTGTTTACTGACTCATCAACTATCAAAGATGTTATTTTATTCCCACATATGCGCCCACAAGCAGACTAAGCTTGAAGGAATAAACTAAAAAATTATCAACGCCGCTAACTAGCGGCGTTTTTTTGCCCTATTGTTTGTGAGACATTGCCTAAACTGCTCATTAAGTCTTTTAATTAATTGTTTTCACATTAATAATGAAGTCTAGGTATAAAGAGCAATTAACCTTTAATTCAGTTTCACTCGCATATGGTTACTCCACTGCTTAGCAACATTACAGCAGTGATATAACTTTTTGGTATGATTGTTTTTTAAACATTGCGTTGTATTTATGTAAATTTTTTAGCTAAAATGTGGCGGAAATTTATACGCTGTCATTCTTAGTCGTAAAAAATAAAAATTTCTAAAGGACTTAGAAAAATAATATGAAAGTTAAACAAGTAGAACCTTTACCTGATGAAAACACCACTGAACAACAGCGACAAGCATATTATCGTGCGTGTATTGCTGAGTTTCAGAAGTTAGGCTATCAAGAGCAATACCTTGCTGAACTTACGGACGAACTAGTGCCAGTGATGGGTGTAAACTCAAGCACGCCAAATGCCTAACCCGATTAAATTTCGAACTAATTTCACTGTAAAACTAAACATATGTGCAATCTATAGCCATATAGTCACTTTTGTCAGAAAAGTGTTTGACATATTTTCTGAAATCTTTATTATACGCCCCACAAGACGGAGAGGTGTCCGAGTGGCCGAAGGAGCTCCCCTGCTAAGGGAGTATAGAGTTTGTAGCTCTATCGAGGGTTCGAATCCCTCCCTCTCCACCATTTTTTAAATGGCGCATCTTGTAAAATAAAGTATGGGCGCATAGCTCAGCTGGATAGAGTACCTGGCTACGAACCAGGCGGTCGGAGGTTCGAATCCTCCTGCGCCCACCATACTTTACTCTCTTTTAGAGAACGCTCTGCTTAGAGTTAAAACAAGCAAAATGAAAGTGGGCGCATAGCTCAGCTGGATAGAGTACCTGGCTACGAACCAGGCGGTCGGAGGTTCGAATCCTCCTGCGCCCACCACTTTCATTGCAACTCCTGCTAAGAGTATAAATAAGTAAAGTATTGGCTAACGCCAAGCGGTCGGAGGTTCATTCTTATTAGATACGTCCTACGCCCACCACTTTCAACTCTCACTTAGAGTATAAATAAGTAAATATGAAAGTGGGCGCATAGCTCAGCTGGATAGAGTACCTGGCTACGAACCAGGCGGTCGGAGGTTCGAATCCTCCTGCGCCCACCACTTTCTATTACAATTAAAGTTAATAGAAAAGAAACCGACAAAAGTCGGTTTTTTTGTGTCTGAAATAAAGTGAATAAGAGAAAGTAGCAAGCTACGAACCAGGCGGTCGGAGGTTCACTCTTAGAAGATACGTCCTGCGCCCACCATTTTCATACATAAGCCGACACTAAGTCGGTTTTTTTGTGCCTGAAATAAAGTGAATATGGGAAAGTAGCAAGCTACGAACCAGACGGTCAGAGGTTCACTCTTAGAAGATACGTCCTGCGCCCACCACTTTCATACATAAGCCGACACTAAGTTGGTTTTTTTGTGCCTGAAATTTGAGAAGGCTAACAGATATTAGTTAAACCTAATTATACACACCGCTAAATTTTGCATTCAGCCACTTCTCTAAAAGCGCAGCGCCTCTTAACCTCTTTGTGAATAACGCCCTTAAAAACCTAAATGCACAAAGAGAAGTGAAAGAGGAGTAAATGAGACGTTCAAAATCACCATGAGTATTTAAACGCCAGCAAGCTACATTTTACAAATAATATCATCGTCAACTTTTAATGTGGACGTAGTGCTTACTCACGTTAGAAACACAGTTTCTCATTGCTAAAACCTGGGCGAGATAAAATCCCACTAAAACCTAAAAATTTCGCTTGCAAAAGGCTCGGTGTTTTATTTTTATTACCTGACCGCTGACCGCTGACCGCTGACCGCTGACCGCTGACCGCTGACCGCTGACCGCTGACCGCTGACCGCTGACCGCTGACCG
>NZ_JALNTK010000005.1:133855-180418 GCF_023161865.1 Pseudoalteromonas sp. 2CM36K
CTAATTCTTAAAACCTAAGCTGCTCTTTAAACTTAGCTGTGTTATTTTAAATGCCTTGTTTAAAAGGATCTTGCTGTATGTTTAAAACCGTGTTTTTTACCTTCTTTTTTATACTAAGTGCACTTTTTACCGTTGCTACACATGCAAATGAGGCTAAACATGCAATCGCCGTTGGTGCAGAGCAATTTGCTTTGTATGCACCCCAATTAAAAAACAAACGTGTAGGGCTGGTGGTTAACCAAACCTCTGTAGTGGGGCAAACGCATTTAGTTGATAGCTTGCTGGCTAAAAACATCAACATCACTAAAATTTTTGCACCTGAGCATGGCTTTCGAGGCGATCACGATGCCGGTGCTCATGTACAAAACGCCGTTGATAGCAAAACCGGTATTGCGCTTATTTCTATTTACGGTAAAAACAAAAAGCCAACCCCCGAGTCATTGCAAAATGTAGATGTAATTATTTTTGATATTCAAGACGTGGGCGTACGTTTTTATACCTACATAAGCTCTATGCATTACATGATGGAAGCCGCGGCCGAGCGTGGTGTTGAATTTATAGTACTCGATAGGCCAAATCCTAATATTAGCCACATTGACGGGCCAATTTTAGAACCGAAGTTTAAATCGTTTGTGGGTATGCACCCAATCCCTGTACTGCATGGTATGACGGTAGGCGAGCTTGCTAACATGATCAAAGGTGAGGGGTGGATCAATCAGGCTCGTGATTTAAAGCTAAATGTGATCCCTGTTGCCGGCTACACCCGCACAACACCATATAGTTTGCCGGTAAAACCAAGCCCTAATTTACCCAACGATCAATCAATTGCGCTTTACCCATCACTTTGCTTTTTTGAAGCCACTCCTATTAGTATAGGTAGAGGAACTGACTTTGCCTTTCAGGTTATTGGTTATTCACCAGTAGCACTTGGGGATTTTAGCTTTACCCCTCGCTCAATAAAAGGCGCAGCGCTTAATCCTAAATTTAAAGATCAGCTAGTGAAAGGGATTGATTTACGCCATAGTGATACCGTCGGTTTAAACTTAAATTATTTAATTAATGCTTACCAGCAGCTTACACAGGCTAAACAGCTGTTTTTTGAACGTGCCGATTTTATGGATAAGCTCGCAGGAACTGATAAATTAAGGCTCGCCATAGAAGCAGGGCACTCAGCTGAGGAGATTAAACAAAGTTGGCAAGCCGAGCTAAAACAGTTTAAACAGCAAAGAGCGCCTTATTTACTGTATTAATAAAAGGGATGCGTGCATTGGGCTTTAAAAATGATAAACAATAAAACGTACTATAAAGTAGTTATATTGCTGCTGAGCATTATTATTGCGGGCTGTAGTCGCTCTACAGCAATTAAATCAGAGCGCCCTTTAACGGTTAATCATATTAACGCGTTAGCTAATGCGCAGGTGATTGCTACCTTTCCTGAGCCAAATCCGAGCAGCAGAGAATATGTAAATAACCGCGGCACTTTTAAAGCCTACCGTGGCCGTGGAGAACTATTGCTACAAAATGTCAGTGCGGTTAGCGCCGATATATACATCAATAATAAAAAGCTCTCACTTAATGAGCCTTTACGCGCTAACACCGAGTACGACTTTAATTTAGGGCACTATACACATAACGGCGTGAACACCTTTAAGGTAGAGAATATTCAACCTGCTGGTGGTAGTTTAACCCTGCGCTTTGCATTTGCTACTTTAGAAAATACCGCCACAAAAGAAATCGACTTTAGCCAAGTTGATACCTTAATTGAAAACGATATAAAAGCAGGCTTTCCAGGAGCGGTATTAGCGGTTGTTAAAGCGGGTAAGGTATTAAAATTAACCGCGTATGGCGATGCAAAACAATATCAGCAAAGTGATTTAATGCTACTGCGCCCAGAGCCTATGCAAACTAATACCTTATTTGACTTAGCCTCAAATACTAAAATATTTGCTACTAACTTTGCATTAATGAAATTGGTCAGCGAGGGGCAGTTAAACATAAATCATACGGTGCATTCATACCTAAAAGAGTATCAGGGAGGTGGTCGAGAGCACCGCCAAGTAAAAGACTTACTAACTCATAGTGCCGGTTATCCGCCAGTGTTTGATTTTCATCGAAAAGACACCGCTTACGGCGATGCGTTTTTCTCACAAACAAGCGAAACTACGAAACAGCTATTATTAACAAGCGTGCCATTAACCGCTGAACCTACAGCGCCGCATGTTTACTCTGATATTGATTACATGATTTTAGGTGTTTTAATTGAGCGAATTAGCGGCCAACCACTCGATGAATACCTAGAGCAGCATATTTACGCGCCTTTAAAACTCAATAACACCTTATTTAACCCGCTTAAAAAAGGCTTTAACCGTCAGCAGTTTGCTGCCACGGAGCTTAGCGGTAATACTCGAGATGGGCGTATTCATTTTGATAATATTCGCACCAATGTACTGCAAGGGCAGGTGCATGACGAACGTGCTTATTATTCGCTTGATGGTGTTGCAGGCCATGCGGGATTATTTAGTAACGCTCCCGATTTAGCTGTGTTGTGCCAAGTTCTACTTAACAAAGGTGGTTATGGCGATACGCAAATTTTTAACGCCAGTAGCTTAGCGCAATTTTTAACGCCACAAAGCAGTGATGAAACCTACGGGTTAGGTTTTCGTCTTGCGGGAAATAACCAAGCGCGGCGCTGGCACTTTGGCCCTTATGCCAGCGCTCAGGCCTATGGCCACACAGGGTGGACAGGCACAGTCACCGTGATTGATCCGGCCTACGATTTGGCCATTATTTTACTCACTAATGCGCGGCATACTCCTATTAAAGGTACTGAAAAGCGCTATCAATTTGTAGGGAAAAATTTTGAAACAGCGCAATACGGCTCTATTGTGTCGCTTGTTTATGAGGCATTATTAAATCAATAAGCGTTAGTAAGTGACTTAATTGCTTATATCTATTAAGTTAAGTAAAGCGTCGTCATTATAAAAATAAATAAGGTTTGTTTATGCATTGGTATTCTATTTTACCGCCACTGATTGCCATTGCTATCGTGTTTTGGCGTAAAGAAGTGATTATGGCTCTTTTGGTGGCAGTGGCTTCATCAGAGTTTTTACTGGCCATTCAGGGCGAAGGAAATAGCGTATTTAATACATTTTTAAATACTATAGAGCGCATTATTTCGGTAGCAAGCTCGCCAGGTAATACCCGTATACTCATATTTAGTATTTTAATAGGCGCATTACTGGCCTATATTCGCGAGTCTGGCGGTGTTGCTGCTACCGTTAATTTGCTGATGAACAAAGGCGTTGCTAAAAGTAAGCGCCAAGTGGGATTTTTAACTATGTTTACCGGCGTAGCGGTATTTATAGAGTCAAACTTAAGTGTGCTTACCTCGGGTATTTTATCTCGCGGCCTGTTCGACAAATTTAAAATGAGCCGCGCGCGGTTAGCCTACATAATCGATAGCACCAGCGCCCCTGTGTGTATTTTAATATTACTAAACGGCTGGGGTGCATTCGTACTGGGCTTGCTAGGTAATTACGAATTAGGCGAGTCGGCCGTATCAGTGCTGTGGGGCAGTGTAGGCTATAACTTTTACGCCATAATCACCTTGGTTATTGTTTTTTATACCATTGCCTTTGATAAAGTACATGGCCCAATGAAAGTAGCTGAACAAAAACTAGAGCTACAAACAACCGAGCTAAAAGAAGAAGTAAAAGGCTCTAAAGCACGCTTTATGCTAGTGCCACTGTTAACGCTAATTGTTAGTATGGTTGGCTTTATGTTTTATACCGGTAACGGCGTACTTGCCGAGGGCAGCGGTTCAAAATCAGTATTGTACGCCACGGTTTTAGCTATTGTTGTAGCCTATTGTTTAATGATTGGCTCGCGCCAATTTACCCATCACCAACTTGTTGATACCGGCTTTAAAGGCATGGGTGAATTACTCCCACTGGTAAGTATTGTATTGCTCTCGCTCACCTTAGGTGCAAGCTTAAAAGAGCTAGGTACAGGCGTGTTTGTGGCATCTTTGGTTGGCGATTACTTACCAATATATTTAATAGTGCCCGTGCTGTTTTTAACTGGCGCGGTTATGTCGTTTACTACAGGCACCTCGTGGGGCACATTTGCCATACTCATCCCCATTGGCGTACCGCTTATTCAAGCGCTTGGTTTACCGCCATCGCTGGTGGTAGGCGCTATTTTAGGCGGCGGGATATTTGGCGATCATTGTTCCCCTATATCCGACACCAGCGCAGTATCAGCCATCGCCTCAGGCTGTGACCTACTTACCCACGTTAAAACCCAATTACCCTATGCATTAGTAGGCGGCGGTTTAACGTTTGTAGCTTACTTAGTAACGAGCTTAATTGTTTTGTAGGTTGGGTAGAGCGTAGCGAAACCCAACGTACCACCCATTCAAATTGTAGGTTTATATATTTACTGTTTTTGTAGACGCTTATCTTACTGGATTATCGTAGGGACGCTCTATATTTTTTGTTTACTCAATTACAATAATTATTGCTATATACACTTTGATTGTTATTTTGCGCAGGCAGTTTGCTGTTTTCGTCAAGCTCTATAAAGTGTTGCTGTTTGCGGTATTCGTCTATCAGAGTGTTACGTGCGAGTCGAAATAATCAGGCTTTAGGCGTGGTTTGTGCTTGGTAAAGGTGGCGCTTTTCGATTACTTTTAGCCATGTTTGTTGGCTTACATCGTATGCTAAATGTGTATTAGATTGGGTAACTAGGTAGTGATATAAATTGTTACTGTATAAGGTAATAAGTTGCTCTAAGTGGCGGTTGTCGCCACTTTTTGCACACCGCGCCATGCAGTCTTTGCTTGGCACTTCAAATAACCATGACTTAATATTCAATAGCATAGGCGCTTATTCCCTTACTGCGAACTGTCTAATTTAAAATCAAGCTGTACGGTTTGACCTGTTTGTAATTGTGCCACACCTTCAATTACTTTTGGACGATATTTCCAGCGTTTAATGGCGCGAAGTGCTTCGCGATCAAATATGCGTTTTGGTTCGGCATTCACTACTGTGGCATCAATTACTTCACCTGTGGGTGAAACATTAAAGCTAAGTTGCACCCAGCCCTCTATGCCATCACGTGCTGCGGTAGTTCAACATTTAGAATTTATGCGCACAATGGGTGAAGCATCTCCCGTTGGGCGGGTAATTATTTGCTTCATATCGTCACCAAGTCTGTCAATTACTATGGGTGGTGCTGTGCTTATTGCTGTTATTGGCTCATTACTAGGTGTTACACGTGGCGGTGCTTTAGGCGGCACTTTAGGTGTGGGTGGTGGCGGTATTCTTTTAATATGCGTGGTTTGTTTATCTTCTGGCGCTTGAAAAATCTCAACAGTAATATCATCACCCAATTTGATAGGCGCTCTTTGCTCGCCACTAATTAAGTATTGCATAAAGGCAAATGCGATAAAGGTGATCGCGACACCGCCAATAACAGCTGTTGATGCTTTGAACATGGGGTTTTTAGGGAATTCAAGTGTGTGCATAAGTCGCTCCAAATTAACTTATTATGTTGTTTCAGAGCTATAACGGCTAGCAAATAGAAAAGGAGTTAAATAGTTTTAAAATTTAATTTATTAAAAAGCCGAGTTAGTATTTAACTCGGCTTTTGTATATTTAATTACAAACTACTGTTTCTTTTCACTTAGCGCGGGCTGGCCGTAGTTTGGCGAGCGTGGGCCATACAATAAACCATTGTATGTATCAGATGAAAGCAAACGATTAGAAGTAATTGCTGCAACTTCAAAGCCTTTATCACTCACTGTTTCAGCAATTTGATTAATAGCTGCAACAACTAGCATTCCGACTAAACCACCACCAGTGTTGTTGTTTTGTTGCTCAGCAGACGATGCTCTCGCCTTATCCTGCCATAGGACTTCGCCAGTGCGTAAATCAACAAGTCTTGCTGATACGGTGACCGCTGTTTCACTTGAAATAACTACGTAGCTGGTACCGTATTCTTCAATGTTGATATATAAGGCTGAATCAGCACCAAAAATATCATGTAGCTTTTTAACGGGCACTTGGTGGATATCGTTTGCAACCGTTAAGCCATTACCTTTAAAGGTTTGATCAACAACCGCGACAGGAAATACATAAAAACCAGATTCAGCGATAGGTGTCATCATTTGTGTCATTACACTATATGGCGCGATTACTTCTGGTGTGTTGTTTAAAGGAGGCAACACAAGAATTGAATGAGGATCTGCTTGTCTAAATGCACTGTAATCATGGCTCGGGGGCGGTGATACACAGCCTGCGAGTGCTGTTAATAATGTTGCGATAGAGATTAGCTTTAAATAACGCATATTAAGCACCCTTTGCCGATTTTAGAAGAAAGTCGATGTACTGAACTGATTCAGGAAATAATTGTTTTTCTGTTTCAAAATGAGTAATACCTTTCACAGCATTGCCTGTATCAAAATACAGCATACCTAAATGAGCATGTAATCCTGGTGCTATTGCTTTACTGTTATTAGCTGCATCAGCAATAACCTGCTCTAGAATAGTTATTTGCTCTTCAACCGAAACTTCATCTGCTTTTAAATAAGCATAAACGGCGCTGTTATAGTCACCGTAATAATAAAGAGGTTCTTTGGTGTTATTACACCCAGTAAGCGCGACGCATACTATAGCGGTAGCGATTAGCTTTTTCATGCTTTACTACCCCATTGACCCGATTCAAGACCAGTAACTAGTTTGTTTACCACTTCACGAATCGCTAAATCGAGTACTTTTCCGTTTAATGTTGCATCGTATGAAGCTGTGCTACCAAAGCCAACTACTTCACGCTCTGATAAGCTGTACTCGCCAGCACCTTGTACTGAGTAAATAACTTCTGATGTTGTTACATCAACAATGTTAAGTGTTACTTTGGCGTATGCAATTTGCGACTTGCCTTTTCCTAATAAACCGAATAATTGGCGATCACCTATGGCTTTACGGCCAAATTCAGTTACATCGCCAGTTACTACATACTTTGCACCGCTAATTACTTGCTTTGCGCCTGTTAATTTAGCTTCTTCTGCAAGTGCTTGCATATTGTCGCGATCCAGCACACTAAAACGGTTAGTTTGTTGTAAGTGGCTCATTAAGGTTGTTTTTGCTTGGCTACCTAAGCGATCTTGGCCTGATGAAAATATACCATTTTGAAAACTTGAGCGATTTACAAACTGACCCACAACTAATTTACTCTTGGTGCCAGAGTAAGTGGTTTTGTAAGTTGCGACTGTTGGTGTATCTATAGCTTTTGATGAAGTAGTTGCACAGCCAGATAAAGTGGCAGCTGCAAGTGCAGCAATTAGGGCTGTTGCAAAATGTTTTTTATTTTTTAACATGAAATTTTCCAATGTTCGTATGGGATAAATAATTAAACGAACACTTGGAGATGTGTTTACACTGATAAGCTTATGACATTGTTCAAGAATCCGTTCCGAGGTCATTTATAAACAAAAAGTGATTAATATGCAATTATTATTGTTTTTAATTGTAAACAACGTTAATTGTTAGGTGTTTATAATTGCTCTTATTAGCTTAAAAATTATTGATATTTTCTCTAATTTTGTTGGTTAACTTTTGAGACGCTTCATTTAATTGAGGCTGAAAGTGCAGCGCCATTGAGTGTTCATTAGTTGTTTGTTAGTGCATAGCGTCAGCGCTATGCATTTTTTTGCTCGTTTTCCAGGTCTTTAAACAGCTCCCCTTGGGGATGTTCAAAAAACTCATCATCTATTTCTTCGTCATCCACAACCAACATTTGATCTTGTGCGGTGGTTTCTTCAATACGGGGATCCATAGTGGCAGCCAGTGGCGAGTTAGTTACATCAGAAGTACCCACCACATAATCACTGGGTTCAGGCTGCTCTACTTTTTGTTTAGAATTAATAAACGTGAGTAATAAATACATGGTTACGGTTAATAGCGAAATAGACGCATACAATGCTTGGTGCCCAAAGTAGCTCATGATCTGTGCGTTAACTGTTGAGCCTATTGCTGCCCCAGCGCCAAAAGCAACCAATAACGCTGATGACACGCCTACGCGTTCTTCGTCTTCAACTCGCGAATTGGCCAGTGCCGAACAAAGCGGATATAAAGTAAAGGCAAACAAACCAAATATAAAGGTCAGTATGTAAGCAATTAACTGTGAGCTTGGTAATAAAAACAATGCCAAACTCACAATGCCTATGGCTATGGCATTAGTACGAATTAATAAACTACGGCGAATACGGTCAGAAAGCATGCCCATTGGCCACTGTGCCAGCAGGCCAGCTAAAATAGTTAGCGACATAAAAATAGCAATTTCAGCGGCGTTAAAGCCTGATAACTTAGCAAAAATAGGTGCTAGACCATAAAAGCTACCATTGATAATGCCTGCAAAGTGGACCGCAGTAAGCGATTGTGGCACTTTTTTAGCGTAATCAAATAGGCTCATTTTTATCGGTTTTAAGGGTTTTGGGTGGATTCTGCGGGTGATAGAAATAGGAATAATGCCGATTGCTAACGCCATGCAGACTAAAAATAGCGGCGCATAACCTAGCTCAGGAAATTGTGCGAGCGCTAATTGCCCTAAAATCATCCCCAAGTATGAAGTGATCATATAAAACGAGAATACCCGGCCGCGTGATTCGGGGGCTGACTGTTCATTCAGCCAGCTTTCTAGCACCATGTAATTACACATCATACCTAAGCCAACAAAAAACCTAAGGCCTAACCATATATAAAGATTATCACTCACCCCGTGAGCAGCCACACAGGCAGTAACCGCCGCAGTACTTGCTGCAAAGGTTCTTATGTGACCCACCGATTTAATAAGATGATAGCCAAGTTTTGAACCCAGTAATAAGCCAAGGTAATAACACGAGGTCATCAAGCCTATCCAAAACGTAGACGTGCTTTGTTTACCTAAATAAAGCGCTAAATAGGTAGTAAGTAAACCGGTACCAATAATTAAAAATAAATTAGCAAAGTACAGTGACGGAAATGATTTCATTAAAATGCAAATTATGAGCTAAGACAACTAGATACTAGAGCAAGCGAGAAGGTTTTCCAAGCTGTAAAAGGGAGTTTTATATGGCGCAGCCCTATGCAGACTTTAAATAGAGGTTAATGAATAAAATAATCATTTAATAATATTTTCATTTCACCGTTTTGCAGATATTCGGTAATTTTTTTGTTTATTTTTTCGTAACTCTTCACCAAGACAAACTATTTTCTAAGGATCTTTTTTAGCTATTTGCTGATCCTGCCAGTATGCCAAGCTAGAGCGATTACCTTATCGCTCTAGCTTTAATGAATTTAAACAGCATAAATATCACTGAAATAGTTGAGCAAACTAAAATTCAGTTACAAGAAGATAAAACATTCTCGCCAGCGGTGAAGATGTCTATTGAACTCATTCTTGTTGTCGTTGTTATGCTAGCTAACCTGAACTCCGGATAATAAATCCATCTCAAGCAGCTATTTTCAGTGCTAACTGCGTTGAATTTACTTGCAATAGGCGAGCTATTGACGCGTAATTTCGCCTTGTTTTCACTAAAAATCTCTAGCTAGAGATAAATAAACACAAATATCTTTTATTGATTCAATGTGTTAGTAAATCTCTTAACCAGAGTTCAGGTTAGCTAGTAAATTAGGACTTAATAGTCAAAATAGTAGCATTCCTCCATTAAAAGATATCAACCGTACAAAGCCAACGAGAGAGAAGTCAGAAAAATCAGTTGGCGGACAAAAAGGCCGAGTAGGTAAAACGCTGACTCAAACAGAAACACCTGATGAGGTACAAGTCATTTTAGTTGACCGAGATTTTTTACCTAAAGGTCACTATCGTGAGGTGGATTTTCAAAAGCGACAAGTCGTCGATATAGATATCAGTGAAGTGGTGACCGAATGCCAGGCTCAAATCCTTGAGAATGAGCAAAAGAAGCGGTTTGTTGGTGAATTCCTCCAAGGTGTTAACAGTCCTATTCAATATGGTGTTGGTGTGAAAGCCCATGCGGTTTACTTATCACAATAGCAATTACTCCCTTATAACCGCATTGAAGAATACTTTAGTGACCAACTAGGTATTCTGCTCAGTGCCGGCAGTTTATTTAACTTTAATGAACAAGCAGCGGCACTAGTAAAGTCATCGGGCGCAGAAGGTATTATCAAAGCGGCATTACAAAACCCGCATCAAACTTTGCATGTTGATGAGGTCGGTATTTTACCGCACTTTACCGGTGTGCTATGCCATGACCATTGGAAACCATATTATCAATATACCCAATGCCAACATGCATTATGTAATGCTCACCACATCCGAGAATTAGAAAGGGCTTGGGAGCAAGACGGCATGCAATGGGCGAAGGATATGCAAACCTTACTTAAAGAAAAAATACCGGGGTGTTTTAGAAGTAGGCAAGGAGCTGAAATGTTCTGCTTGCTGAGAAGCTATTTATCGACTTGCAGAAAACAATATGTATCTGCAAGCCTAGCACTTGAGTTATTATTCAAAAATCAGCTGCCTGATATATTCATTTCAAATGAGGCTGAATAGTTACATTTAAAGAATTAAAAAGTGGTTAATTGTGAGCATTGCTATGTCCCTGTAATAAGGTCTGAACCTCAAATGAGCATAGAACACAATTTGTGAAGATCTAGTTAATAATTAAAGTAATGAGTTTTTATTACAAAATAGCCAAAGCTGATACAAAGCACATTTAATTTTAATGTAATTGCAGCATGCTTTTTTAGCGGTTTAAAGTAATAAAGCATAAAAGTACTTAAGTGCTCCTACGCTTTATTATTTAATTGTTGTTTTAACGCTAAAAAAGCAAACGATGTTAGATCGCGACTAAACTGCGCTCTAACATAGCTTGAATTTGCTTAACTATTTTAGCTTCGGTTTCGGGTTCAAACTGGGCAATTCGAGGAGTGTGAATATGCCCAGTCGGAATATCTGAATTTAGCTGATTACGCAGCC
Organism: Pseudoalteromonas sp. 2CM36K; assembly: GCF_023161865.1. Lineage (NCBI taxonomy): Bacteria > Pseudomonadati > Pseudomonadota > Gammaproteobacteria > Alteromonadales > Pseudoalteromonadaceae > Pseudoalteromonas > Pseudoalteromonas sp. 2CM36K. The sequence goes on from NZ_JALNTK010000005.1 coordinate 144,857, forward strand.
GAATACTGCGGTACGAAATTTCGTTAGACAGATAACCACCGCCACCGCCTCGCACTGCAATAGCGTCTTTTAATTCATCGAAACTGTTAGGCTCAAAGTCTTTTTTGAGGGTAATAACATGATGGTTATCATTAATAGGAAAAGGGCCTTTTGCGCTTAACATAGCGCTAACAGGTAAGCTAAATTCTACAAACTCAGTACCTGGTAATGGGCGGTCGTTTAAGCTTGGAATGAGCGGCGCTGTTTTACTGCCTCCATACACTATATTGGCGTTGTCGGGCGCTGTTACACTGCGGCGCTTGCCTGGAAAGCGCTCAAGGTCAAAGTCTTTACTACCCATACTAACGGTAACCACCATATCAACATTATTAAGTGCGTAATAAGGGGCAAGTAAAGATTCTATAATACCGTGATCAAAGTCTTCATAACGCACAGGCACCATCACTGTGTTTATTTCAGCACTAATCCCTTTATAGTTAATGACTTGGCCATCAAGAAGTAACGCAGCCACGCCCGATGGGTTGCTTTGGTTTATATTTCTATCAAGTAAAAATGGGTCAAACCCGGTTAGTAATATTTTTTTTGTGGTGTTTTGTGAGTAGCTTAGGTCTGTGCGACCTCGGCTTCCGTTTTCTAGCAACGTTAATAACACTGTTTGCTGCGCGGTGCTCAGCGAAAATGCAGGTTTTGTGGTGCGAATTATTTTACTTGATTGTAAGCGAGCCCAATAAAGCGCGCGATCATCTAAGTTTTGCGTTGTAGCAATGCGTTTTTTTGCACTAAACCATAATCGTTTTGAGTAGTCATTTACGGCATCTACGGCTTGTGCGTAGCTTGATAGTGACTTGAATTGCTGCTCAAATTGATTAACTTCGCTGGCAAAAGCGCTTAGTACGGCTGGCATCGCTTGGCTGGCTTTTTCAATTCGCAATTCTTCTGGGGTTAGCGGTGTGTTTAAATTGGCCAAAGTACTAAAAGAAGAAAATATTAAACTTGTGGCAATCAGTGTTTTTATCATGATGGTCCTAAACTGAGTCGTATTTGTTGTCTACTATCCTATGCCTAATAAGTGGGTGCAAATAAAATCGTTGGTTGGTTTTATGTTAAAAGCAGTATAAAACCGGCGTTAAATCAAAAATTACGGGTATTTTATTAAAAAGAGTCGAAACTCTGTGGTGGGTTTAGCTACAATGGTGGCTGTGTATTTTTTAGTTTTTTACTTTTAGGCAACTATGCAACTTATTCAAATAGATAAAGCTCGTTATCGTAAACATTTAAACCGCGTTATAGTCGGTTGTGCCGCAAGCTTAGCGATTGGTAGTTTAGCTATTTCACAAACGCTTATTGCATTATTTCCCGATGAAAGTGGGAGTCATTTTCATTGGAACTTATTAGGCGTAATTGTTACGAGTATTGGTATTGGCTGGTTGTTAAATAAATACCGTACACATCCTTTTATGACCGAGGTGGTGTATGTATGGGAGCTTAAACAAGCGCTTAATAAAATTACCCGCAAGATGGCAAAGCTTAAAGCGGCGGGACGTGAAGGTAATCCTGATGCGCTATTAGCCATTCACTATAGTTATGCAGGCTCACGCTTGTTATGGCGGCTTGACGATAACACCATCACCATGGATGATTTAGCGATTAAACAAGCCGAGTTAGATAGCGTTGCGGCTAAATATAATTTAACCCTTAATGCCGATGACTACGATGACGCAATTTTAAAGCAGTTTTAATTTATAGGAATCACAATGAGCATAATTCTCTATGGTGTCCCGCTTTCTCCCTATGTACGTAAAGTACGTGTATGTTTAGTGCTTAAGCAACTGGACTATAAACTCGAAATAGTCTCGCCGTTTAATCAGCCTGACTGGTTTTTAGAAATTAACCCGTTGGGGCGTATTCCGGCGCTAAAAGATGGCGAGTTAAGTTTGGCGGATTCTAGCGTTATTTGCCAATATCTTGATGAAAAATACCCTAATTCACCGGCTTTACTCGGTGATACTATAGAGCAACGTGCAGCTGTTCGCTGGTTAGAAAAATACGCAGATTACGAGCTGGCTCCTTTTGCAACATTTACGGTATTTCAGCAGCGTATTATTGCTCCTACAATGCAAAAGCAAACCGATGAAGTATTAGTGCAAAGTGCATTAAATGAAAAATTACCGCCTTTATTTGATTATTTAGAAGGTTATTTAGGTAATAACGAATTTTTTGTTGGTAACAGCTTAACTCTTGCCGACATTGCAGTGAGCTGCCAGTTAATGAATATGGAGCATGGCGGTGAGCAACTTGATAAGTCGCGCTGGCCTAAGCTTGCTGCTTTACATTGCCGTGTAAAACAGGGGACCGCTATGCAGAGCATGCTTGAAGGCGAACAAAAAATATTAGCCTCATTAAAATAACGTTTATCACTGATTTTTTGCAAAGCTTAGGGAGCCATAAGTGAAAAAAGTACTGATTGTTTGTTTGGGTAATATTTGTCGATCTCCGACGGCTGAGGCGGTATTAAAAGCTCGCGCTAAAGAGTTAGGTATTGATCTGCTAGTGGACTCGGCAGGGACTATTGGACACCATGAAGGTAATCCGCCAGATAAACGCTCTCTGCAGGCTGGTGAAAAACGTGGTTATAGTTTTAAAGGTATTTTTTCGCGCAAGGTGCGTAGTAGTGATTTTAGCGAGTTTGATTTAATTTTAGCAGCCGATACGCAAAACCTCGCAGATTTAACTGCACGTTGCCCTGAACATTTGCAGTACAAGCTTGCGTTGTTTTTAGAGTATGGCGAGCAAACACAAAGCGCAATTCCCGATCCTTACTATGGCGGTGATGATGGCTTTGAAAAGGTACTTGATTTAATAGAGGCCGCCAGCGACAACATTTTAGCTAAGTTAAAGTAGAATAAACTAAAAAGGCGCTCAACGTGCCTTTGGTATGTTATTAACGGTTTACTTTAAAGTCGAGCTGTACTTTGGAAGTTGCTGCAACGGCTTTTCCATGTTCAAACTTAGGTGCATAACGCCATTGTGCTAATGCTTCTACTGCCGATTTTTCAAAGGCCACGCCACCTTCAGAACTAAGTACTTGCGGATTTTTTACAAAGCCAGACTCATCCACTTCAAACTCCATAACGACTTTTCCATCTTTACGAAAGCGCGCTTTATTTTTAGGGTATTTGGGATTTACGCGGTATAGCGGCGTTTGTTCTTGGCTTTCTTTCCACGGCACCATTTTAGCAATCGCGATGCAGTGTTTGGTGGCTTCATCACTTTTGCCTTGTTTTTCATACAAGCCAATTAATCTTGAATGTGCGGTAAGCTCGGCGCTGTGATCGTAACTTAAGTTTTCATCAAAGACCTTTACTACACGATTAAGCCGTTCAATTGCTTGGTCGTATCTTTTTCTACCCTCAGCAAACGACGCCATTAAAAAGTCAGCTTTTATTTGTTCAACTGAGTTTTTAGGTAAGTTAGCCTGGTAATACTCATCGGCCTCTTCCAAGTAGTTTTTAGCTTCACGGTATTTTTCGTAGCTGAATTTATTGGCTAATATGGTTGCCGCTTCTAATTTCATATCGGCCAAAAATTTAGGTCTATTTTCTGTATTTGCTATTGCAATTACTTGCTCTAAATAATAGTCCGCTTTTTGAGCTGAGGGGGCAAAATTAGCCATACCAACTAAAGAATCAACGGTTTCTAACGATTGGTTACCATGGTTGTTAACTAAAATAGTGTAGGCTTGTTGATATAGTGAAAAACGTTTTTCAATCCATTTTTTTCCATAGCCATTAATTGATTTTGCATAGTTAATCGCTAAGTTTGCGGTGTTATCTGAATTATCACCGTAAACAGCTTTACCTGATGTGTAAGCCTGCTCCGCGGCTTGTTGCACATTTTCTTTGGTTTTAATCGCATTTAAATAATTTTGATACGCGTCGTTGAAAATGGTTTGAGCGTTATTTGCTTGCTCGGCAAATGACGTGGTGCTTAATAAAGATAAACTTAAGCCCATCAGTAATGCAAGTTTGTTTAGTTTCATAATGATCCCTATTATTTGTCGATAACAAATTAGCAAATCCTTATGTATATGTCATCACTTTAGGTAAATCAAGGTAAACGCTCGCTAGTAATATATTTGCGGTTAAAGATTGAAAATAGTCGCTACCGTCGCCATATATTTGCCATAAACAGTCTTGTACTACGGTGTATTTAACCTATTTTGTGATATTATCACTTTATCGGGTCGTAGTTTTTTAATATTTGGATTGGTCGTGGCGCAAGTAAGAGCAAGAGTCCAGCTTAATGTTGGCAAAAATAGTGATATTCCTGCAGAAATTATCTCGTTTAGTGGCTTAAAAGATGGCCAAGAGCATGTTGCTATAGTGTTTAATAACGCCGATACCGAGCAAGGTGTTCCGCTTATTCGTATGCATTCTGAATGCTTAACCGGTGATGTGTTTCACTCGTCACGTTGTGATTGCGGTGAGCAGTTAAATGAGTGTATTGAAATGATGCACGAACAAGGCGGTATTTTACTTTATTTACGCCAAGAAGGGCGTGGTATTGGTTTATATAATAAAATTGATGCGTATGTACTGCAGTCACAAGGTATGAACACTTACGAGGCCAACAATCATTTGGGCTTTGCTGATGATTTACGTGATTTTTCGGATGCTGTATTAATGCTCAATGCGCTCAATTTAAAGCATGTAAAATTAATGACTAACAATCCTAAAAAGCTTAACGCATTAAAAGATGCTGGCATAGAGGTGGACTCTGTTGTGGGCACTCATGCACACATTAAAGCAGGGCTTTCAGGTAACAAGGCGTATTTAGAGACTAAAATTAAGCATGGCTCTCATATGCTAGATATTAAGAAAATTAAAAAAACTTAGGGTCTGTTGACCTTTTAAGGTTAAATTTGCAGCAGTCTGTTTGGTATTTAGGCAAGGCAGAGCCTATGTGGTGTGGTTATTCCCCATAAATAGGCGATAACGCAGCATCAATGCCAAACAGGCGCTGCCCGAAGGGTTCTGCCTAGGGGTGATTTACTCTTTGTTGCCTACATGGATGTAGGTAAGGGGCGTGAGCAGGACGCGGAAGCTTTGCTCGGTTTTTACTTATTCTTACATGGATGTAAGCCAGTAGAATAACGCAGGAGCAGTTATCGAGCCCACTAGGTTACAAACCTCGCGCCGTGATTAAACCGCTCCTAGTTTGAACAAATTTTAATCCGCAAAGGGCAACAGACCCTAATATTAACGGCATTTATCGCCGCCACCTCTGTAATACCAACCAATGCCGAGTTATACTCGGCGTGTTTTGTTTTAATTAAGAGCAAGTATGTCTACACAATTACGAATTTTTAAAGCGGATGCGGCATTAAAATGGTTTAAAGCGGGTTGGCTAATTTTTAAAACTCAGCCATTAACCTTTATCTTTATGCACTTGTTTATTGGCATTGTTGGCTTGTTGTCTTTATTTTTGCCGTTATTACAAATAGCTGCAGCATTGGCTACACCATTTTTAACCGCTGGTTTTTATCAAGCCGTGCTTACCAAGCAGCAAGGCGGAAAAATTATGTTAGCCGACATTTTGAAGCCCTTTTCAGCCAAAGGAAATCGCTTAGGCTTATTTCGCTTAGCGCTTTATCAAATGGGTGCCGGTATTTTAATTGCGCTGCTCGCCAATGGTTTATTTGCCGATGCGATGGCGGTTATGACGCAGCCTGACTTAGATCCTAATACAGCAATTAGCCAAATGCTTAAGAGTATTTCGTTTGCCAATGTGGCACTGTTTTTAATTGCGCTGTCGATATACTTTACTTCGTTTGCCTATGCGGTACCGCTGGTTTACTTTAATAAAGAACAACGTATTTTAAATGCCTTAAAAAGTTCGTTTATGGTGTTTTATTATAATATTTTACCACTGAGTGTTTATGGTATTATTTGCGCATTATTAATGGTGTTGTCGATGTTCTTATCGCTACTACCGCTGTTGATTTTAATGCCAATTTGCTACATTAGTTTCTTTGTATCTTATCAGGCTATTTTTATGCCCGTTGTGCCACCAAGTGATGACAGTAACATTAAGCCTTTAAGTAGCGAGCAAAGCGGACGCTTTGACGCTTAATGGATGATACGTTAAAACAAAAGTTAAAAAACTATGTGCTTTGGTTGCTTGGTCGGCAAGAGTATTCGCGCCGTGAGTTAACCCAAAAGTTACAGCAAAGAGAAGCAACCGACGAGTTCATAGAAAACCTGCTTGATTGGTGTGAAAAGCACAATTTTATTAACGAGCAGCGTTACTGTGAAGGGTTTGTAAGAAAACACATATTTAAATGCCATGGCTTAAAGCGAATTCAAAGTGAGGCCATGAGTAAAGGGATTAATAGAGCACTGCTTGAAACAGTGATTGAAGAGCTGGAAATAGATTGGTTTGAGCTCGCGCAGGAAGCGTACAACAAAAAATATTCAACGACACCGGCAAACCTCGAGTACAAAGAAAAAGCTAAGCGCGTGCGCTACTTAATGTATCGAGGATTTAGCTATGATCAAATAAATTTTGCAATGCAAGCACAGTAAATACAGGTGAGACTTTCACATGCAGCACATGACTACCGCACAAATTAGGCAACAGTTTTTAGACTTTTTTGCCAGCAAGCAACACCAAGTTGTTCCTTCTAGTTCGCTCATACCGGGTAACGATGCCACGTTGTTATTTAATAATGCCGGTATGGTGCAATTTAAAGATGTATTTTTAGGCGCTGAAAGCCGCCCTTACACACGCGCAACTAGTTCGCAGCGTTGTGTGCGCGCTGGTGGTAAACATAACGATTTAGAAAACGTAGGTTACACAGCACGTCATCATACCTTTTTTGAAATGCTAGGTAATTTCAGCTTTGGTGATTACTTTAAGCAAGATGCAATTAAATTTGCGTGGGAGTTTTTAACTGAGGTTGTAAAACTACCAAAAGAAAAGCTGTTAGTAACTATTTATCATGATGACGAAGAAGCCTTTGGCTACTGGGCTAACGATATAGGCTTACCTGAAGATCGTATTATTCGTATTGCAACGAGCGATAACTTTTGGTCTATGGGTGATACCGGTCCTTGTGGTCCATGTTCTGAAATATTTTATGATCATGGCGAGCATATTTGGGGCGGTCCTCCTGGCACACCTGAAGAAGATGGTGACCGTTTCATTGAAATTTGGAACTTAGTATTTATGCAATACAACCGTCAAAGCGACGGAACTATGCTGCCACTTCCTAAGCAATCTGTTGATACTGGTATGGGCCTTGAGCGTATTTCAGCTATTTTACAAGGTGTGCATTCAAACTACGAAATCGACTTATTCCAAGGCTTAATTGCGGCCGCTGCAAGCGTTACTAATGCACAAGATATGGATGATAAATCGCTTCGCGTGGTAGCAGATCATATTCGTTCGTGTGCGTTTTTAATTTCAGATGGGGTTATGCCATCAAATGAAGGCCGTGGTTATGTATTGCGTCGTATTATTCGTCGTGCAGTACGTCACGGTAATAAGTTAGGTGCTAAAGGCGCGTTTTTCTATAAATTGGTTGCTGCACTTATTGAGCAAATGGGTCAAGCGTACCCAGAACTTGCTAAGCAACAAGAAATTATTGAAAAAGTACTGCGTATTGAAGAAGAGCAGTTTGGTAAAACGCTTGAGCGTGGTTTAGCTATTTTAGAAGAAAGCTTGAGTGATTTAACCGGGGATGTGATCCCAGGTGATTTAGTATTTAAACTTTACGATACCTATGGTTTCCCTGCCGATTTAACAGCCGATGTAGCGCGAGAGCGCCAAATGACCATTGACCATCAAGGTTTTGAAGCATGTATGGCAGTGCAACGTAAAACAGCACAGCAAGCAGGCAAATTTGGTGCAGATTATAATGAGCAATTAAAATCAGATAAGCACACTGATTTTAAAGGCTATGATAGTAATCATTACCGTGGCACTGTGGTAGAAATTTTTGCCGGTGGCGAATCGGTATCGTTATTAGAAGATGGTCAGCAAGGTATTATTGTTTTAGACCGTACTCCGTTTTACGCTGAATCAGGCGGCCAAATTGGTGATAGCGGAACAATTACTGTTGCCGGTGGTGAGTTTAATGTAACGAATACCACTAAATTGGGTAATGCTTTTGCTCATCATGGAACAGTTCAAGGACGTATTGGCGTTAACGATAAAGTGGATGCGACCATTGACGATGCGCGTCGTGAAAGCATTAAGAAAAACCACACCGCTACACATATTTTGCATGAAGCACTGCGTCAGCTTTTAGGTGAGCACGTATCGCAAAAAGGCTCACTTGTGCAGCCAGATCGTCTGCGTTTTGACTTCTCTCATTTTGAAGCTGTGACCAAACAAGAACTGCGCGAAATTGAACGTGTAGTAAATGACGAAATTCGTCGTAACTTTGCACTTAATACTGAGCTAATGGCAATTGAAGATGCTAAAGCAAAAGGTGCTATGGCATTGTTTGGCGAAAAGTACGATGACGAAGTACGTGTAGTAAGCATAGGTGATTACTCAATTGAGCTTTGTGGTGGTACACACGTAGAGCGTGCGGGTGATATTGGTTTATTCAAAATTGTATCTGAAAGCGGTATTGCTGCCGGTGTTCGTCGTATTGAAGCGGTAACAGGTGCAGAGGCAATTGCTTATGTAAGCGAGCAAGAGCAACAATTAGCTGATGTTGCAGCGCTTGTAAAAGGTGACAATACGTCAGTGCTTGAAAAAGTAACTGCCTTGCTTGAAAAGTCGAAAGGGCTTGAAAAACAAGTTGCCCAGCTTAACGATAAACTAGCCAGTGCGGCAGGTGCATCGTTACTTGATTCAGTGGTTGAAATTAACGGGGTTAAATTGTTAGTGGCCAACGTTGAGGGCACAGAATCAAAAGCGCTTCGCGGTATGGTTGACGACCTTAAAAATAAAATTGGCTCAGGTGTTATTGCCTTAGGTGTTGCCAGCGGCGACAAAGTAAGCCTAATTGCGGGTGTAACTAAAGACTTAACTGGCAAAGTAAAAGCGGGTGAGTTAGTTAATCACATGGCAGGCCAAGTCGGTGGTAAAGGCGGCGGTCGTCCAGATATGGCGCAAGCGGGTGGTTCTGAGCCACAAAATTTAACAGCAGCACTTGATAGCGTAACAGCTTGGTTAACTGAGCGTACTTAAGCTTAAGTGGCACTTATAGTTCAAAAATTTGGCGGCACTTCGGTAGGCTCAATAGAGCGTATTGAAGCGGTCGCCGACCTTGTTGTTAAAACTAAGCAACAAGGCCACCAAGTGGTTGTGGTGCTTTCGGCAATGTCGGGAGAAACCAATCGCTTAATTAATCTTGCCAAACAAATCGACTCTCGCCCGAGTAGTCGTGAACTCGATGTATTACTGAGTACCGGTGAACAAGTCTCTATAGCTTTATTAGCGATGGCGATTATTAAACGCGGTCATTCTGCGGTAAGCTTGTTAGCCGATCAGGTGAATATATTAACCGATAACATGTTCGGTAAAGCCCGTGTAGAAGACGTGGCTGCAACGCGTTTAAAACATGAGCTTGAACACAACCGCATTGCTATTATTGCCGGCTTTCAGGGGCGCGATATTGAGGGTAATGTGACCACACTTGGGCGTGGTGGTACCGATACCTCTGCGGTTGAAATAGCGGGTGCAATAAAAGCCGATGAGTGTCAGATCTATACCGATGTTGATGGCGTATATACTACAGATCCGCGTGTGGAACCTAACGCACGACGTTTAAGTCATGTCACCTTTGCCGAAATGCTTGAGCTGGCAAGTTTAGGCGCTAAAGTGTTACATATTCGCTCTGTAGAATCTGCTGGTAAACACAATGTTCCTCTGCGGGTGTTATCTAGCTTTAAACCCGATGAAGGCACGTTAATTAGTTTTGAGGAGTGCGACGTGACAAGCAATGTCGTATCGGGTATTGCATTTAATCGAGATGAGTGCTTAATTAAGGTGCATGGAATGCCGCAAGGCACCAAACATCTTGCAAAAGTTTTGAAACTTTTTGCTGATAATGGCATCGAAATAGATATGATTAATCAAATTAATCATAAAGTTGAAAAAGTCGACTATGTTTTTACTGTGCATTTAAATGATTACTTAAACGCACTTGATTTGTTAACGGCTGAGCAACAGCAATTTGATGCACAGGCAATTGACGGATCGACCAATGTGGCGAAAGTGTCAGCGGTGGGTATGGGGATGAAATCTCATTCCGGGGTAGCGAGCTTATTTTTTGATTCGTTAGCACAAGAAAACATTGATGTGATGTTTGTTGCCACCTCAGAGATTAAAATTTCAGTTTTAATAGATGAAAAATACCTCGAGCTGGCTGTTCGTGCATTACATAAGACATTTTTAACAGAAAATGAATAGATTGAGGGTTTTTACTTACTTTTTAGTCTAATTTTAATTAAAATGTTTGTTCGGAATCTTATAATTTTATTGGAACATGGGAGCAAGAGAATGCTAATACTAACTCGTAGAGTAGGCGAGACCCTGATGATTGGTGACGAAGTAACCGTTACTGTTCTGGGTGTTAAAGGAAATCAAGTTCGTATCGGTGTTAACGCACCTAAAGACGTATCAGTTCATCGTGAAGAAATTTACATGCGCATACAAGCTGAAAAGTCTAACCCTAATCCGGGCAATGCTTAATCAACATAGTATAAAATGTGCTAGTTAATATAACTATGACATTTGTAAAAGCCACTCACTGAGTGGCTTTTTTGTTTATAAAATCAATCGTTTCTTCGTCGAGTATTGCCTTAGAAATGTATTGCATACCGCTTTTACTTTTTAACAATAGTCCACAATCTGTAGTAATAATTTCGTTAATGTCGTGCCAAGCTAACTGGTAATTTTTGTAATGATTGGTTGATTTTATTCCGTCTTCGTCGAAGGTGAGAGTGACTTCAGAACCAGACGCTCTGCTTAGCATTTGCCTGGTAACCCACCATGGGCGGCGATAGTAAAAGGCGATGCATTCGAGTAGGGCTAGCATCAGCAAAAATGTACCTAGGTAATGATCTCCTAAACCATAAATACCAAATAATCCCAATACAACAAGCAGTGCTAATAAAAAATATTTAGGTTGCGCGCGTTTACTATAAGGCAGCGATTGGTCGAAGCATTCATAAAAGTAAGGTTTATCGAGTTTATAGGTTGTCGTAAATACCATGCATCTATACTTAAAAGCTATTTTTTATCATTTTAGCAAGCTATGTGGTAAATGCGCAGCTTAAAAAGAATTAATAGTTCAGAGTTTATAATTAATGGGTAGCAACTTGGCGACTAATACTAAACACAAAAAAAAAGCGACCAAATGGTCGCTTTTAAAAAAGGGGGCTGAATTAGCAATTTGTTTCTTCAGCGTTGACTCCTTCTTTTACTTCTTCACAGGCATCTTCTACTTTATTTTGAACATCTGTCACGGCTTCGTCGATGCGTTCACCGGCTTCTTCTGCATGATTGTCTTCACAACCCATAATAAATGCACTTGCGAATAGGCCAATAGCTGCTGCTTTAAGTGTTGATGATTTCATAATGTAATTCCTTGTATATAAATTTAAAAAGTTCGTTGTTTCTTATCTACTTGGGGCTTTTACCACGTAAAGCGCCAGAGACAAGTGAAATAACCAGTAAAACTATAAAGATAAAAAATATGATCTTAGCAATTCCTGCTGCGGCTCCTGCAATACCACCAAATCCTAAAACGGCTGCGATTAGTGCGATCACCAAAAATGTAATTGTCCAGCGTAACATTGTCATCTCCTTGATTTATCTAAGTGTTAAAGTGTTGTTTTTATATAAGCGAGTAATATGCCAGTATTTTATTTTGTTTTAAATCAATGGTTTAACTTATCTTTTTGAGTTTAGCTTTATATTAGGTTGGTAATTTTTACGGTTTTATCTGTAACTTATTCACAGTGGTGTCTGATGAGATAATAAATAGTTTTTACAGTCGTTATTTTGGTAAGACCAATTAGCATTTACTTTGGCAGTTTTTAGTGGATTAGCTCATTTGGTATATTTTTATGTGTTTTTACAGAATATTAGGGTTTTTATATATTCTTTATTTATAACGAACATTTTTACCATCTATATATATAGGTTAAATAAGCTATTTTAGGTGGTGTTAACCTTATTGGTGATATGTTACTTTTAGATTAATTGGTTTTACCAATTTACAATGTGTAGACAAAAGAGTAGTTTTTGTTACTATTGGTGAATATTTATTTAAATAAACTGACTTTTTATGTATTCAGTTTTGAACAGGGGAGAATTATGGATATAGGGGCTTTGCTTACAACTGCAGGCAATTTAATGCTAACCGGTATGGTGGGTGTGTTTGTATTTCTTTCTTTATTGATTGGTGCAGTGACAGTTATGTCTAAGCTGGCTAGCAAATTTTCTCAGCCAGAACTTGAAGTATCACAGAGAACACCATCTTTTAAATCTCAAGGTGTGCCAAATGAGCACATCGCTGCAATTAGTGCTGCCATTGCTCAGTACAAAACAAATAATAATTAGAGGAGCATACCAATGGCTAAATTAAAAATAACAGAACTCGTACTTCGAGACGCCCATCAGTCGCTTTTAGCTACCCGCATGCGATTAGACGACATGTTACCTATTGCAAAAAAAATTGATGACGCAGGTTATTGGTCTATAGAGTCTTGGGGTGGGGCTACCTTTGACTCATGTATTCGTTATTTAGGCGAAGATCCTTGGGAGCGTATTCGCGCGCTTAAAAAGGCGATGCCAAATACACCCCAGCAAATGTTACTTCGCGGTCAAAACTTATTGGGGTATCGCCATTATGCTGATGACGTTGTTGAAAAGTTTGTTGAGCGCGCACACAAAAATGGCGTAGACGTATTTCGCATTTTTGATGCCATGAATGATGTACGTAACTTAGAAACTGCTATAAAAGCGGCGGTTAAGGTAGGCGCGCATGCCCAAGGTACGATTTCTTACACGGTAAGCCCAGTACACACATTGGATATGTGGCTAACACTTGCTAAGCAGCTTGAAGAATTAGGTTGTCATTCAATTTGTATTAAAGATATGGCGGGATTGCTTAAGCCTTACGATGCAGAAAAACTGATTAAAGGCTTAAAAGAAACGGTTTCAATTCCTATTGCCATGCAATGTCATGCAACAACGGGTTTAAGTACAGCAACGTATCAAAAAGCGATTGATGCCGGTATTGATATGCTCGATACGGCTGTATCGTCTATGAGTATGACTTATGGTCATTCAGCAACTGAAACAATTGCTGCAATCGTGGAAGGTACTGAGCGTGATACTGGGCTTGATTTAAACCACCTTGAAGAAATTGCAGCTTACTTTAGAGACGTACGTAAAAAGTACGCTGCGTTTGAAGGCAGTTTAAAAGGTGTTGATGGCCGAATTTTATTAGCCCAAGTGCCAGGTGGTATGTTAACTAACATGGAAAATCAGCTTAAAGAGCAAGGCGCTGCTGATAAGCTAAACGAAGTATTACTTGAAATTCCACGGGTGCGTGAGGATTTGGGCTTTATTCCATTAGTTACACCGACCTCGCAAATTGTTGGTACTCAGGCAGTACTTAATGTGCTTACTGGCGAGCGCTATAAAACCATCACCAAAGAAACCGCTGGCGTATTAAAAGGTGAGTATGGTTCAACACCTGCTCCTATGAATAAAGAGCTACAAGAGCGTGTACTTGATGGCAGCGAAGCAATTACCTGTCGCCCTGCAGATGTGATCAAACCTGAACTTGAAACGCTTGAGGCTGAATTAAGTAAACTTGCGCAAGAGCAAGGCTTAACGCTTGCTGATGAGCAAATTGATGATGTGCTCACGTATGCCTTATTCCCACAAATTGGTTTGAAGTTTATTAAAAACCGTAATAACCCTGACGCATTTGAACCTGTTCCCAGCGCTGATGATAGCTCAAATAAAGCACCTGAAAAATCAGCGGCAAACAATAAAGGCGTTAAGGCTGAGCAATACAGCGTTAAAGTAGATGGCAAAGTATACGATGTCGTGGTTGCTCAAGGCGGTGAGCTTAAAGAGGTGACGCTAAAAGACTCTGAGCATATTCCGCAGTCGGCATCAGTTGCTTCAGGTGAAACTCTTAATGCGCCACTTGCCGGTAATATCTTTAAAATTAAAGTAAAGCCAGGTCAGGTAGTAAATGAAGGCGATGTGGTGATTATTATGGAAGCCATGAAAATGGAAACCGAAGTACGCGCTATGCATACCGGTACAATTGCAGACGTGCTTGTCTCTGAAGGTGATTCAGTGTCAACCGGCGATGCAATGATTGCATTAGCTTAAGGAGTAAATAGAGGATGGATGGTATTTTAAACCTCTGGCATGCCACAGGCATTGCTAACTTTACATTTCCTGGGCTGATCATGATTGCCGTTGGTTGTTTGTTATTATTTTTAGCTATAGTTAAAAACTTTGAGCCGCTACTATTACTGCCCATTGGTTTTGGTGCTATTTTAACTAATATTCCTGTGGCAGGTTTGTCTGACCCTGGTGGCTTACTTTATTATGTTTACTATGTAGGTATTGATACCGGAATTTTTCCGTTATTAATATTTATGGGAGTGGGCGCGCTCACTGACTTTAGTGCGTTAATTGCCAACCCGCGTATGTTGTTATTAGGTGCTGCGGCGCAGTTTGGTATTTTTGCTACCTTATTTGGGGCTATTTTACTTAACTTTATCCCAGGGTTTGAGTTTAGTTTACAAGATGCGTCAGCAATTGCCATTATTGGTGGCGCTGATGGGCCAACCGCTATCTTTTTAGCGTCAAAACTGGCGCCTGATTTATTAGGCGCTATAGCCGTGGCTGCGTACTCATACATGGCGTTGGTTCCTATTATTCAGCCGCCTATCATGCGTGCGTTTACAACGCCTGAAGAGCGTAAAATTCAAATGCCAGAACTGCGTAAAGTATCAAAAAAGGAAAAAATTATTTTTCCGCTGATGGTACTTACTTTAACTGCGCTCTTTTTACCAGCCGCCATTCCACTGGTTGGTATGTTTTGTTTAGGTAACTTAATGCGTGAGTCGGGTGTGGTCGATAGGCTAAGTAACAGTGCTCAAAACGAAATTATTAATATAACCACCATATTTCTAGGACTAGCGGTAGGCTCTAAGCTTGCTGCCGAGCAGTTCTTAACAGTGGAAACCATTGGTATTTTAGTACTGGGCGCAATGGCGTTTGCTATTGGTACGGCCTCAGGTGTATTTATGGCAAAAGGCTTAAATAAAATATCAAAAACCCCAATTAATCCATTAATTGGTGCAGCGGGTGTATCGGCTGTTCCTATGGCGGCTCGTGTAGTTAATAAAGTCGGTCTTGAAAATAACCCGCACAACTTTTTACTGATGCATGCCATGGGGCCTAATGTAGCTGGCGTACTGGGAAGTGCTGTTGCTGCAGGTATTTTATTAGCACTTGTTGGCTAGTAATATTTAATCCAACCATTAGCGCAGTTTACTGCGCTTTTTTTTGCCTAAAATTTAATGTTTTAGATTAAGCGGTTTCTTGTATAGGGTTTTTTGTTTAAAGTAATCACTCTTCATTTTTTTAAAGGGCTGTCAAATGTTACACACACCGCTGGCAAAATATTTACCCAAGGTTAGTAAGCTTGTATTTGGTTGTATGGGTTTAGGAGGTGCTTGGAATAAAGACGCCATTAACAGTGGGCACTTAAAGCAAGCCCATTCATGCATAGACGCAGCATTGGAAAGCGGGATTAACTTTTTTGATCATGCTGATATTTATACTTTAGGCAAAGCTGAGCACGTTTTTGGTAAAGCGTTGGCTGAGCGTCCTGAGCTTAGAGAACAAATGTATATTCAGTCTAAGTGTGGTATTCGCTTTGCTGATGAGAAAAACCCGCAGCGTTATGATTTTTCTGCTGATTGGATTGAGCGTTCTGTTGAGGGCTCACTTAAACGATTAAATACCGACTACTTAGATGTGCTTATGTTGCATCGCCCCGATCCATTAATGGAGGTGGAGGAAGTTGCGCAAATATTTAGCTGTTTAAAAGAAAGTGGCAAAGTGCGTCATTTTGCAGTTTCAAATATGTCTCAACATCAAATAAGGTTTTTGCAGCGCGCTTTAGATATGCCAATTGTGGCAAATCAAATAGAGGCCAGTTTACAAAAACATCAGTGGGTTGATGAGGGCATTTATGTGGGTAATGCCGATGGCAAAGATATTAACTTTACCCCAGGGTGTGTTGAGTATTGTCGTGAGCATGACATTCAAATTCAGAGTTGGGGCAGTTTGTGCCAAGGTTTATACTCAGGCGGTGACCTGTCAAAAGCGTCACAAGCGGATGTAAACACGAGTATTTTAGTTAGTAAGCTTGCTGTTTTATATGGCACAAGTGCAGAAGCTATTGTATTGGCATGGCTACTTCGCCATCCTGCATCGATTCAGCCAATTATAGGCACAACTAATGTAGATCGTATTAAGGCATCGAGTGATGCAATTAATATTAATTTAAGTCGAGAGCATTGGTATGAGTTATATATTAGCGCGAAAGGCTGCGCTTTGCCGTGAGTTAATACCCGTTTCAATATTATTTGAACAAATTGGTATAATACAAAGGTGTTGATATGAATATATTTGTCATTTTAATTAGCTTAGTGATTGCTTTGGTGATCATTATTCCTTTGCTAGAAAAGTACCAAAGTAGAATGGGGCTAGAGGGTGCTACCAAATACAGCAAGTATATTTGGCCATTAGTCATGATATCTTTGGTTGTGCAGCTAATTTACGTACTTGTAAATTAAGATTGAAACTTAAATATCACACACAAAAAAGCCTTTGCGGGTAACCCCAGCAAAGGCTTTTTTATTTAATCAGTGAAGTGGTTATCTAAGTGCTAGTTGTAGCTCACGACTGCGCTCTAGTTGTGCGATAAAGTTATCAGCAATAGGCTTAAATTTAGCAAGCTCTGAACGAGGTAATGGTTCAGACTTAGGTAGTTTTACGGTTTTAGGGTTACGGTGAACGCCGTTAACCAAAAACTCATAATGTAAATGCGCACCGGTTACACGACCAGTTGAGCCAACAGTACCTATTTTTTCTCCCTGTTTTACCTTTTGCCCTGTTCTGACGAGGCGCTTGTTAAGGTGTAAGTACTTAGTAACATATTGAGTACCATGGCTAATAAATACGTAATTACCATTATATTTGCTATAGCCTGCTTTAATTACTTTACCATTACCCGATGATACAACTGGCGTACCGGTACGTGCAGCGTAATCAATGCCGCGATGTGCTTTCACTTGTCCTGTAACGGGGTGTAGGCGGCGAGGGTTAAAGCTTGAACTAATATATTTGAAATTAACAGGCGCACGCAAAAAGGCTTTTTTCATACTACGGCCTTCAGGGGTGTAAAAGTTACCGTCTGTGTGACGAATAGCGGTGTAACGCTCACCTTGGTTTATAAATTCAGCGGCAATTATTTTACCGGTGCCAATAAACTCACCGTCAACAAAATGAGACTCATAAATTAAGCCAAATTCGTCACCCTTGCGGATGTCGTTTGCAAAATCGACGTCCCAACCAAATATATCGGCAAAGTTCATGATTTGACGTTCACTTAAACCTGCTGCAATTGCAGAGGTCCAAAAGCTACTTGAAATTTCCCCACCGGCTGTTTTGCTCAGTGTTTCTATTTCTTTGCTGTCAATTGAGGTGTCGTATTGGCCTTCGTCATTAAGTGTGACGAATAGCGTATCCGTTTTAGAAATAACGTAGCGTAATTGAGCTAATGAACCGTCTTCGGCGGTAGCAAAGCTTAACGTTTCACCTGGGTGAATTTTAGTTAGCTTACGTGTTTCAGCGTTGGTGTTTACAAGTTTATGCAGCGTTTGTGCAGAAAAACCAGCGCGCTTAAAAATAATCGCTAAATTGTCACCATTTTTAACTTGGTGATCGACAAAATCATATTCTGGAAGTTTTTGTGCTGCCTGCTCTGAATTTAGGTCAGTGAGTTTTTCGTTCTCACCTACTTTAATTTGTAATTCATAGCGCTTACCAATTTCTAGTGTGTTTTCACTATTGTCTTTGGATGCAGTGGCTTTTTCAGAAGGAAGAAAGGCTAAGGCAACAATAGCAGAAACCAAACCTAGAATAAGCATTTTGTGTTTTTTGGGGAGCGTGTTAACCACGTGAACCATAACGTGCCTTTTTCTGCTGTCAAGATAATAAATAGGTTATATTGCAGGATATAACGAATAATCTGTGAATACTAGTATTTTGTAGATTTAAACTCGAGTTAAATTAGGCTAAAATCGTAGGGTATTCAGGCTGTTTGTGTTTAAAGTTGAACTGTTACACTATTTTATATTCTTGGATACTTTGCTTTTTCATCATAATGTTATATTAGTTTATAAAACGGTTTAATTACGAGAAGTGATTAATTTGTAAACTGTTTTTAGTTTGTGATAAACACTTTTGGCGTATTATTAATCGCTCGTTTATATCCCCTTTTAGAACGTACACCCTGCAATTTGGTTGGTGCTGCGATTAGTTAAAAAAGTTGTTCTAATTAGGTGGAAATTTGTTATGTTAGCTAAATAGTTTTATTTGCTTTGTGATAACGCGCTAGCAATAAACCGTGAGCATATTACACCCCTTCGTTGTCAGAATTTTTGGAGTAACACACAGTGGATTTACAAACCGCTCTAGCAGAGATAAAACGCGGTGCAGAAGAGATATTAATTGAAGATGAGTTGGTTGAAAAATTAAAGTCGGGGAAAAAGCTAAAAATTAAAGCTGGTTTTGATCCTACGGCTCCAGATTTACACCTAGGTCACACTGTACTCATTAATAAAATGAAAACCTTTCAAGATTTAGGTCATGAGGTTATTTTTTTAATTGGTGATTTTACCGGTATGATTGGCGATCCAACGGGCAAAAATGTGACCCGTAAACCACTTACACGTGATGACGTGCTTGCCAACGCCGAAACCTATAAAGAGCAGGTGTTCAAAATTTTAGACCCGGCTAAAACAACCGTCGCTTTTAACTCTACGTGGATGGAGAAATTAGGCGCTGCGGGGATGATAAAATTAGCCGCGCGTCAAACTGTGGCGCGTATGCTTGAGCGTGATGATTTTAAAAAGCGCTATGCTGGCGGTCAATCGATTGCGATTCATGAGTTTTTGTATCCACTGGTGCAAGGCTGGGATTCAGTCGCATTAGAGTCAGATGTTGAGCTAGGCGGCACCGATCAGCGTTTTAACCTATTAATGGGTCGTGAGCTGCAAAAAGATGAAGGTCAAAAACCACAAACAGTATTAATGATGCCTTTACTTGAGGGAACTGACGGCGTTCAGAAAATGTCGAAGTCACTCGGTAATTATATTGGTATTACTGATACGCCTTCAGATATGTTCGGTAAAATCATGTCAATTAGTGACGTACTCATGTGGCGTTACTACGATTTGCTAAGTAGCCTTTCTATTGAGCAAATTGCAGCGCAAAAACAGCGTGTAGAGCAGGGTACTAACCCGCGCGATATTAAAATTGAATTAGCTAAAGAGCTAATTGCGCGTTTTCACAGTGAAGCTGATGCGCAAGCTGCTCATGATGACTTCATCCAGCGTTTTCAGAAAAAAGCTTTGCCAGATGAAATCCCTGAGCTGACAGTTAATATTGATGAAGAGTCAATTTTAATCGCTAACTTACTTAAAGAAGCGGGCTTAGTGGCGAGTACCTCAGAAGCCATGAGGATGATCAAACAAGGTGCAGTAAAGCTTAACGGCGAAGACAAAATTACAGATACCAAATTGGAAATTGCAAAAGGCACAACGGCTATTTACCAAGTAGGTAAACGCAAATTTGCAAATATCACCGTAGCTTAAAACTTCGGACATTATAAAAACCAGCTACGGCTGGTTTTTTTATGCGAACTTAAAAACGAGAACAGCCTTAATAACTTCAACGCTAATAATAATCAGAAACCAAAAAAGGCGAGTTTGGTTAAGTGTATTGAGTAGTTGTGGTACGTCATCGGCGTTGGGAAGGCGCTCTACACCGACACGCATTTTATTAAAACGCTGTGTATTATAAATAGCAGGCCCACCAAGTTGTACCCCCAAAGATGCAGAACATACACTAAGTAACCAGCCTGTATTGGTTTGATAGAAGTGTCGGCCATAATACTTAATATAATGCATGCTTTTTTTACTGGCCTTTAGTGAGGCAATTGTCAGCGCGAGTAAACGTATGGGAATGTACTCAACAATAAAAAGAACCAGTTTAAGCGGCATCAAAAAAGAGCTATTTGGGGCTATATCACTTCGCCACGCCTGTTGAATTAAAGTGATTAAACGATAGGCTAGAGCGGCGACGGGGCCCAATACTAAAAATATGAAAATTACCACAAAGTAATGACGCGCCGTTCTAAGTATGACACTTTCCATAATGGCTTTAATGATCCCGGGGCTTGAAAGTGCAATAACTTCTCGGGCTACTAGTGGCTTTAATAATTCGCGTGCTGTCGATTTTTGATTTTTTTTGACTAGCCTAGCTATGCGTATCGCTTTTTTATTCAGGCTACTGTTTTCTAGGCATAAATATAAAATAAGACCTGATAACAGCTCGGGGTAAAAGGCAAACTGAAGCAGTAAAACTACAATAATAAGCACAGTACTAAGTATAAGAGTACTTGCCATTGAGGCTGCTAAATAATGATATTGCTTGGTGTCTGTTTTTTTATAAATACGCTGGCTTATAGCGCTAAAAATAGCAGAGAGTATGTGGTTAGGGTGATACCAACTTACTAAAGGTAAAAAGCGCTCAGCAAGGAGCGCACAAATAAATACAATAAAGTCCAAATGATTTTGAACAATATTATTGAGCATTTACAGCGTAACCGCCGTTAATTTCTCAAGTAAAGCTACGACCATTTTTGATGAATTTATAGAGGCTGTTTCTAAGTATTCTTCAAATGATTGCGGCGACTCTTTGCCTGCAATATCAGACATTGAGCGAATAACAACAAATGGTGTATTAAGTGCAAAACACGTTTGCGCAATTGATGCACCTTCCATCTCTACTGCTAGCATTGTAGGGAAGTCACTGCGTGCTTTTTCAATACGAACAGGGTCGCACATAAACGAGTCGCCAGTGCAAATTAAACCAACAAGGGTTTTTACTTCACTAATTTGTGCAATTGTTTGCTCGGCTGCTTCTACAAGTTTAGGGTGAGCAGTAAAACCTGCTGGCATTTGTGGTACTTGGCCAATTTCGTAACCAAACGCTGTTACATCAACATCGTGATGACGTACTTCAGATGAAATTACTACATCGCCAACGTTTAGTGATGGGTCGAATCCACCGGCAGAGCCTGTGTTAATAACACAATCTGGATTGAAGTTATCGATAAGTAATGTGGTTGCGATTGTCGAAGCGACTTTACCTATACCTGATTGCACTAAAGTGACGGTATTGCCTGCAAGCTCGCCTGTGTAAAAAGTAAAACCAGCCTTGGTTAAAACTTGTGGATTTTGCATCGCCTCGCGCAAAATTTTAACTTCTGGCTCCATTGCGCCAATAATACCAACATTCATAGTGTTAAATTCCTGAGTTTGAATACGGTGATTATACTGCAAAAAATAACGTGGGGTAAAACAAACAAAAATGCGAGCTTAAAAAGCCCGCACTTTATAAACTTATTGATTATATTTCAGCAAGGGCTGTTGATTGTGCCTTTGCTTGAGAAGGAGACAATACCGCCGGTTTATGAACTCTAGCACGCGTAGGTCGTGAAGGTTTAGATGCCGCTGGCTTACCTAATTTAAACATAATTGCATCGCGTACTTCGCTTGGGCGGTAGCCTGCCTTCACTTTCATACGAATATGTGGAATACCTGCGGCTTCCAATGCGCCATTAACAAACCAGTCGCGCTGTGCTTTGTGGCCATCTTTATTAGCGTTATTAACTAAGTCAACCGCAGCCACTATGGTCATTTTTTCTTTATCTACTAAAACAAAGTCGAGCTGCTTATTTTTTGCTTTAGCCATTGCCGCACGTTTAGATTTAACAGACAGGCCTTGTTTACAGTCAATCACATCGATTAGTTTAACGCGACTAACAATTTTATATTGATCGCCAACAGCGCGCTCTAATAAATTCAGAAACGCCCCTTCTACTTGGGTAAATACACTTTGCTTACGAGTAAAAGGATAAGGGTTTCCGCCGTCATCATTAAATTTTGACGCAACGACAGATGCCCCAACAACTAGCACTAATATTAATAATAAAGCGAATTCCATACGGTAACTCCATAACAACAAATTGACACTGTTTTTCTAAAGCAATTTATGTGCCCAAATAGTTGTTATGGTTGTTTTATTAACGAATGGGGATGAGCACTATTATGCTTTATAGCCGCCTTCAATACCTTTTACGGCAATCGCAACTGCATCATGAGCATGTAAAGACTCATAATGGTTAATTTGCAGGAAGTAATCGCTAAACTCTTTTGACTCTAACGTCGTTTTAATTTTTCGTGCTGCGTCTTCACAAAACATTAAATTTTGACCGTTTAAGCGAGCAAACTCTTGTTCGTCTTCACGTTTTACCGCAGCTTGTACTGGTGTTTTAAGCTCATCTTCGAGTAAATTAATTAAGTTAACTACATCAAACTCTTGAATATTTTGATCTAGCTTTACTTTAACATTAGCAATTGAACGCTGTGAGTGCGGGGTGGCAACAATTCCTTGAGTTGTTCCAAGCCACTCTAAAACTTCTGATTGAGTGAGTGTTTCTTGAGAAAACTTTTCGCTGAATGCGTTTTGAATTAATTGGCGAGCCAGTGCAGCAGAGCAGGGGCAGGTTGATGAATAAGTCACATCAACACTGAGCTCAAAGCTAATGACACCTTGATTGATAGTGCTGGTAAGTACAATAGGGTAGCTTTTCCAACCTGCTTTACCACTAAGTAATGACTTACGGCGTAGCGGCAATTCAAATTTAAATTCAATGTGTGCTTTATCACTTAAGCCTTCATGACTGGTGATAAAGGTATCTAAGGCTTGTGCTAAGCTTTGTGGATTGACCTGTTGCTCAGTTGAGAGGTGATCCAACGCTAAAAATAGTCGCGACATATGAATGCCTTTAGCATCTTCTTTGTGTAAATTAACAAAGGCGCGTGCTTTTGCATTAACGGTAACTGGAGCTAAATCAAGAGATTCAAAAATAAAAGGCAGCTCTATATCGCCCATACCTACCCAGTCTAATTTACCTGTTTGTAATGTGGCAGCCGTGTTAGCAATATCTGGCATAGTTTTTTGCATGATACGTTACTCGTTATTTGCAATATTTAAAACGCCGCATTTTACACTAAATAAAGGGTTGCTGAAATGCAGCAAATAACACCAAACATGAAATTTTATTGTTTTTGTCGCACAACATGAAAATAGCTGGTAGAAAATGCTAAAATTAGCCTTTAACCTTGAAAGGTCAACAGACCCTAAGCATTTAGCTAAGAGAAAAACTGATATATGACTGATTCTTCTTTGAACCCGTGGGTTCGAGTTCTTTCCAGTTCAATAACTCGTTTAGGTGAGTTTAAAACTGCAGCTATTTGCTATGCATTATTACTGACAATATCGCTGGTTTTATCAAGTATGTTTTATTACGTCGCCATAGGCGAAGTAAACTTGGTTGATATACTGGCCGTAGTATTTTTTACCTCGGTTGTTTCTCCTTTAGTTATCAGCATATTATTAAACTCTATTCGGCAACTTGATGCCTCTTATGCTTATTTAGATAGTGCCACAAAACAAGAAAAGCTTTTAAATCAAACCCTCAAAGACAATATTAACCGCTTAAATATTGAAATTGACGAACGTAAAATGGCTTTTCATGCCAAACATCGAGCAATAGAAGAGCTCAGGCGTGAAATTGCAGAGCGTAAAAAAACACAACAAGAACTCGCACAGCAAGGCATGTTACTGCGCTCAATAGTAGACTCCTCGCCGGATTTATTTTATTACCGCGATAACAACGGGGTGTTTGCCGGTTGTAATAAAATGTTTGAAGAGGTAATGGGCAAAACCAGTGGCGAACTTATTGGTAAAGCCGCAGAAGAAATATTCCCAAGCCACTTTTTATCAGAAGTACTCAGAACTGATGAGCAGGTTGAGCGTACGCACCAAGGTTTAACTATAGATGTGGAGTACTCAGTAAACGGTGAAATTAGGTGGTTTGAATTGCGTAAACTTCCCTTTATTAATGAACAAGGGGATTACATTGGTTTACTTGCGTTTGGCCGTGATATTACCAGTCGTAAAGAAGCTGCGCAGGCACTAGAAACAGCTTATAAAGATAAAGGGAAATTTATTGCCACATTAAGCCATGAGTTACGCACACCGCTTAATGGTATTGTGGGCTTAACGCGCATGCTACTGGATACCGAATTAAACAAACAGCAACGCAGTTGGTGTAATACCGTGTTTTCAAGCGCCGAAACGCTAGGTAACATATTCAACGATATTATAGATTTAGATAAAATTGACCGTGAGCAGTTAGATATTGCCGCCAACGAAATTAATGTTTCGGACTTTATCAATGATGTGGTTAACTTTGCAGGCCTTATTGCTGAGCAAAAAGAGCTTTCTTTTGAAGTGAAGCGTTCTGGCATGCTTGACATATATGCTTTGCTTGACCCGACTCGTTTACGCCAAGTGGTGTGGAACTTAATTAATAACGCTGTTAAGTTTACTCAACAAGGGAGCGTAATCTTAGATTGTGCCAGAGAAAACCGTGAAGATGGCCCTTGGCTTATTATTAAAATACTCGATACCGGTGAAGGCATTCCACAAGAGCAACTAACACGCATTTTTGACATGTACTATAAAGCGCCAGATCTTAAAGGCACCAATGCCATTGGTTCAGGTATTGGGTTAGCTGTCACCAAAGCGTTAGTAAGCGCAATGAAAGGTACAATAACGGTTAATAGTACCCCAGGAGAGGGCAGCTGCTTTACGGTACAAATTCCGCTGAATTTATGTAGTGCTCCTACCGAACATAGTTATGTTGGGCGTAGCTTATATATTTTATTAGTGGAGGATGTGCCACTTAATGCTGAAATTGCTACTAACCTACTAGAGCAACGTGGACACGAAGTGCTGTGGGCTGAAACGGGTGAAGATGCTTTATCGTTTGTCGAAACTGAAGATGACTTAGATTTAGTATTACTTGATATGCAGTTGCCTGATATTAATGGTGACGAAGTGGCAAGACAAATTCGCGCTCAAAGTCATTTTGATCAGCTACCAATAGTGGCATTAACGGCCAATGTTCGCAGTGCTGAAGAAGAGCTTGAGGGTATATCTATTCAAGGCGCACTAGCTAAACCAATAAACACAAGCAAGTTAGATAATATGCTCGCTGAACTCTTTGGCATTAAGCAAGCGCAAACCGAGGCTCCTCAACGAGTGGTCAATCAAGCGTTATTAAATCAAATTAATACTGACTTGTTGGATGTTGAAACCATTGAAGACTTTGTAAATTCGATGGGCGTTGAAGTATTTAAACGCAGTAGCCAGTTGTTCGCAAAGCTAAATCCGCAGTACCAACAAGAGCTATTAGCTTCGTTAAACGCTGCTGATAGAGAAGAGTACAAATCGGTTGCGCACAAATTAAAAGGTGCCGCTGGTTCGGTGGGTCTTAATGATGTTCAGTTGCATGCAAAGCAAATGGAGCATGGGGCGCTGGAGCAAAGTGACGAAGTGTTAGCTGTGTGGCTTGAGGAGTTAACAGATAAAATAAATGAAGGACAACAGGCCCTTCATTTATTTTTACAGCAATTAGAGTAATAACTAATTAGCTGTCGATTTTACCAATGAAACGGTAACCTTCACCATGGATGGTGCTGATTAACTCAGATGTTGAGTTGTCGCTTTCAAAGTGTTTGCGGATACGACGAATTGTTACGTCAACCGTACGGTCGTTAGCGCGGAGCTCTCGGCCAGTCATGTGTTTAATTAGTTGCTCACGGCTAAATATACGACCCGGAGAGTCAAGCATTAAACGCAGTGCTCTGTATTCGCCTTTAGGTAGACGTTTCGCGTCTCCGTTTGGAGAAGTAAGGCAACGACTGTTTTCGTCAAGTTCCCAACCGTTAAAGGTGATCACGCCATTTGTTTCAATAGCAGACTCTTCACCACCTAATGCAGTACGCGTAATTAAGTTACGAGCACGAATAGTTAATTCACGCGGGTTGAAAGGCTTAGTAATATAGTCATCAGCACCAATTTCAAGACCTAAAATACGGTCTACATCGTTGTCACGGCCTGTTAAGAAAATAAGACCAACTTTGCGTTTTTGGCGTAATTCGCGAGCTAAAATAAGCCCGTTTTTACCTGGCAGGTTGATGTCCATAACTACAAGATTGACGTCATCGTTATTTGTAAGCTTATCATGCATATCATCGCCATCAATGGCTTCAATAACTTTGTAACCTTCGGCTTCAAATAAACTAACGAGGTTTAGTCTAGTTACGTCTTCATCCTCTACGATCAGAATGACTGGCGTTTGCATTTTTAATTAACCTTTTTGGAGTGTGTTTTATTTTAAAATCGGTGTGATCATCAAAACCGATTACTAGAATTATAGGATTATATCTAAATGTTAACAAGTAAAAACAAATTAGATAAAAACAGCTGCGCGCCCAAACCTACTTTGACGTATTATTAAAAACCGCGGCTTAATTGATACTTAACGTTGGATGTATAATTTGAATTATAAAGTCGAAGCCATTTCCCTTTAATAATTGATACATCCATCAACCACCTAAAGATACTTAAAATAATCAGACTAATTCAAAACGAAATTATATCACTTTACAATTTTTCATCAATGTATGTGATATGTTAAACACAATTAAGTTCATTAATTGTGTGAAAATACAGCATTAATGATACAACTGTTCAATGAGTGCTGTCTTAGTATGGTCATAAAGTCGTAATTCAAGAGCAGGCAACGGATTTATTTCACTTTTTAAAATAGCGTAATAATAAATCGTGCTCCTGATTGATACTCAGTATCTAACACAATTTCTCCAGCCAAAGCCTGGGTCACTAAGTTGTAAACTAAATGCATGCCTAATCCACTGGCTCCTTGACCGCGTTTTGAGGTAACAAAGGGGTCAAAAATTTTCGCTCTTATGTTGCTCTCTACACCTAGGCCGTTGTCGGTGTAGGTAATTTGTGTTTTTGTGTTTGTTGCCACAATATCAATTTGCACTACATTGTCACCGCCAGCTACAAATCCGTGTAGTAGGGAGTTTAAAATTAGTTGATGGAAAACTTGCTGCAGTGGCCCTTTTTTACTTTCAACGGTTAAATCTGCTGGACAATTTATAAGAACTTTAGGATTTTTTATTCTTAATTCTTGCCCCATAGACAATAATGTATCGTTTATGAGCTGCTGTAAGTGAACGGTGCTAGTGATTTCATCATCTTTGATCACGGCCACTTTTTTAAAGTTAGAAATAAGCTCTGCGACACGGTTTAAACTACTGTAGATGAGGTCTAAGTTTTCAATGCCATCGTTAGTAAATTGCTCAAATTGACTGGCAGTCAATGACTTATTTTGAAAGTTAATTTGTAGCTCCGCGAGTTTATCCCTTAGTAAAGTAGAACCGGTGATCCCAAGCCCTATAGGGGTATTTACCTCATGAGCTACACCTGCCACCATTTGCCCTAATGAAGCCATTTTTTTGTTTTCGACAATTTGAGTTTGGTATTGGTGCATCTTTTCAAGTGTAGATAGCAACTCTTTATTTGCTTCTCTGAGCGCGATGGTTCGTTGGCTTACTTTTTCTTCAAGATTTGAGTTTAGTAGCTTAATTTCTTTTTTATCTTCTTCGTGGCGCTCTATTTGTCTTTGTGTTCGCGCCAGCATTACATTTAAGCTATTAGAAAGCCGGGTTATTTCAGTTAAGTTTGTTAAAGGCGCCCGGGCGTAGTAGTTATGATTTTTAGCTATGTTTTGCAGTAACAAGCTTAAATTTTCTATTGGGCTGGCTATCCTTTTTTGTAGCCTTAAAATAATCAAAGAGATGAAGATAAGTATTAAAGCGATAATGGCAATATCAATTATAATTTTTTTAGTGATAAGCTTATTTAAGTTATCCAAGCTGCCCCTAATATACACATAACCAAGTAACTGATCATTATTGAGTATTGGAGTAATGTACTCAATAAACTCATCACCTACTTGGGGTTCTATAAAGTCGTTAATACTGTCTGTTTTGATTGGTACAGGTGGCGATTTTCGGGCATTAAAACTGGTAAAAAATACTGGTTTTCTTGTTTGCTCATCTAGCGCATAAATATGTAAGTTTGTAACCGATGAAACTTGTTGAAGAAGCTTTAACCGCCTTTCTTCTGCAGGTCTATTTTTATTTAGTAATGACGGCATTGCATCAAAGGCAATGATCTCTGACACCAGCACAAGTTTACTAATCAGCTGCTTTTTTTGCTCTTGTGTACTTAAGTAAGTAGAAATAGAAAGAGATAATAGCAAACAGATGGCTGTTATAAGCATGATGGTTTTAAACAATATGCTACGAATGCTATTTTGCTCTACAGTTTTAGGCATTGCGAGAGGGTCATCCGTGTCAATTGTGAATGTAATAAATACTAGTTTAGCAAAAACAGGAAAAAGTGAAGCAAAAAGATTAGCTTAATTACACTATTTATTCTTAGTTAACCTACGTCATAAAGTAAATATGCGGCTAATATACCGCATATTTATGTTTTGATAGGGGATTAATAATAAGTTTTAGCTACTGTATACAGCAAACTTATTATTTTTAAACACCGTTTGATAACTATCAAATTGGGCTTCTAAAATAGGTGGATATTTTAAAAAGCTATTAGCAACAATAGTGAGCTTACCTGTTTTAGTTAGGTGCTGTTTAGCATTATTTAAAAACGATTCGGCCACTGTGTAGTCAGTTGCAATACCGGTATGAAATGGTGGGTTACTAATAATTAAATCAAACTTACCTGCAATGCTGTTTAAACCATCGCTCAGTAAGGCTTCACCATTAACGTTATTAAGTTTAAGCGTTTGTGTTGTTGCATAGGCAGCTAGTGCGCTTACATCACTACATGTAAATGTAAGAGCCGGATTTTTTAGCCCTAAAAACGTAGCAATAAGCCCCGCGCCACAACCAAAATCAAGAACGTTACCGTGTTTTAAATTTGGTGCATTTTCTAGTAGCATTTTAGTGCCTGCATCAAGGCCGCCATGGTTAAACACGCCAGGAATACTTACAGCAGTAAACCCAATATCACTTACGTTTACCACAAACTCTTTGTGGTAAGTACTAATATCAAATGTTGAATTAAGGGTTATTTCTGAAAATGAATATAAAACGCAGTGTTTTGCAGAGTCAATTTTATTACTAAACGCCGTTTTACCGGCGAGTTGCTTTTCAATTGATTTTACACCGCTTTTGTTTTCGCCAACGACTAGCAGCTCAGCTTCTTTACATATCACTGCGCGTATGTTGTCTAATGCCATTAATAGCTCGGGCTTAGACTTGGGGTAATAAAGAATTACTAAATCATATTCACCGGCGCTAATCGTGTGATTAACTTCTACATTTATACCCGATATGTTTTTAGCAAATTCACCATTTGCATGGTTATAGCTAAAAGCCGTTATTTTACTTTGTGGGTTGAGCGTTTTTAGCTCATTTAAAAAGCCATCTTGAACAAAGTTGACCACCAATATTGATTTACCTTTTAGCTCCTCGCTGTTGCGAAGTAATAATAGGCTCGGATTGGTTAATACGCTCATAAATGGCTTTACCTTACTTGATTATTTAATTAACGGTTATTTAGTACGTTCGAACATTAAATCCCATACGCCATGGCCTAAACGATGGCCACGTTGTTCAAATTTAGTCAGCGGACGTAAATCAGGACGAGGTACATAGTCGTTAGTCTCTGATTGGTTTTTGTAACCAGGTGCTGCTTGCATTACTTCAAGCATATGCTCTGCATAGTTTTCCCAATCGGTTGCCATATGAAAAACGCCGCCAATTTTTAATTTAGAACGTAGCTTTTCTGCAAACTCCGTTTGTACAATACGGCGCTTATGGTGACGCTTTTTGTGCCACGGATCAGGGAAGAACAATTGTAAGGTCGATAAGCTTTCATCACTTATACAATCTGCAAGGACTTCAACGGCGTCGTGTTCAAATACACGAAGATTAGTAACGCCTGCTTCGTCGGCATCCATTAAGCACGCGCCAACGCCTGGGCGATGTACTTCTATACCGATAAAGTTAAGATGTGGTGCATTTTTTGCCATTTCAACCAATGACTTGCCCATACCAAAGCCAATTTCTAACACTACATCATTGTCATTGCCAAATACTGCGTTTAAATCAAGCAGGCCGTTTTTATGCTCAAGCCCCATTGTTGGCCAGCATTTTTCGATTGCAGCGGCTTGGCCTTTGGTTAATCGGCCTTCGCGTTTTACAAAACTACGAATAGTGCGGATATACTTACCTTCTTGCTTAGCTTGCTCAAGGTTGTTGTTACTTGATTCACTCATATTATTGGCCTGACAAAACAATGTGTTTAAAAATGGTTGCGTATTATCCCTGACCCGTGCGGGGTTGACAAGCTCTAGGGCGTTATAGCTTGATCTTTTCAACAACTCCAATAGACTGAGCCGCCATTGAGCATTAGTAAAAAAGTAAATATGTTGGATTTAAAAAAGCAGCAGTCTGATTGGTTTTCTAACCAAGTAGTTGATTGGTATCATCTCCATGGGCGCAAAACATTGCCATGGCAATTAGCTAAAACGCCTTATAAAGTGTGGGTGTCTGAGGTGATGTTGCAGCAAACTCAAGTTGTGACTGTTATTCCCTATTTCGAAAAGTTTATGCAAAGCTTTCCCGATATTATTGCTTTAGCAAATGCTGATGAAGATCAGGTTCTGCATCACTGGACTGGTCTAGGTTACTATGCACGCGCGCGCAACTTGCATAAAACGGCCAAAATAGTGCGAGACAAATATCAAGGCCAGTTTCCCAGCACACTTGAAGAGATGATGGATTTACCCGGAATAGGGCGCTCCACTGCCGGTGCTGTTTTATCTTTATCGTTGGGGCAGCATCATCCTATTCTTGATGGCAATGTAAAAAGGGTGCTTGCGCGATTTTTCATGGTTGAAGGTTGGTATGGTGTCAAAAAGGTAGAAAATCAGCTGTGGCATTTAAGTGAACAACTCACCCCTAAAAATAATGTGACTGAGTTTAATCAAGCTATGATGGATTTAGGGGCAAGCCTTTGTTCACGAAGTCGTTTTGACTGTGAAGCATGCCCGTTAAAAACACAATGTGGTGCTTTTAATGCGAGTAAGGTTAAAGAGTTTCCACATTCTAAACCTAAAAAAGCAGTGCCTAAAAAAAGTTGTCATCAGTTAATTATTAAACATGACGACAAAGTACTCATGGAAAAGCGCCCAAATAGCGGTATTTGGGGCGGCTTATTTGGATTTTTTGAATTTAATGAGCACAGCGAGCTCGACACTTTTTTAGCACAACAAGGGCTAAAAAGTGAGCTTGAGATATTAGCGCCTTTTACCCATGTGTTCTCACATTTTGAGCTAACCATAAACCCACATGTGCTCAATGTTCAGCAAATTCCTGATGTGGTGAACGACAAGCAGTTAATATGGTATCCACTTGATCAATCAATAGAGGTGGGTTTAGCTGCACCGACTAAAAAGTTGGTTAAACAAATGAGCCCAATAGGTTAAACTAGCAGCATTTAGCGTTAGAGAGAATAAATCATGGCACGTACTGTATTTTGTCAAAAGTTACAAAAAGAAGCTGAAGGCCTTGGATTTCAACTTTATCCTGGTGAAATTGGCGAAAAGATTTTTAATAATATATCTAAAGAAGCATGGGGACAGTGGCAGCATAAACAAACGATGCTGATCAACGAAAAGCATTTAAATATGATGGACCCAGAGCATCGTACTTTTTTAGAAGAGCAAATGGTTGGCTTTTTATTCGAAGGTAAAGAGGTCGAGATTGAAGGCTATAAGCCAGTAGAAAAATAATCGTTAAAAAAGGGCTATAAAAGCCCTTTTTTGTTGTGCATACCTATGAACAGTTTAGTTAAATCAAGTCATCTTGTTGATCGTGGTTTCTAATTTGTTCTTTTAAAAATTGTGCTGCTCTTGAATATTCAATTTCGAGCTCATCTCTCATCTCAATTAACTCATCGGCATTGATTTCATCAGTCTTACACTTATCCTCAAATGACTGCGCTAAATCAGCCACAATATTAGCCCCCACTGTTTTTGATATAGATTTCAATTGATGGCAGGCAGCTATAATTTCACTTTGACTCTTTTGTAGTACCGCAAAGTTGATTGATTTAATTTGTTCTTGGCTTTGCTCTAAATACATTTTAAAGAAGCGAATTTTTTTAGCATCATCGCCATTTATATATTTATTGGCAGATTCCATATTAATAGGCATGGCTGGCTTTTCAGCTGAGCTAATTTGTTTTGGCTGTTTATTATCTAAATCGCTCCATTGATTTAATATGTCCTCAAGCGCATTTAACTCAATCGGTTTAGTTATAAAGTCATTAATTCCCACAGCTAAACAGCGCTCTCTTTCGCCTTTTAAGGCATTGGCTGTTACAGCAATAATATAAGGTTGGGCATCGATTGCTTCTAACAGTGCCGCTTCTTCTCTAATCTTTTCAACCATATCGTAGCCAGACATTTTCGGCATATGTAAATCGGTTAGGATGAGCGAATAGCTGTTTTTACGCCACATCTCTATGCCTTCCTCACCATTATTCGCTACTTCCACACTATACCCTAGTATATGTAACTGCTCGGTAAGTACCTCTTGGTTTAGTAAGTTATCTTCTACCAATAAAACAAGCCTATTTGCAGCGAGTGCTTCTTCTGAATTTAAGTAATGATTCATGCTTTTAGCTTTTTTTATTTGCTTAGGTTTATGTAAGCCCGCCGCAACCAAAATTGAAAGCATAAAATTAGATTTACATAGTGGTGAAGCATTAATATAAAAAATATTTTTATGATTAATAACGGCTTCATCTAGTTTACTTAATACCACCATTTGCTGATTATTATCTTCTAGTGAGTAAAGTAAACTTCTCAGCAAAGTGCTAATGCTACTCATGTCGTCAATACCATCAACAACCCAAATAATATCCTTTGTGTCTTGATGAGCTTCTATGTCCTTTTGCTCATGGGCATAGGTTATTTTAGCCCCCATAAATGATAAGTAACGATAAATTACCTTGCTGCGTTCAGCATTATCACTAACAACAACGACATGTTTACCATTTAGTGTATTTTTATGGGCAAATTCAGTTTTACCTGCCGTTGAAAAAGGCAGTTCAAGGGTAAACTCACTACCAATCCCCTCATGGCTTGTAACATGTATAGTACCAAGCATTAGCTCGGTTAAGCTTTTACAAATTGAAAGCCCAAGTCCTGTACCGCCAAATTCTCGGGTAATTGAGCTTTCAGCTTGAGTAAATGGGCTGAATATTTTCCTTAATTGGGACTGAGTCATTCCTTTACCATTATCACTTACGCAAAAACGTAGCGTAAAATGATCGGCAGTGTTATGTGCCACTTCAACCGATATTTTCACTCTACCTTGGGTAGAGCCGTTAGTGCTGGTAAATTTAATGGCATTACTGCATAAGTTATAAAGTACTTGACGAACCCTGACTGAGTCGCCCATAAGGTTACTAGGAATATCGGGTGCAATTGATAAATCGAGTTCTAGGTGACGGTTTTTTGCAACTGACGATAACACCTTTGCGACTTCTTCTAGTGTATCTGCAACAGAAAAGGGAGTCGGGTCTATATTGAGCTTTCCTGCTTCAATTTTAGAAAAATCCAAAATATCATCTAAGATACTTAGCAGCGAGAATGCAGATTCACGAATAATTGTACTTAAACGTTGCTGTGCACCATCAAGTTCTGTTTGACGAAGTAAATCAATGGTACCGATTACGCCATTCATTGGTGTTCTTATTTCATGGCTCATAGTGGCTAAAAAGGTGGTTTTAGTTTCACTGGCTTTTAGCGCTTTTTGCGTTTGTTTTTCTAACTCAAAGGTTCTGTTTTGTACTTCTGTTTCAAGGCTTGTTTGTAATTTTTTTAATTCTTTTTTCGCCGCTTGATCGTCAGCTTGAACCTTACTCACCTTTTTGAGTAACAAATTAACTTGTTGAGCTACCGTTTCTAAACCACCCTCTAGTTGCTCATTTAGGGTACTTTGATAGTTATCGTTTTGCGTAATTTCTTTTAGTTCTTGAGTAAGTGAATCTGTATTTTTATGTAATCGCTTGTTAATGTATTTATTCAACATGAATGCTAATACAAACAGCACCACCAGTGCAGCAAAGGCTACAATATAGGCATTTAGTGGTGAGTGTTGATTTGATGGTGTAACTGAGGACTGTGTTTGCTCAATAATAAGCTCTCCAATTACCTGTCCCTCTGATGAGATTAAATGATGAAGAGTATTTTGTTCTTTAATATATTTATTAACAGCTAAAGGCGCAATTGCTTTACTGTTATTGCTATAAACTAACTCGGCTTGATTATTGGCATTAAAACGGTGGAGCGTATATTTATAATCATCATTGAGTAAGGTGGTCATATCGAGTAATTGCGTGACCTTGTCTTGCTCGTATATTGTTAATGCTTCTGCTAAAGGCTGATCAAGACGCTCAGCAAGTTTTGTTAACGATAAAGTAGAGGTTGGAGCAGATGCGTTGTTATCAGCATTGCCTTGTGAATAAAGCACAAAGGCGACTACAAATAATGCGGTTATTATAAGGTTACTAACTAAGAATAAAGGTAGTAGGCCTTTTATTGCTGAAGAGGGCTTGCTCTGCATGAGTTTTCCTGTGGTCTTATTATTAAAACGGTAAGCCTGTACCGAAAGTTATTATTCAATCGTAACACCTAAAAAAAATAATTCACTACGTTTTTTAAACTCTTTTGTTGGATAAATACACTGTATTAACGAAAATAGCCTCGAGTTGTTTGAAAACCGTTCAAACGATTATAAAGAATAAAAAAAAAGTTGACTTGTAGGGGCAAAACTCGTTTAATACGCCGCACGCCCAGATAGCCAGTTAGTAGAGCTAGCTGGGAATTGCATTAAAAATCAGTTAAGATTTTTAATTAGCACTGTTTAAGTGCCTCGATAGCTCAGTTGGTAGAGCAGAGGATTGAAAATCCTCGTGTCCCTGGTTCGATTCCGGGTCGAGGCACCATTATTAAAGTAATAGTGTTTCAAATCATAAGATTAAACGTTATTACACGTGCCTTAGCACACAGTTTAGTGTGCCGACTTAGCTCAGCTGGTAGAGCAACTGACTTGTAATCAGTAGGTCAACCGTTCGACTCGGTTAGTCGGCACC
>NZ_JALNTK010000059.1:0-602 GCF_023161865.1 Pseudoalteromonas sp. 2CM36K
TAATGCCAGTCAGTTAAGAACTGACTGGCATTTTCTTTTATAGGGGTACTTATTCGGCTTCTTTCTTATCACCCTTGGATAATGCCTATCTGGTAACCTATCGGGTAAGATAAACAATCTAAGTGTTGTCAGTAACTCATCGTAATGAATAGGCAACTTACTTGCACTATGTATTGGCGTAAACATAAAGAAAGCGATAACCTGTCGCATAGATTGGCTAAAGCTTAGCTGTGTAGGCAAAATATCCTCATCTTTAGTTGCATCAAGCATGACGATACGTATTAAATTGTAAGCGAGTAATAACCCCCATAACTCTTGACGTACCATGTCTGGTTTCTTACTACGTAACGTGTGTTTGCTATGATTCAATCCCTGCTTTATTTCTCTAAACGCCAGCTCAATTTCCCAGCGTTGAGTATAAACCTCTGTTAATTCTTCATATGGAAATCGTAAAGGGTCAATGAGAGAGCTGAGAACACGATAGCTTTTTCCATCCACTTTATAGGTGGTTAATCTTGCCATCAAGGTCTCTGGTAATGACTCAAATTTCTTTCTGGCTTGAGGACTTGTGGACAAAATCACTATTTTATCATTGTCATTTA
>NZ_JALNTK010000060.1:0-575 GCF_023161865.1 Pseudoalteromonas sp. 2CM36K
ACACGATAGCTTTTTCCATCCACTTTATAGGTGGTTAATCTTGCCATCATGGTCTCTGGTAATGACTCAAATTTCTTTCTGGCTTGAGGACTTGTGGACAAAATCACTATTTTATCATTGTCATTTATACTATGTTCAACTTGATACTGTAAATCCTTCCTCGCGGGTAACATCCAGTGAGTGTTATCTCCTTGGTTTTGCCATTGATGCAACAGTCCTAATGAGTAATAGCCGCGGTCAAAC
Organism: Pseudoalteromonas sp. 2CM36K; assembly: GCF_023161865.1. Taxonomy (NCBI): domain Bacteria; kingdom Pseudomonadati; phylum Pseudomonadota; class Gammaproteobacteria; order Alteromonadales; family Pseudoalteromonadaceae; genus Pseudoalteromonas; species Pseudoalteromonas sp. 2CM36K. The sequence goes on from NZ_JALNTK010000060.1 coordinate 244, forward strand.
AAGGTAAGAGAATTATCTGGTACGGCTGGTAATAGTCGTTGAGCTAAGCTCATTTCACCTATGCGACGGGAGTCAAAGCTGCTATCTAACAGTAAATGGCTAGATACTTCCATAAGGCTACACATTCGTACTTGTGGGTAGCTTACTTCTCCATGTTGATTACTGTCACTGCCAAATGCTTCTCTGTTATCTTGATTATCATGAGTTCGAAAACTAACGCCATCTACAGCGAGTAAATTAAGTCCGCACCATTGTTCAAAAGACTGGGTGGAAAAGGTTTTGTGTGCAAGTAATTGAAATGTATGTTGGACTGACTCATAGCCTAACCTTTG
>NZ_JALNTK010000061.1:0-495 GCF_023161865.1 Pseudoalteromonas sp. 2CM36K
GCCTATTTATTCATACTGCCTAAAGCATAGTTTGAAACCATTGAAAGTACAAAATTAAAGATGGGTGTCTGTTTTATTTTACTATTTTTGCGTTAATAACGTGCCTTTACACTCTTTATGCCAACGAATAATAATGGCTTTGTCATTTAGCCTATTGGCCTTTTTATCATCTACATGTAGTACTAAATGAGTGTGATTACTCATCACAGCATAAGCACACACATCTATGCAAAATACTTTTGCTAAGGCAAGTAGCCTATCTTCTACCCAGCCTCTGCGGTGCTCATAAGACTGACCTGTAAAATGGTCTTCTCCGCATAAAAAGGCTCGGCGTACACAACGTGAAATACAGTGATAATATCGCGTATCAGCCAAACTAACCTGACGCTTTCTTGCAATTGCCATGGAACACCCAGCCTATTTATTCATACTGCCTAAAGCATAGTTTGAAACCATTGAAAGTACAAAATTAAAGATGGGTGTCTGTTTTATTTC
>NZ_JALNTK010000062.1:0-432 GCF_023161865.1 Pseudoalteromonas sp. 2CM36K
TGTTAAAAAATTCTCATTTAGAACAACTAAATAGCGAATTTTTTGCCTAGCTATCAACCCGTTTTTCCTGCCTCAAAATAGACCGCTTAATTAAGCGAATTGGTATTAAAGAGTCTAGTTTATGATTTAGCTAACGACCTACACTACACCTTGATTAACTTGTAAAAAAGTCTGAAGTGATCAGTGACAGTCTATTGATGAGCCAAGAGTATGTATCAGCCCTTGCAACAAAACACGAGCTCTTAAGGTGTTGAACAAAAAGTTATTGCTAACAACAGGGGTGGTAAATTAGTGTGCTTAGTGGGGTTTAGTAATAAAAATGTGATGATTTAATTGGATGTTATAGAAATAACGTAAAGTGGTGCCCGAGGCCGGACTTGAACCGGCACGACTTGTTAGTCGAGGGATTTTAAATCCCTTGTGTCTACCAAT
>NZ_JALNTK010000063.1:0-405 GCF_023161865.1 Pseudoalteromonas sp. 2CM36K
AAAATCGCTGCTACCAAGAATTATCACCACGTAGCAGCGGGTTTACCCCGCGTTTTTGTGTTTAATGACCTAGGCCTAAGTAAAATTTAAAAAGGAGCAGCAATGCTCTTTTTTTATATTATTTGAAAGTTACGAGCTGCGGGCAACGGGCTGAGAGACGCGGGTAAAATGCAGCGCCTCATAACCTTCAGTGGTAAATAAATCACTTAAAAGTTATTTGCACAAAGAGCAAAGAATGAGTGCAAATGAGCAAAAAAACACAGCCTTTCTTTGCTTTTTTATAAATAAATTACTAATTGCGTTTTAATTAATACTAAGCATAATTTTGGCGAACCCCGAACCCCGAACCCCGAACCCCGAACCCCGAACCCCGAACCCCGAACCCCGAACCCCGAACCCCGAACC